>CAITOL010000071.1 GCA_903893975.1 uncultured Rhodospirillales bacterium | reverse complement strand
TATGGCGTTGATTGTGCCGTTATGGGGGTGGTTGAACCGGACGGTGCGGCGGATGGGGCGGGTGCGGGTGGTGGCTGCTGTGCCGGTGGTGCGGGCGAAGCGCGAGCCTGTGGCTTCGGTGCCTCGGGTGCGGTTGCCGGCGGGGAAGGCCTGGCTGGTGAAGGCGTTGGGTTGGGAGGCGGCGGGGTATGGGTCGCAGTTGCAGGCGCTGATGCAGGCGCCGGAGATGGTGGCGTTGCTCGCGGCGGTGCCCGGGGTGGTGCGGGTGTTGCGGCCTCTCGGGCGGATGCTTGGGGTGACCGTGGGACCGGTGGTGGTGCGGGTGCGGAAGCCTCGGGCGCCGAAGCCTCGGGTAAGGAAGGTTCGGCTGAAGCCTTGGTCGCCGGGGCCGATCCCGGATGCTTGGTGGCCGTTAAAACGGGGGTGAGAGGATCGGGTGTTTTTGCGGGCTATTTGTTACGATATAGCATCATTAAAATCTGCATGGGGCCTTCCCCTGCCGGGCTGAGGCTGTAGAGTTTGGCAAAATGGAGAAACGGACCATGACGGACAGCTTGATTGGCGAAATCGGCGATTTGCAGCTGGAGCTTGGCGGGGTGCTGCCGGGGGCGAAGCTGGCGTATGCGACGCGGGGCACGTTGGCGGCGGATAAAAGCAATGTGGTGCTACTGACGCATGGCTATACCAGCAGCCATCAGATGATGGGCACGGCGAACAGCGAAGGGTCCTGGTCCGGGTTGGTGGGGCCGGGCAAGGCGGTGGATACGGACCGGTTTTTCGTGATTTCGTCCAACATGCTCGGCTCGTCCTATGGCAGCACGGCGCCGATGACGATCAACCCGGCGACGGGCAAGCCGTATGGGCCGGATTTTCCGGTGATTACGCTGAAGGATATTGTGACGGCGCAGAAGCAGTTGCTGGAGAGCCTGGGGATTGGGCATCTGGTGGCGGTGGTTGGCCCGTCTTATGGCGGGTTCCAGGCGTTTGCCTGGGCGGGGTATTATCCGGAGTGGATGGACGCGATTGTGGCCTCGGTTTCCGGCCCGACCTCGCCGAGCGATGTGAACAGGGAGCGCAATGTTGCCCGGCTGTCGCAGCACCCGAACTGGAATGACGGGCATTATTACGAGCGTGGCGGCGTGTTCGAGAGCATGCTGGCGATCCGCGAGGCGACGCTGCGGCAATATGGCGCCGAGGAGGAGTTGGCGGGCGTGCTGCCGGACAAGGCAGCGATTGATGCGGAAATCCGCAAGCGGTCTGAGGGTTGGGCGCGCAGTTTCGATGCGCATTCGTTGCTGGTGCTGGGGGACGCGGCGGCGCGGTACGATGCCCGGCCGTTGATCTCGAAGTTCAAGGCGCGGGTGCTGTATGTGCTGTCGCGCACCGATGTGCTGTTTCCGCCGTCGCTGGCGCCGGATTTGATGGCGCAGTTTGCAGCGGCCGGGGTGGAGGCGAGCTATTTCGAGATTGATAGCGAGCATGGCCATCTGGCGGCGGGCACGGATTGGGCGAAATGGGCGCCGACCTTGCGGGCGTTTATGGACCGGCTGGGGTAATCCGGCCGTCCACCACCTCCACAATCCGGTCGCAGCGCTTGGCCAGTTCCGGGCTGTGGGTGACGAGCAGGAAGGTGGTGCCGTTGGCGCGGTTGACCTCGCGCATCATCTGAAACACCTGGTCGGCGGATTTGGTGTCCAGATTGCCGGTGGGTTCATCGGCGAGGATGAGGGCGGGGTTCATCGCCAGGGCGCGGGCGATGGCGACGCGTTGCTGCTGGCCGCCGGACATGTTGGTGGCGAGGTTGTTGGCCCAGGGGGAGAGGCCGACCTGGCCGAGCAGGTCGTGCGCGCGCTGGCGCATGGCGGCGTCCGGGAAGCCGCGATCGGCGAGGATGGGCATCATCACGTTTTCCAGCGCCGTGAAGGCGGAGATGAGGTAGTGATACTGGAAGACGAAGCCGATGGAGTGGCCGCGGAGCCGGGTAAGGGCTGCGTCGTCCAGGGTGCTGGTTTCGTGGCCTTCGACGAAGAGGCGGCCCTTGGTCGGGCGATCCAGCAGGCCGATGATGTTGAGCAGGGTGCTTTTGCCGGAGCCGGACGGGCCGATGAGGGCGACGAATTCGCCGCGTTCCAAAGTGAGGTCGATCTCATGCAGCACCTCCACCTCCACCGGGGTGCCGAGATTGTAGGATTTGCAGATATTTTCCATCTGCAAAACCGGCGGGATTGCAGGATCAGCCACGGATGGCCACCACGGGATCTAGCCGCGCGGCTTGCAAGGCGGGGACGGCGGCGGCGGCGACGCCGGTGAGGGCGGCGAGGAGCAGGGTGCTGAGGAACAAGGATGGCTCCAGCACCAGAGGGAAGAGTTCGCTGCCATCGGGTTCACGCAGATAGCCGTGCCAGAAGATGAGCGCGCCGGCGCCGGCGGCGGCGCCGACGATGGAGCCGGCCATGCCGAGCAGGCCGCCCTGGATGAGGAAGACGCGCAGCACCTTGCCGCGCGAGGTGCCCATGGCCCGGAGAATGCCGATGTCTTTCGAGCGTTGGATGACGGAGACGACCAGCACGCTGGCGATACCGAAGGCGACCGAGAGGCCGACGAAGGCGCGGATGAGGGTGTTGGAGGTTTGCTGGGCGTTCACGGCGGTGAAGAACTGGGCGTTGCTGCTGATCCAGCTGATGGCTTGCAGGCCGGACCAGGCATGGATGTCCTGCGCCACGTCCTCGGCGGCGTAGATATCGGTGAGGGTAACTTCGATGCTGGTGGCGCCGCCGACCAGGTTGAGCAGCGCCTGGCCGCTGCGCAGGGCGAGGAAGACGTTGTTCTTGTTGGCGCCGCGATTGCCGAGGTCGAAAATGCCGGTGACGGTGACGGTGCGGCCGGCGGCGGTGTTGCTGCGCAGAGTGAGTTTGTCGCCGAGGGTGGCGCCGAGGTCTTTGGCGAGTTCGATGCCGATGATGATGTCATCCGCGCCGAGGCGGGGTTGGCCGAGGACGAGGTAGTCTGGCAGGGCGACGATCTGGAAATAGCTCGCCGCATCGACGGCGGTGACGGAGACGGAGCGGCTGGCGTCGCCACGGACCACCAGGGCGGAGCCTTGCACCGCCGGGGCGACATGGGTGATGCCGGGGGTTTGGCGGAGCTGGGCGATGATGGCGGGCCATTGGTCGATGGAGAGCACGCGCTGGCTGGGGGTTTGCACCGTAGCGGCTTCCAGCGCGCCGGGTTCCAGCCGCAGCGGGCGGGCGACCTGGTCTGGGCGGATGATCTGGATGTGCGAGGTGGAGGTGAGGACGCGCTTGAGGAAGTTGGCTTGCAGGCTGGAGAGCATGGCCGACATGAAGACGATGACCGCCACGCCGATGGAGACGGCGGTGATGATGAAGATGGTTTGCATCTTGCCTTCGCGCATGAAGCGCAAGGCGGTGATCCATTCAAACGGCAGCAGCGGGTTCATGGCGCGGCGCGCACCCGGGCGCCGGGCGCGATGGCGGGGTTGCGGGTGGCGAGCACGGTGTCACCCGCGGTGAGACCGTCCAGCACCTCCGCCTTGCCGCCGGCGATGATGCCGAGTTTGACCGGTTGCGCCACCGCCCTGCCTTGCACCAGCTTGAGCACCGAGGGGGTGGGGGAGCCGAGGTCGCGGATGGCGGCGAGCGGTAGGACGAGGGTCTGCGGGCGACGGGCGGTTTCGATATCGACCGACACCGTCATGTCTTGCCGGAGATAGGCGGGCGGGGTGGGGACGTGGAGTTTGACCTCCACCGAGGCGCGGGTGATGTCGATGCCCGGGTTGATGTAGACGAGGTCGGCGGGGAAGCGTTGATCGGGGAAGGCGTCGGCGGAGGCCAGCGCGGGTTGGCCGAGGGCGAGGCGGCCGAGGTTTTTCTCGTCGATCTGCACCACGAGTTGGGTGTCGTCGAACGGGGAGAGCACCATGAGCACGGCGCCGGGCTGGACGACGAAGCCGCGTTCGACGCTGCGGGCGATCAGCACGCCATCGCGCGGGGCGGTGATGGTGGTGTAGGTGAGGCGGGAGCGGGCGGTTTCCAGATTGGCCTGGGCCTGGCGGCGCTGGGTTTCCGCCATGACGTAGTCGCTGCCGTCGGGCCGGTTGGTGAAGACGACGAGTTCGGCGTTGCGGAGTTGGGCGCGGGCGATGTCGAGCGCGCGGGTGGCATCATCGAGGTTGGCGCGGGTTTCGTAACCGCTGCGGTTGAGGGTGGCGGCGCGGTCGAAGGTTTTCTGCGCGTCGAGCAGGGTGGCCCGGGCCTGGGCGAGGCTGGCTTCGGCGGCGGGCAGGGTGAGTTCGCGCAATTGCCGCATGCGGGCCTCCGCCTGGGCGAGGGCGCCTTCGGCCAGCACGACGGCGGCCTTGGCCTCTCGGTCATCGAGGCGGATCAGCACGTCGCCGGTTTTGACCGACTGGCCTTCGGCGACCGGCACGTCGCTGACCACGCCGACGATCTGGGCGGCGATGTTGACGCGGTAGGGGGCGGCGACGTTGCCGCTGGCGACGACGGTGGCCACCAGATCGGTGCGCAGGACGCGGACCACAGGGATTTGCGGGCCGAGGAATTGCGGGATGGCGCCATACCAGATGACGGCGGCGGCGAGGGCGGCCGAGACGGCCCACCAGCGCCAGGACCAGAGGCGCCGAAAGAGATCGGGAATACGTGCCAAGCCAACCTCGCTCAGGTGAAGCAGCGCGCTAGGATAGCAAAGCGCGCTGTACCCTATGCAAGGATTGTCTCGGCTGACGCATGACCTGCATCAAGGGTTGCGGAAATTTCATCCGCCGCGGGCGTTAGGCGGCGCGAACCTCCTGCAGGAAGCTGGCGACTTGGGACTTCAACCCCTCGCCATTGCGCGACAACTCGCCGGCGGCCTCCAGCACCTGAGCGGCGGCGGCGCCGGTTTGTAGCGCGGCTTCGTTGACGCCGGCGATGGTGCCGGAGACTTCCTGGGTGCCTTGGGCGGCTTGCATGACGGAGCGGGAAATTTCCTCGGTGGCCGCGCCTTGCTGTTCGACCGCGGCGGCGATGGCGGAGGCGGTTTCGTTGACCTTGCCGATGCTGGCGGCGACGTTCTCGATCGAGCGGGCAGCGGTTTGGGTGGCCTCCTGGATGGCTTGGATCTGGGCGGCGATTTCGACCGTGGCTTTGCCGGTCTGGGTGGCGAGGGCTTTGACCTCGGACGCTACCACCGCGAAGCCTTTGCCGGCATCGCCCGCGCGGGCGGCTTCGATGGTGGCGTTGAGGTCGAGGAGGTTGGTCTGGCCGGCAATGTCGGTGATGAGTTTCACCACGGCGCCAATTTTCTCCGCCGTGCTGGCGAGGCCCTGCACCTGGGTGTTGGAGAGTTGGGTTTGCTGCACGCTTTCCCGGATGAAGCTGCCGGCCTGGCCGACCCGCTGGCTGATTTCGCGAATGGAGGCGGTGAGTTCCTCGGCAGCCGAGGCGACGGTGTGGACGTTCTGCGTCGCCTCCTCCGACGCGGCGGCGACGGTGGTGGCCTGGCGGGCGGTTTCTTCGGAGGTGGCGGTCATCGATTGGGCGGTGGCGTGCAGTTCGGTCGCGGCGGTGGCGACGTGATCGACGACGCCGCCGACGCGGGCTTCGAAGGCATCGGCCAGGGCCAGCATGGATTGGCGGCGGGCGCGGTCGGCCTGCTGCTTCTGGGCTTCCTGCTCGGCGCGAAGGTCGTTGGCCTCGATCATATTGGCGCGGAAGGTTTGCAGGGCGCGGACCATGGTGCCGATTTCGTCGGCGCGGTCGTCGTCAGGCAGGGCGGCTTGCAGGTTGCCTCGTCCGAGCGACTCCATGGCCGCGGTGACGGCGATGATCGGGCGGGCGATGCCGCGGCCGATGAGCCAGGAGGCGGCGGCGACCAGCAGGACGATGCCGGTGATGACCATGAGGGTGAGTTGGCGGGCGGCGCTGGCGATTGCCTCACCCTGTGCCTTCGCGGCTTTGGCGTCGGCGGCCATGCGGCTGTCGAAGGCGAGAACACGCGGTTCGATCTCGGCATAGATCGCACTGAGGGATTTGATGGCAGCCTGGCGGGCTTGGGTGCGGGCCATGAAGCGGGCGAATTCGGCTTGGTAGGTGTTGATCTGCGCCAGCAGGTCTTGCTGGGTGGCCGGCGGCAGGGTGGCGATAGCGGCGGTGAATTTGGGCAACTCGGCTTTGAGGGCGGCGCTGTATTGGCTGTCCCCCCGGGCGATGAAGTCTTTCTCGTGCCGGCGCATCATCAGCATGGAGATCTGCGCGGCGGGACTATCGACGGTGGTGAGCGTTTGTTCGACCGCGTGCACGGCATTGCGCAGCGACCCTTGCAGGCCGTCTTTCTCGTTCAGGCCCAGGGTGCGGGATTCTGTAACGACAGCGGCGAAGGCTGCGCGGTAGCGTTCGACATCGGCACGCATCGCCTGTGCCATGGCGATGACGTCAGGGTGATCGCTGAGCACGGCGGTGAGGGCGTCCAGCGATTGGCCGATGGCGATGAGGGAGGCCGCGTGTGCCTTGAGCGAGGCTTCATCGGCGCGGAGGAGAAAGTCCTTCTCGTGTCGACGGGCCTGCAACAGGCCCTTCTGCACATCGTCGTTCAGGTCGTTCCCGTCGCGGGCCTGGGCGACGGCGGCATTGCTTTGGCCGACGCGGTCGGTCTGCCACCAGTCGAGGCCGGAAATGGACAGCATGCCCAAGACCCCGATCAGCCCCAGGGTGGCGATCTGACACCCGATCCGGCAATAACGCAGCAACTTCAGCATGATTGGTTCCCCCCCGCTGTCCCGAGGGGAACCGACTTAGCGACCAATTACGAGTAAGAAGTAAACAATTGTCAGAAATTTCAACAAAATATCTTCAGTGACCGGCGTTCTCGCCGGAGAAATCCGGGGCCGCAAGGCCGGAGGCTTCGAGTTGTTCGACCAGGGCGGCTTTCAGCCGCTCCAGCCCTGCCTCGCTGGAGGCTTCGCAGCGGGCGACCAGGACGGCTTGGGTGTTGGAGGCGCGGAGCAGCCACCAGCCATCGGCGGTGCTGACGCGCACGCCGTCGATATCGGAGAGCTTGGCGCCGGCGGCTTTGAGGCGGGCGGCGACCTCGGTGATGACGGCGAATTTGCGCGTGTCGGCACAATCGAACCGCAGTTCCGGGGTGTTGATGACCTGCGGCAGGGCTTTGCGGATCGCGGACATGGTCTGGGTGCCGCGCGAGAGAATGCCGAGCACGCGGACGCCGGCGTAGAGTGCGTCGTCGAAGCCATACCATTTGTCGGCGAAGAAGATGTGGCCGGACATTTCCCCGGCCAGCGGGCAGCCGGTTTCGGCCATGCGGGCTTTGATCAGGCTGTGGCCGGTCTTCCACATTTCCGGCTGGCCGCCGGCGCGGGCGACTTCATCGAACAGCACCTGGCTGGCTTTGACGTCGGCGATGATGCGGGCGCCCGGATGGCTTTTGAGCACGTCGCGCGCCAGCAGCACCAGCAATTGGTCGCCGAACAGCATGTGGCCTTCATCGTCCACCACGCCGATGCGGTCGGCGTCGCCATCGAAGGCGATGCCGATATCAGCGCCACGCTGACGGACCTCGGCGGCCAGGGCTTCGAGGTTTTTCGGCACCGTCGGGTCGGGGTGATGGTTGGGGAATTTGCCGTCGATATCCCCGAACAGCACGGCGTGGTGTCCCGGCAGGTGTTTGACCAGACGGGTCAGCACATCGCCGGCGGCGCCGTTGCCGTTGTCCCACACCACGTTCAGCGGGCGGGTGCCGTCCCAGTCTTTTGCCAGACGTTCGATATAGGCGTCGGAGACATCGAGGTCGCGGGCGCTGCCGGCGGCTTCGGGCACCACGTCCCCAGTTGCGGCCATGCGGCCGATTTCGGCGATCTGGCCGCCGAAGAACGGCTTGCCGCCGAGCATCATCTTGAAGCCGTTGTAGTTCGGCGGGTTGTGGCTGCCGGTGAGCATGATGGCGCCGGCGGCCTTCAGCACGGTGGAGGCGTAATACAGCATCGGGGTGGGGCCGAGGCCGACCCGGACAACATCGGCGCCGCTGGCGCGCAGGCCGGCGACCAACGCCTTTTCCAACCCCGGCGAGGACAGCCGGCCATCATAGCCGACTGCGACCACGCTGCCGCCGGCGCGGGCGACGATGCTGCCGAAGCAACGGCCGATGGCGAAGGCGTCCGCATCGTGCAGCGTGCTGCCGACAATGCCGCGGATGTCGTATTCGCGCAGGGTCGTGGGGTCGAAATCGTGCTTGAAGGCCATAATGCTGCGAGCTCCGTTGAAATGATTAACCGAACAGGTCTTTGCAATAGGTCTGGAGGAACGCTTTCACGGGCGGGCCCATATCCGGGCGTTGCAGGGCGAAGGCGATCTGGGCTTCGAGGAAGCCGACTTTGTCGCCGCAGTCGAACCGGCGGCCTTCGTAGCGTAAGCCGTGAAACGGCACGTGGCCGATCAGCTTGGCCATCGCGTCGGTCAGCTGCACCTCG
The DNA here is from genome assembly GCA_903893975.1 of uncultured Rhodospirillales bacterium. Lineage (GTDB taxonomy): Bacteria > Pseudomonadota > Alphaproteobacteria > Acetobacterales > Acetobacteraceae > CAITOL01. The sequence goes on along the minus strand of CAITOL010000071.1, from coordinate 1,922 downwards.
TTCCCCGCGCCGCGTTCGAGCCGCGACAGGTGCTGGATGATATCGGCGGTTAGCACGTAGCGACCGATGATCGACAGGTCGGACGGTGCGTCTTCCGGCTTCGGCTTTTCGACCAGGCCTTTGACCTCCACCATGCGGCCGTCGTCCTTGCCGATGTCGAGAATGCCGTAGCGGCTGGTCTGCTCATGCGGCACTTCGGTGACCGCGACGACGCAGCCGCCGGTTTCGTAATAGGCGTTGGCCAGCTGCATGGTGCAGGGGGTTTCGGACAGGATCAGGTCGTCCGGCAGCAGGATGGCGAACGGGTCATCGCCGATGAAGGCGCGGGCGCACCAGATGGCGTGGCCGAGGCCGAGCGGTTCCTGCTGGCGGACGGTGACCATGGCGCCGGGCGGCAACTGCCATTCACGCAGCATGCGCAACTCGGCGTCTTTGCCACGGCCGCGGAGGGTGGCCTCGAGTTCGTAGGCGATATCGAAATGTTCGACGATCGCGGTTTTGCCGCGACCGGTGACCAGGCAGAACTGCTCGATCCCGGCGGCGCGGGCTTCCTCGATCGCGTATTGGATCAGCGGCTTGTCCACCACCGGCAGCATTTCCTTGGCCATCGCCTTGGTGGCGGGCAGGAAGCGCGTGCCGAGACCGGCAACAGGAAGAACGGCTTTGCGCAGGGGCTTGGTCACGGCCTTGTGTCCTTCGATTGGCGGGCCTTTTAGAGCATGGCGACTTGGCAGGATTGTGGCAGGAGGGAAGCCGTTCTTTTTGTGAACAAAAAGAACCAAAAAAACTTCATCAGTTCCTTGGCTTCGCCGTACTCTCCCCGGTGAGAGATTACGCACAGAGCCAAAGGTGGAAAAGTTTTTTGCTTCTTTTTTCCAAAAAAGCAGCCCCTGCTCAATCCTTCTTCACCTTCGGCGGCAGATCCAACCGAATCGAAAGCTCCTTCAACCGGGCCGGCGTCGTTTCATTCGGCGCGCCCATCATCAGATCCTCGCCCTGCTGGTTCAGCGGGAACAGGATGACTTCGCGGATGTTCGGCTCATCGGCCAGCAGCATCACGATGCGGTCGATGCCCGGGGCGGAGCCACCATGCGGCGGGGCGCCGTAGCGGAAGGCGTTCAGCATGCCGCCGAAGCGGGCTTCGACTTCGCTGGCGGGGTAGCCGGCGATTTCGAAGGCGCGGATCATGATATCGGCGCGATGGTTGCGGATGGCGCCGGATGAGAGTTCGATGCCGTTGCAGATGATGTCGTACTGGAAGGCTTTGATGTCCAGCGGGTTCATCGTGTTCAGCGCTTCCATGCCGCCTTGTGGCATGGAGAACGGGTTGTGGCTGAAATCTACCTGACCGGTTTCCTCGTTCAGTTCGAACATGGGGAAATCGGTGATCCAGCAGAACTCAAACTTGCCGGCTTCGATCAGGCCGAGTTCATTGCCGAGGCGGGTGCGGACGGCGCCGGCGAATTTCGGCGCTTCGTCTTTTTTGCCGGCGGCGAAGAAGACTGCATCGCCAGGGTTCAGGCCGCAGGCGGCGCGGATGGCGTCCGCACGGTCGGCTTCGAGGTTACGGGCGATCGGGCCTTTGGCGCCTTCGGCATCGAAGGTGATGTAGCCGAGGCCGCCGGCGCCTTGCTCACGCGCCCATTCGTTCAGCTTGTCGAAGAAGCTGCGCGGGTTGGCGGCGCAGCCCGGGGCGGGAATGGCGCGCACGATGCCGCCCGAGGCGGCGATTTTGGCGAACAGGCCGAAGCTGGAGCCGGCGAAATGTTCGGTCACATCGGTGATCAGCAGCGGGTTGCGCAGATCGGGCTTGTCCGAGCCATAGCGCAGCATCGACTGGTCATACGGGATGCGGCGGAAGGGCGGCTTGGAGACGGTGCGGCCTTCGGCAAATTCTTCGAACACGCCGGCGATGACGGGTT
>CAITOL010000070.1 GCA_903893975.1 uncultured Rhodospirillales bacterium | reverse complement strand
TTGCGCGACCAACTGTTCCATCAACTCGTCGATGATCCTATCGTGGGTGTCAGGCATCGTGTGGGGTTCCTTCTTGGTCGTTGGAACGCCTACACCGCCCAGGCCGCAAACTGAATTTCCAGACGTCAGGGTACACCACCTTGGCGGTCGCATCAGGGGCTGTAGCGACGACCTTGCCGACCATTTCATGCCCTGGAGCCGCCGGCGTTGTTCCGGCCTGAGGGCGGCAAGTTGGCGGTATCCACTCGGCATGATCCGGTGATACTGTCAGGCAAAAGGGAACGAATGAAGATGGACAACATCGATCACGCCTTGCGCGAATTCCAGCTAGCGTCCCACGTCCGAAAGACATTCGAGGACTGGTTGGCCGCGTTTGAAGCTGCGCTTATGGCGCGTGATCCGGCGCAGATCGGCGCCCTCCTCCATCCGGACTGCCAATGGCGCGATGTGTTGGCCTTTACCTGGCACTACACCCCCACGGAGGGCCGCGAGGCGGTCGCCGCCCGGCTTGCCGAGGCGCAAACCCGCACTGCCGCGCACGGCTTCCACCTGCCCGCCAACCGCAAGGCACCGCGCCAGGTCACGCGGCTCGGCGTGGACAGTTTTGAGGCGCTGTTCGAATTCAAAACCAATTGCGGTCGTGGCGCCGGACTGCTGCGCCTTTCGCCCGCCGCAGACGGGGCAATGAAGGCGTGGCACTTCTCGACGACGCTCGAAGCGCTCGATGGCCGTGAGGAGAAAATTGGCGCCAATCGGCCAACCGGGGCAGCTTATTCTCGCAATTTCGGCGGAGATAACTGGGCTGACATGCGACGCAAAGCCGCTGCGTATGATGATCGGGAGCCGACGGTGCTGGTGATTGGCGCCGCCCAGGCCGGCTTGTCGGTTGCGGCGCGGCTAAACCAGATCGGCGTTGACACCCTGGTTGTGGAAAAATGGCCGCGCATTGGCGATAGTTGGCGCAAACGCTACCATTCGCTGGCGTTGCACAACTCGATCCACCTGAACCATCTGCCCTATATGCATTTTCCACCGACCTGGCCCAAATATATCCCCAAGGACATGTTGGGAAATTGGTTTGAGTTCTATGCCGATGCCATGGAAATCAACTGCTGGACCGATACCGAGTTTACCAACGCGACCTGGGATGGCGCGGACAAAAGCTGGACCGTTCAGTTGCAGCGCGGCGATGGAACGACGCGCACCGTCCACCCGCGCCATCTCGTCTTCGCCAATGGCGTCAGTTCCTACCCGATGGTCCCGGAGATTGCGGGGCTTGAGGATTTCAGCGGCGACATCCTCCACACCGAAGGTTTTGATAACGGCGCCGCCTGGACCGGCAAGCGTGCGTTGATCATCGGCACCGGGAGCAGCGCCAATGATGTGGCGCTGGACCTGCACAGCCACGGCGTGCACACAACCTTGATCCAGCGTGGCTCGACCACCGTTGTTTCGATTAACCCCAGTGCGCGGTTGAATGAGGCGGTTTGGAACGAGTTCGAAGCGCTTGACGATGCCGACCTTGTTGTTGCCGCGGCAACCCCACCCTTGGTGATCAAAGCCTACAAGGCGGTGACGAAGCGCATGGTGGAACTGGATCAGGAGATGATCCACGGCCTCAAATCCATCGGTTTCAAGCATGATATTGGCGAGGACGAGACCGGCCATCAGATTAAATATTATCGCCGTGGCGGCGGCTATAATCTGGACGCTGGCAGTTCGGCGCTGATGATCAAAGGTGAAATCGGCCTGTTGCAGTTCGACCGGATCGAACGCTTCACAAGCAACGGCGCCTTGCTCCGCGATGGCTCCATTGTGCCGGCCGATCTGATCGTGTTGGCAACCGGATACCTGCCACAAGTCGAGTTGATCCGCCGCGCGCTCGGGCAGGATATGGTCGATCGGATCGGCCCGGTCTGGGGCCTTGGCGCCGATGGGGAACTCAACAATATGTATAAGCGCACGCCGCAGGAGGGCCTGTGGTTCATCGCCGGCGGCCTGGCACCGTGCCGGATCAATTCAAAGTATCTGGCACTGCAAATCGCGGCGATGGAGTTGGGCAAACTCGGCCCGCTGTAGCGCAAACCGCCCGCGCTATGTGACACGGGCGGCACCAGCTTGTAACCTGCGCCCAAGCAACCAAGGAGCGGGCAATGTCCGGCAACGCAGACATGATCATCACCCTCGACCGCGCGCGCATGGCGGCGATGGCCGAGCAGAACATTGCCTTCCTGCAAAAGCATCTGTGCAAGGGGCTGGTCTACACCCATTCCAGCGCCCGCGTGGACAGCAAAGCCAGCCTGATCGGCAACATGGAAAACGGCAGCACGGTTTATACCGAAGTCGTCCCGTCCGAGGTGGTGGCGCAGGATATGGGCGATGTTGTGGTGCTGACCGGGCTGGCGCGCATTTCGGTTACCGTCAGCGGGGCACTGCAATCTTTCGGGGTGCGCTTCACCGATGTGTATCAGAACCAGGCCGGCACCTGGCGCATGGTGGCCTGGCAATCCACCAAACTGCCCGCCTGATCCAGCCGCCACCGATCCATTTTGCCTGGGGGACCTCGTGACCATACTGGACCAATTCTTGTTTGAACCGATCGAGGCTTGGGAGCAGCTCCCGGCCCATATCACGCTGGGCGACGTTGCCGGCATTGCGGTCGATTCCAAAGATCATGTGTATCTGTTCAATCGCGGCGAGCATCCGGTTGTCGTGCTCGACCGTTCCGGCCAGTTTATCACCTCCTGGGGCCATGGCGTGTTCAGCAACGCGCACGGCGCCAGTATTGGCCCGGATGATAGCCTGTATTTGACCGATAACGGCGACCATACGGTGCGCAAATTCAGCCCGGACGGCAAATTGCAGCTCGAAATCGGCGTGCCAAACCAGCCGGCGCCGTTCATGAGCAACACCTCGTTCTGCCGCTGCACCCACACCGCACTCTCCCCCACCGGCGATATTTACGTCTCCGACGGGTATTGGAATGCCTGCGTGCACAAATTCTCCCCCACCGGCAAATGGATCAAAACCTGGGGCAAGCCGGGCACCTTCCCCGGCGAGTTCAACCTGCCGCACAACATCTGCTGCGATGCGGTGGGCGAGGTCTATGTCGCGGACCGGGAAAATCACCGCATTCAGGTCTTCGACGGCGACGGCACCTATCTGCGCCAGATCAACAATCTGCACCGGCCCTGCGGCCTGGCGATCACGCCCGGCGCCGCCCCCACCCTGCTGGTCGGGGAATTGGGGCCGTATATGGCGGTCAACCACGCCACCCCCAATCTGGGACCACGCGTACTGGTGCTGGCCAATGATGGCACGCTGATCAACCGGCTGGGCAAGGATAAGCCCGGCACCACCCCCGGCGCCTTCGTCGCCCCGCATAGCGTGGCGCTGGACTCGCAGGGGGATTTGTATGTCGGGGAGGTGATCGCCAATGACTGGGCGGCCGTCTTCCCCGACACGCCCCGCCCGGACCACCTGCGGCGGATGCAGAAATTCCGCCGCGTCACCGCGTGATGCACCGCTAACCAGCGCCGGACTGCGGAGCGGGCCCCATGCCGCACAGCCCCATCAAATCCGCCGCCCGCGTGCTGGCGGTGATGGAGCTGTTCGCCGAACTGCGCGCGCCGTTGCGGCAGAACGTCATCGTCGCGCGCCTCGGCTATCCGCAGTCCAGCACCACCGAATTGCTGCGCAGCCTGGTGGAGTTGGGCTACCTCAACTACCACCGGGCCAGCCGCACCTACTTCCCCACCACACGGGTGGCGGCCTTGGGGGAATGGATCAACCATTTCACTCTCGGTTCGGGCGAACTGCTCGCCTTGATGCAACGCTTGCAGACCGCAACTGGGGAAACGGTGGCGTTGGTGTCGCAGAATGATCTGTTCATCCAGTATCTGCGGGTGCTGGAACCCGATCATCCGCTGAAATTCCCGCCGCCCGAAGGCACGATGCGGCTGCTGACCCAATCCTCCGCCGGCCTGGTGCTGCTCAGCCGGATGGCGGACGCGTCGGTCGCCCGGCTGATCCGCCATATCGATGTGCGCGGCAGGGGGGAAATTCCGCGCACCAACCTGCCGGCCTTGCTGGCGCAACTGCAAACCGTGCGCCAGCAAGGCTATGCTTTCCTCGCCGGCATCCCGGTGCCGCAAGCCGCCACCATCTCCATGCCATTGCCGGATCGGCCGCACGGCATCCCGATGGCAATCGGCGTCGGCGGGGCAACGGCGCGGATCACCCAAGACCGGGCGCCGCTGGTCGCCATCATGCGCGACGCGCTGAATGACTATCGCGCCGCCACCGCCAACCTCGCGCCCGACTGAGGAAAAATCGACCAATATCGCCTATGTGATACTGCGCCCTGCCCCGTCTAAGTCATGGTTGTTCGCCGGGCGGTGTGGGAAACTGCGCGGGTTGGCATGCGCCGCCGATCGCGGCGGGGCGGCAGAACAACGGGAGCGAACGGCTATGAACGACACAGCAACCGCCCATGCCGGCGCGCCGGCCAAACGCCTGGACGTGATCATCGTCGGCGCCGGATTTGGCGGCATGTACGCGGTCTACAAATTCCGCGAAATGGGCCTGGCCATCCAGGGTTTTGAAGCCGGCGGCGATGTCGGTGGCGTCTGGTATTGGAACCGCTACCCCGGCGCGCGCGTCGATCTGCCGAGCATCGACTATAGTTTCGGCTTCTCGCGCGAAATTGAACAGGAATGGACCTGGAAAGAACAATTCGCCGCCCAGCCAGAATTGCTGGAGTATATCAACTTCGTCGCGGACCGGCTGGACCTGCGCAAGCACATTCAGTTCAACACCCGCGTCACCCGCGCCGTCTGGGACGAACGGCGGCAACTCTGGCAGGTCACGACCGATCACGGTGACGTGTTCGAAGCCCCGTATTGCATCATGTCCACCGGGCCGCTGTCGCTGCCGAGGGACCCGGACATCGCCGGGCTCAGCCGCTTCAAGGGCGAATTGCTGCGCGCCGCCAAATGGCCGCACCACCCGGTCGCCTTTGCTGGCAAGCGGGTCGGCATTATCGGCACCGGCTCCACCGGCATTCAGATCATCCAGGAAATCGGCCCGCAATGCGGGGAGCTGTTCGTGTTTCAACGCACGCCCAGCTTCACCATGCCGATGCGTAACCAGACGCTCGGCGCCGATTACGTTTCCGAAGTAAAACGCAACTACGCCGGCATCCGCGAAGCGGCGCTAAACAGCGCCGTCGGCGGCGTGCGGCCACAATCCACCCGCGGCTTCTTCACCGTCACCCCCAGCCAGCGGCAGGAATTGCTCGAAGCATCCTGGCAACAAGGCGGGCTGGCCATGCTCGGCACCTTCGCCGATCTGCTGACCAACGCGGAAGCCAATGAACACGTGGCCGAATTCGTCCGCGGCAAAATCGACGAAATCGTCACCGATCCGGCCGTGGCAGAGGCGCTGAAGCCACGCGGCTACCCGATCTTCGCCCGCCGGCCCTGCCTGGATACGTCGTATTACGAAACGTACAACTTGCCCAACGTGCACCTGAAAAACTGCCTGACCGACAAAATCGTTGAAATCACCGAGAAGGGCGTGCGCCTGGAGTCCGGCGAGGTGGAGCTGGACATGCTCATCCTCGCCACCGGCTACGATGGGCTGACCGGCGCGCTGATGGCCTTCGACGTCATCGGCCGCGATGGCCTGTCGATCAACCAATTGTGGAAGGCCGGCGCACGGTCCTATCTCGGGCTGATGATCGCCGGCTTCCCCAATCTGTTCATGACCACCGGCCCCACCGGCCCGGCCGCGCTCGCCAACATCATCCGCATCAGCGAGCATGATGTGGACTGGATTGCGGAGGCCATGCGGCACATGGAACGCAACCATCTGGCAACGATGGAGCCGACGGCGGAGGCGGAAGAGCGCTGGATGGCGCTGGTCGCAACCCTGGCCCAACGCACCTTGGTGTCACAGGCCAAAACCTGGTACGTCGGCGCCAATGTGGCGGGCAAGGCGCAGGGGCTGACCTTGTTTACCGGCGGCTTCCAGAAATACCGCGAATATTGCCGCGCCGCGACCGAAGGCAATTATCGCGATTTCACCTTCGCGCCCGCCGAGGCGCTGGCAACCGCCTGACCGAAGGCCCCGCCGGCGCAAACCGGCGGGGTCAGCCTTCGTCGACGATTTTCATCAGCGCCGGCACGCCCAACGCACAGGCGTGCACGCCGAGATGCGCGGTCATTTGCAGCGTCTGCAAAATGGCCCGCGTGTCGATGCCCAACGCAATGGCGCGGCGAATGCGTTCGCGCAACGCATCGGGGTTCAGCCCGGTGAAGCAGGCATCCAGCGCGATGCCGATCAGGGTCCGGTCGGTCTCGCTCAGCCGGTCCTGCGGGTCGGCATAGGCATGCAGTTCCAGCACCAGGTCGAGATACGCCGCATCCAGCTGCAACAGCGTTTCGGCATAGCGCGGCCAGGCGCCGAAACGCTCCAGCCAGCGGGATTTCACCGCCGCCTGCGCTTCGGTCAACGCGGGCTGCGCCACGGGCTTGCCGGCCGCCGCCAACTCCTCGGCCAGAATGTCGATGCCAACACGGGTGCCGCCCAGCCCCTGGGCGGTCGCCATCGCCAGCACCTCCATCACCTGCGCGGCGGTGGCGCCGTGGCGCATGGCGTAGCGCATATGCAGCACCAGCCCGGACTCGAACAAATGCGTGCTGGATGCATCAAGCGCGACGTAAATCAGTTCGCACATCAGCGGCGATAGCGGCCCCGCTGCCGCCGGGTGGCCGCCATAGCGCGCATATAAATCCAGAAAGCCGGGGCTGAAGCGCAAAATGCCCTCGGTCCAGTCCACCCAATAGCCGCGCGCCTTGATATAGGCTTGCTTGAGTGCCTCCTGAACCGGGGTCAGGGCCATGCTTGCGGCTCCTTGCTAGAGAGAACGGAACGCCCGCCATCCATGGCGATGATCGAACCAGACACATACCCGGCAGCCGGCGACAGCAGGAACGCGGCCGCGCCACCGGGGTCGATCCCAGCCCCCACCGCCAGCGCGTTCACCCGCACGCCAGAGCCACCCCATTCGCAGGCCATGGACCGCGCGAACATCGCCACCGCCCCGGCCGCAGCGGACCCAGCAACCGGGGCCACCCCGGCCGCCAGCGCCGCGGCCCCGGTCAGGTTCAGCACTGCACCGAAACCTTGCGCGAGCATGATGCGCCCGGCGACCTGGGCGGCGAGAAACTGTGCCTCCAGATGCTGCGCGATCTGCTGCGGCAAGTCGGCATCGTCGGCGTCGAGACCATCGCTGCCCGCAGCATTCACCAACCCGTCCAACCGGCCATGCCGCTGCGCGGCGGCGGCAATATCGGCCGGCGTGGCAGCGGCAATCACCGTCGCACCGGCGGCCGCCAGGCCGCGCAGGCAGGCCGCCCCCATCGCGGTGTCCGCGCCGGATACCACCATCACCGGCGTGCCCTCCGGCGCCGCGCGTGGGGCGGCGCCTCGCTGCACCGGGGCAGCATCCGATGCGCCATAGGCCGAACCAGCGCCATCGGCGATCAGCAGGCTGCCGACCATGCCGCGCGCGGCGGGGGAGGCGAGGAAAAACACTGCCTCGGCCATTTCCTCCGGTCGCCCCATGCGGCCGAGCGGAATGCGGCTTTCGGTCAGGCTCGGATCCACCCGGCCGCGGCGGATCAGCTCATCCACCAGATCGGTGCGGATATATCCGGGGGCGAGCGCGTTGACCCAAATGCCATCGGCGGCCCACGCCACCCCCTGCACCCGCGTCATCGCCAGCACCCCGGCTTTGGAGGCGGAATAGCCGTTGCGCAGCGGGATGGCGCGCAATGCGGCGCCGGAGGCCATGTTGACGATCACCCCACGCGGCGCCCCGGCGGTAACCGGCGTCTGGCCGAGCATCGCCGCGCGCGCCGCACTGGCCAGCCGCTCCATGCCAATCAGGTTCACCCCGAGCAGCCGGCGCAGCGCCTCCAGCGGCTGGTCGGTAATTTGCGTGCCGCCGCTGTCGATAATGCCGGCATTGTTGACCAGCACATCAATCCGCCCGTGCCGGGCCAGCACGAAGCCGATCACCGCCGCCGCCGTTGCCGGGTCCGCCACATCGGCGGCAATCGCGGCATGCTGCGGGCCGAGGCTGGCGGCACGGGACGTTGCGGCGGCGGCATCGATATCGGCGATCACCACCACATCCCCGCCGGCGGCGAAGCGGCGCGCACAGGCCCAGCCAATGCCAGACGCGCCGCCGGTGACCAGGACGACGCGCATCAGAGGAAGCTGGTGGAAATGCCGCCGTCGACCGACAGCACCTGTCCGGTGATGTAGAGGCTGTCGCCGGAAAGCAGGAAGGTGATGGCGCGCGCCATATCGTCCACCGTGCCCAACCGGCCCAGCGGCGTTTGCGCAATGCGGTGCGCGTCGCGGTCGGCGTCGCGGTTGCGCATCGTGCCTTCGGTGGGCGTGGCGGACGGGGCAATGGCGTTCACCCGGATCTGCAGCGCGCCAAGATCCACCGCCGCCGCCCGGGTCATGCCCATCACCGCCGCCTTGATGCCGCTATAGACGATCGAAGACGGGGTGGAGCGCAAACCAGCCGCCGAGGCAACGTTGACGATGCTGCCCGGCCCGGTCATGCGCGCGGTCGCGGCCTGCATGCCCCAGATAATGCCCTTGAAGCCGATATTGAGCATGCGGTCCACAGTTTCCGGCGCGATATCGGGCAATGCCTGATAGCGCACCCAGGCGGCATTGTTGACCATGCCGTCCAACCGCCCGGCCGCGTCGGCGAAATCATTCACCGCCGCGAACATACCGTCGCGGCTGGCAACATCTTGGGTGATGGCAACCGCCTGGCCACCGGCGGCGATGATTTCGGCCACCGTGCCGTCAACGAAGTTCGGGCGCAGATCGTTCACGCCGATCGTGGCGCCGAGGCTCGCCAGATGCAGCGCGGTCGCTTTGCCAATGCCGTTACCGGCGCCGGTGATCAGGATGGCTTTGCCGGCGAAGGGGAGAGATGTGGTCATCATAAGCTCCAGGGTCAGGCGTTGGCGGTCAGCAGCTCGGCCGCGAGGCGGCGATGCAGGCCCGGGGCATCGCCCTGGGCCTCCCACGAGCGAATGCGGCGCAGATGGCGATGCATCGGGATATCCCAGGTGAAGCCCATGCCACCATGCAGTTGCAGCGCCGATTCGACCGCTGCGGCCCCGAAACGGGTGGCGGCGGCAAAGGCGGCGGCGCGGGCCAGCCGGTCATCCGGGCGCATCAGGCTGCGGGCAATGGCGGCGCCGATATGCTCGGCGGCGAGTTTCTGCCGGGACATCGCATGGCGCAGCGCCTGGAAGCTGACCAGCGCCTTGCCGAACTGCACCCGGGTGGAGGTATAGGCGACGGCGGCGGCAAGGCAGGTTTCCACCGCACCGCCAATGGCGGCGGCACGCAGCAACTGCGCCCCCTGCTCAATCGCATCCACCGCATCGGCCTCCAGCAGCGCCAGCGGCGTGGCATTGGCCAGCACCACCTCGCAATCCGGCGCTTCCACATCCAGCCCATCGCCGGGGCGCACCGTCACGCCCGCAGCGTTGGCACCAACCAGCGCGGCCCCGGTTCCGGTCAGCACCAGGATCAGGTCCGCGCTATCGGCCATCGGCGCCCGCCCGACCGTGCCGGACAGCCGGCCGCCGGCCAGCGTGGCACGCCCGGCCCAGGCGATGGTCGCCGTCGCCTCGCCCAACACAATGCGCGCTGCCTCCGCCTGCCCGCCCAAGGCGGCGGCGAGCAGCATGGATTCCAGCAGCGGATAGCCCAGCAACCCGGCGCCAGCCGCGTGCAGCACCGGCACCGCGTGGTCCAGCCCCAAAGCCAACCCGCCGGCACTTTCCGCCGCCAGCACGCCAATCAAGCCCGCTTCGGCGAGGCAGGTGGCGCGGGCGCGCGGCGCCAGCCCGGCACATTCGGCCACGGCATTCGCCGCCGTGGCAGCAAAAGCGGTGAGCGCGTCATGCGTGTCGTTGGTCATTTCAACGCTCCCTCGGCAGCTTCAACATGCGGTCGGCGATAATGCCGAGCTGCACCTCCGTGGTGCCGGCATAGATGGTTTCCGCCCGGCCCCGCAGATACAAATGCTGGAACCGTTCCCGCGCCGCCGCCACTTCCGGGTCCGCGCCCGGCGGGGCCTGGTCCAGCAATTCCAGCGCCAGCACGGCAAAGCGCTGATGCGCCTCCGACCAATGCAATTTCATCAGGCTGCCACGGTCGCCAATGGCCTCCCCTTCCGCCAGTCGTTCCACCGTCGGCTCCACATAGCCTTTGATGATTTCGATATCGACCAGGATTTCCGCTAGCCGGCGATGGTATTCGCCGCTGCCGATAATGCCGTTCAAGGTCGGGTTGGCGCGGCAGGCGCGCACCAGATGCGCCACCTCGTTCTCAAACCGCCAGGCGCGATACATCCGGTTGGTGGCGCGTTCAATCGCCAGCACCCGCACCGCCGCGCTCCAGCCTTCATCGGGCGCGCCGAGCGCGTCGGCGGCGTCGATTGGCACATCTTCCAGGATCACCTCGGCGAAATGCGCGCTGCCGTCGATCTGGCGGATCGGCTGCACCGTCACGCCAGGCGCATCCATGCGCATGGCAAACAGCGCCAGGCCCTTATGCCGGTCTTCCAGCGCCCCGGTGCGGGCGAGCAGCAGGCAACGATCCGACCACGGGCTGGCGGAGGTCCAGATTTTCCGCCCGCTCACCCGCCAGTTATCGCCATCACGCACCGCGCGGGTGCGCAGCCCGGCGAGGTCCGATCCCGCGCCGGGCTCGGAAAAGCCCTGGCACCAGATCTGCTTCATTTCCAGCAACGGGCGCAGGAAGCGCTGCTTCTGCGCCTCGGTGCCCACCGCCATAATAATCGGGCCGGCCAGTTCCTTGCCCAGCGAGTTGATGCTCTCCGGCAGGCCGAGGCGGCCGATTTCCTGGTTGGCGATCAGATGTTCGCGGATGGTCAGGCCATGGCCGCCATATTCCACCGGCCAGGTGATGCCGGCGAGGCCGCCCGCATGCAGCCCGGCTTCAAACGCGCGGCAGGTTTCCAGGTCCGGCGTGCGGTATCCGGGCTGGTCGATGCGCAAACCCGCCGGAACATTGACGGTGAGCCAGGCGCGAACATGGCGGCGATAGGCGTCACCAGACGGTAGCGTTTCAGTGGGCATGGCGGATCTCCCCCGGCGCGGCCGGGATGATGAGGGCATCGAGCGCCACGGCGCCCTCGCCCTGGGAACGAACCAGAAGCGGATTGATGTCGATGGCGGCAATCGCGTCCCGATGCACCGCGGCAAAGCCAGACAGCGCGGCGATGGCCTCGCAGGCCGCGGCGATATCCGCTGGCGGGGCGCCACGCGCGCCTTCCAGTAGGCGGAACGCTTTCAGGCTGCGCAGCATCTCCAGCGCCTCCGCCGTGCCGACCGGGGCCGGGCGCACGGCAACATCGCGCAGGATTTCGGCGTAAATACCGCCGAGGCCGACCATGACCACCGGGCCGAACACCGGGTCCTGCGTGGTGCCAAGGATGAGTTCCACCCCGCCACGCACCATCGGCGCCACCAGCAATCCATCGAGCCGCGCGGCCGGGGCAGCGGCGCGAACCCGCGCCAGCATCGCCACCCCAGCGGCGCGCACTGCGTCGGCCGAGGTGAGGTTGAGCGCAATGCCGCCAACCTCAGTTTTATGCGGCAGATCCGGCGAGACGATTTTCAGCACCACCGGAAAGCCCATGGCGCCAGCAGCCTCGGCCGCCGCGTCAGGGGTTGCGGCGACCACTTCCGGCAGCACCGGCAGGCCGGCGGCGGCGAGAGCACGCTTGGCACCATCCTCGCCCGCCAGTTCCGCAGCTGGCGGCAAGGCTGGCAGGCTGGGCAACGCCACGGCCGCCGGCGCCGGTGCGGCCAAGGCAGTGCGCAGCCGGGCGAGGCCCGCCACCACCTGGGTGCAGGCATCCACCCCGTCGGTCGCCGGATAGCCCATGGCGCCGAGTTCGGTCACCGCATCCGCCGGCCCGTGCACGCACAGCGCCACCACACGATCCGGGAATTTCTCCCGCGCGGCGGCCAGAGCCTGCATGTAGACCGCGCGCAGCCGGGGCAGATACAGCGCTGACGACACCAGCAGGATCAGCGTATCGAAGCTGTCATCCTCCAGTATCGCGAACAGCAGGTTCTGCATGATCTCTGGCCGGCTGGACATTTGCGCCGTCGCATCCACCGGGTTGCGCGGGGCGGCCAACGGCACAATCTCGGTGATGCGGCGCTGGGTGGCGGCGGAGGCTTCCGGCACCGTCAGCCCGGCCGCACAGGCCGCATCGGCCAGCAGCACGCCAAACCCGCCGGATGCCACCATGATGGCAACGCGATTGCCTTTCGGCAGCCGGTCCACGCCCAAGGCCACCAGCGCCTGGCCCATATCGACCAGCCCTTCGATCGAGCGCACCCGCAACACCCCGGCGCGGGCGAACACCGCATCGAACACCTGATCGGACCCCGCCAGGGCGCCGGTATGGCTGGCGGCTGCGGCCTGCCCGGCCTCGGTCGCGCCGATTTTCAACGCCACCACCGGCTTGCCCGCCGCACGCGCGGCGGCGAAGGCGGCGGTCAGACGCTCCGGATCGCGGCAGGTTTCCAGCACGCAGAGAATGAATTTGGTTTCCGGGTCCCGCGCGAGGAAGGCGATGCCGTCGGCCACGTCCACATCGCACTCATTGCCGGTGGTCATGAACCGGCTGACGCCGACGCCCTTTTCCGCCGCCAACGCCATCGCGTAGCTGCCGAGATTGCCGGATTGGGAAACAATGCCCAGCGAACCCGCTTTCGGCATCGCGTTTTCCAGCACGATGGAAAACGTGGCGATGGCGCGGGCGGCAATGCTGGTCGCCCCCAGGCAGTTCGGCCCCATGATCCGCATGCCCGTGCGCTGCGCTGTCGCGCGCATCCGCGCCTGCAACGCCTCCCCCGCCGCGCCCATTTCGGAAAAGCCGGAGGAAAACACCACCGCGCCCTTCACGCCCTTGGCCGCACAGGCCTCCAGCGCGTCCGGCACCGCGTCGGCCCCGAGGGCCACAATCACCAGATCAGGCGCCTCGGGCAGGGCCTCAATCGACGGGTAGGCGGTGTAGCCCTGCACCTCCGTGGCGCGCGGGTTGACCGGATAAACCGGGCCCGGGAAGCCATAGCTGCGCAGGAATTGCACCGGCCGGCCGCCGATCTTGGTTGGGTCTTGCGATGCGCCGAGAATGGCGATCGAGCGCGGTTGTAACAGCGCCTCCAGCCCCTGCCCGAGTTGCATCTCAGCGGCCCTTGAAGACCGGCTTGCGCTTTTCCAACATGGCCGTGCGCGCTTCCAACGCATCCTCGGTCGCCGCCAGCGCCATGGTGAAGTTCTGCTCAATCCGGTAGGCATCCCGCTGCGGCATGTTTTCCACCATGTTGCAGGATTGCTTGGCGTAGCGAATGCCAAGCGGCGCCTTGGAGGCGATTTCGCGCGCGATTTTCAGCGCTTCCGGCACCAGATTTTCCCGCGTGGTCACCATTTCGATAATGCCACGGCGATAAAGCTCCGCCGCATCCAGCCGCAGGCCGGTATACATCATCCGCCGCATGGTCGAGCGGCCGAACATGGTGCGCATCATCGCAGCACCCCCAGCGAGCCCGACATCGATTTCCGGCATGCCGAACGTGGCTTCCTGGCAGGCGAGCATGATGTCGCAGAACGCCATCAGCCCCATGCCGGCGCCAAGCGCCACGCCGTTGATGGCGGCGATCACCGGCTTGGAGCATTCGCCGATGCTGTTCGACGTTTCGCGGGTGACGCGGTTATGGTCGTGAAACGCACCAACCTTGGCCAGATCCGGGCGGGCGCGCAGATCGGCGCCGGCGCAGAACGCCTTGCCATTGCCGGTCAGCACGGCAACGCGCACGTCGTCACGCTCGGAAATTTCGTCGAAAATCGCGATGATCCGGTCGCGCATCGCCCGGTCCAGCGCATTGACCGGCGGGCGGTTGAGGGTGACGAGGGCGATATGATCGCTGACCTCGCAAAGCACGATATCCTGGTCGCTCATAACAAATCCTTCTTGGCTGTCGCCGTCGGGGGTGCGCACGGCATGGCTCCCGCGGCCGGCTGGCCACGGGGGAACGCGGTAGGGTTACGCCGGCTTCAAGGCGGGGCAAGCGCTTTCCGCCGCCGGGCGCCAGCTTTGCTCGGCCGACAAGGTGCCGACATGGGCGAAGATATCGGCCCGGCCCTTGGCGGTTTCCGGCTTCACCTTCACCAGATAGGTCGGGCGCATCACCTGCCCGTCCACCCGGATGGCGGCGCCGTCGATCAGCGCATCCTTCACCGGCGTGGCGCGCATCGCCGGGCCGACCTTGCTGCCGTCATCCGTGCCGGCCGCCGCCACCGCCTTGGCCCAATGCAGCACGCTGGAATAGCCATTGGCCTGCTGCCAGTTGGGGAAGCGGCCGCCGAGCAGGGCGCGGAACTTGGCGGAGAACGCGCGCGAGCCTTCGTCGAGGTCCCAGTAGAACGGGGTGGAGGCGATCATGCCGGCGCACAAATCGCCGCCCACGGCCTGAATTTCGTTGATGCCGCCGGTCAGCGTCACCAGGCGCTGGCCGCCTTCGGAAATGCCAAATTCATGCGCCTGCTTGCACAGGTTCGACCAGTCCGCCCCGCCGCAGGCCAAAGCGATGGCTTGCGCGCCGGAGGTGCGGGCTTGCAGCAACTGGCTGGCGAAATCGGTGGTGCCGAGCGGGAACGAGGTCGCGCCGACCACTTTGCCGCCGCTCGCCTCGATCATCTTGCTGCCTTCATCGCGCAGGCTGATGCCGTAGGCATAGTCCACATTGATGATGTACCAGGTTTTCGCCCCTTCGCGGATCGTCGGCGCGATCACCGATTTCGGGCCGGCATAGGTGTCGAGGCTGAACTGGAACGACATCGGGCTGCACTGGCTGCCGGTGAGGTCGGAGCTCAGCGAGCCGCAGATCAGCAGCGCCTTGTTGCGCGCCTTGCACAGGCTGGCCACCGCGAGGGTGATGGAGGAGGCCGACGCGCACACAATGGCGGAAACGCCATCCTTATCCAGCCAGCGCGCCGCGATATCGGCGCCGACATCGGGCTTGTTCTTGTCGTCTGCGGAAACGATGGTGATCGGGCGATTGCCGATCTTGCCGCCGAGTTCATTCACCGCCACCTGCACGGCGGCCACCAGGCCCGGCCCGGTGTCATCGGCATAAATGCCGGACATGTCACACAGAACGCCAATTTTCAGCGGCGCATCGGCCGCCCCGGCCCGGCCAGCAATGGCGAAGCTGGGCAGCGCAAGCCCGGCCGCGAGCAGGGCGCGGCGATTCAGCATGGTCGTGCTCATAGAACGGTTCCCCCTAAATATTGTTATTGTCGTCAGTCAGCGTCGGCAGAACAGAATGGCACCGCGACGCGCGCGGTGCCATTTTCAGTGTGGCGGTGATGGCGCGATCAGGCCATCGCCGGGATTTTCGTCGCCGGCATCTCCGCACCGAGTTCCTTGCGGATCGCCGGAATGATGCGGGTGCCCCAGAGTTCGATCTGGCGCAGCATGGTGGCCTGATCGAAATCCCCCAACTGGGTTTGCAGCGCGACATGGCTGGGCTTGAGGATGCGGATTTCGTTGACCATCCGCTCGATCACCTGCTCCACATTGCCCACCGGCAGATTGGCGCGCAGTTCTTCCACCGTCGGGTCGGTCGGGCGAACGTCCTCGCGGATCATGTAGCCGTCATCGCTCTGTGCCCGGCGGTCGCGCAGGCTTTCGGAAATCCGCCGCTGATAGATCGCACTGGCGACGAAATCATTCACCTCAGACTCACGGTCGGACGCAAAGGCGTTGCGCAGCAGCGCCACCTTGGTGTTGTCGAGCGTGCGGCCTTCGGCGGCGGCCACTGCCAGCAGCCCCTCGCGCATCGCCTTCAGCTTGTCCGGCCCGTTGAGCAGCGCGGTGACAAACAGGTTATGGCCTTCGCGAATGGCGCGCGCCTGCACTTTCGGGTTGCCGGTGGCGAGCCACAACGGCGGGATCGGCTGCTGCTGCGACCGCATGGCGATGGCGGTGGGCGGGAAGCGCAGATGCTTGCCGTCGTAGGAGAAGATCTTGTCGCGCATACCCAGTTGGATCACGTCGAGGAATTCGGAGAAAATCTCCGACGCATCGGACAATTTCACCCCGAAGCGTTCAAACTCGAAATCCTGGTAGCCCGCCCCGATGCCGAATTCGAGCCGCCCGTTGGAGACGACATCGGCAAAGCCGGCTTCAGCCATCAGGCGCGCGGGGTGATACAGCGGCAGCACGCACACCGCCGAGCCGAGACGAATGCGGCGGGTGAGCGGGGCGCAATGCGCCACCATCATCAACGGCGACGGGCACAGGCAGTAATTGGAGAAATGGTGTTCGGCATACCAGGCGGTATCGAAGCCGGCCTGGTCGGCGTGAACAGTCTGTTCCACTGCATTATGCAAGATCTGGTCGGGGCGCTGGTGATAGCCGCGCTGCGCCATAAGTACAAAAATACCAAACTCGACCATTGATCGATTCCCCCAAAGGTGCGGCCATTCGCCGCGCACTGATTGGCCGCATTGTTCTTCGCGTTTGCCAATCGTGACAATCAGGAATAATCAAGCAGTATCTACTCGAATTCCAAGTAGATGAGGCAGGGTAACGATGAACCGGCTGCAAGGGATGGAACTGTTCGCCGCCGCCGCCCGGCTGGGCAGCTTTTCCGAGGCGGCGCGTCAGGCCGGGCTGTCGCCAGCCTCGGTATCGCGGATCATCGGCGATTTTGAGACGCATCTGGGCGTCGCCCTGTTCAACCGCACCAGCCGCACCCTGGCGCTGACCGAAGCCGGGGCGACCTATCTGCGGCGGATCGAGCCGATTCTCGATGGCATCCGCATGGCCGAAGCCGAGGCGGCAGCGTTCCAGACCCGCCCGTCCGGCCGGCTAATGGTGCATTCGCGGCTGATGTTCGGCAATCGCGTGCTGGCGCCGCTGGTGCCGGCGTTTCAGGCGGTGAACCCGGAAATTATGGTGGAACTGATACTGGAGGAGCGGCCGGCCGACCTGACGCATCACGATCAGCAGGTGGATGTGGAAATCCGCATCGGCCGCCCGCCCGACACCGCCCTGGCCAGCGCGCTGATCCTGGAGACGGAGCGCATTCTGGTCGCCAGCCCCGCCCATATCGCCAGCGTCAGGCCGATCACGCGGCCCGCCGACCTCTACGGCGCGCGCTGCCTGCCGTATCGGATTGCCGGCGAGGAACCGGTCTGGCGCTTCGCGCGCGGCGGGGTGCTGGAAGAAATCGCCATCCGGCCGGTCACCGCGGTCAATTCCGGCGAGGTGCTGCGGATGCTGGCGCTGGCCGGGCATGGGATTGCCATGCTGGATGATTACACCGTGCAATCGGATCTGGAGGCCGGGCGGCTGTGTCGCTTGCTGCCCGATTACGCGGCCACCAACTCCACCTTTCAATTCGGCCGTGGGATTTACGCTGTCTTCCGCCGTACGGACTACGTGCCGGCCAAGATTCGCGCCTTCCTGGATTTTTTTACTGCCACCCGGGTGCAAGACCAGTTACGGGAAGATGCGGCGCCCGTTGCGGGCAGCCGCTAAAACTGCGCCGCTAGGATGACCACGATGGTGTTGCGATCGTCGATTGAACCCGCGACCTGGCCGGCCGTGCTGACCGGCAAATCGGCAACGTTGCTGGCCGGGCAACAGCAACTGGACGAAAGCCAGTGGTGGTCGCCCGCGGAGATGCGGGTGCGGCAATTCGCCCTGTTGCAGCCGCTGGTGGAATTCGCCGCGCAAAGCCTGCCGTTTTATGCCGAGCGGCTGCAAACAGCCGGCTGGCAGCCCGGCATGGCGCTGACCGAGGCGCTCTGGGCCGCCGTGCCGGTGCTAACCCGCGACCAGGCGCGGGACGCCGGCGAGCGGCTGCACGCGCCGGTGCTGCCCGCGAGCCATGGCCGCAGCGGCTTCGTGACCAGCGGCGGATCGACCGGCATTCCCGTGCGGGTCTACAAATCCGAACTGGCCCAGACGATGTGGGAAATGCTGCATGTGCGGGAGAAGCTTTGGGCCGGCGACGACCTGCACGGCACGCTGGTGCGGATCTCAACCGGGCAAGGGCTCGCGCCAGAGTTGGTGGCGCAGTTAGAAAGCCCGGAAGGCTTCGTGACCCCGAACTGGGGCGGGTTGGACGACACGCTGTGGCATACCGGAACCTTTGGCTGGCTGGCCGATCGGCATCCGCTGGCGGTGCAGGCAGCGTTTCTGCAGCGCCTTGAGGCGAATTACCTGTTCACCGTGCCCGCCACGTTGCGCCTGCTGCTGGCCTATTTCCGCAACACCGGCACCCGCCTGCCATCGCTGCGCAGCGTGTGGGTGATGAGCGAGATGGTGGACGACGGCTTGCGCCAAGCCTGCCAGGAGGTATTCGGCTGCGAGATCATCGCCAATTATAGCGCCGCCGAGGTCGGGTTTATCGGGCTGCAATGCCCGCTTCACCGGCATTACCATGTGCAGTCGGAAATGAACCTGGTGGAAATTCTCGACCCGTCCAACCGGCCCTGTGCGGTGGGGGAAGCCGGGCGCGTGGTGGTGACACCGCTGCATAACTACGCCACCCCGCTATTGCGCTACGAGGTTGGTGACCTGGCGGAACTGGGGGAACCCTGCCCGTGTGGCCGCGGCCTGCCGGTTCTGGCGCGGATCAGCGGCCGGATCGGCGATTATGTCGTCTCCGCAAGCGGGCAGCGCCGGCGGTTTAATCCGGATCATTACGCGCTGGCGAAAATCCCGGCGGTGGTGGAATTCCAGTTCCGCCAACGCAGTCTGGAGCGGATTGAACTGGCGCTGGTGATATCCCGGCCATTGCAGCCGGCGGAACTGGGCACAATCCAGGGGCTATGCGCCGATTTTTTCGGCCCCGAGTTCCAGATTGATATCACCTTCCACACCATCCTGCCGCGCACCCCGGCGGGCAAGTTGCTGCCTTTTGTCTCCGACCTGCCGCGCGCTGGGGCGGTTTGATCGCGCGGGCCGAACCGGATAGCGTCCACCGGCAGAATCATATTGTGAGGACTCCCGAATGAACGCCCCTGATCGCCTTCGCGCCCTGATGCAGGAACCCGGCATGATCGTTATGCCCGCCGTGTGGGATGGGTTGAGCGCCAAGCTCGCCGCTGCCGCCGGCTTCAAGACGGCGTTTTTGTCCGGATCTTGCGTCGCCGCCAGCCGCCTGGGCGGGCCTGACCTGGACCTGGTGTCGTTCGGGGAAATGTTCGACAGCTTCAACATGGTGCATGGCGCCGCCCCGGAAACGCTGGTGCTGGCCGATGGCGACCATGGCTATGGCAACGCGATGAACGTGCAGCGCACCGTGCGCGCCTATGGCCGGGCCGGCGCGGCGGCGGTGCTGATCGAGGACAAGATCACCCCGCGCGCGCTGACCGCCGCCGGCAAGCCCTGCATCACCCGCGACGAAGCCCGGATGAAAATCCGCGCGGCGGTGGAAGCGGCCAAGGAGTCCGGCATTCTGGTGCTGGCGCGCACCGATTGCCGGCCGACGCAGGGCATTGATGAGGCGGTGGCGCGGATTGAAATGTATGTCGAGGAAGGGGCGGACATCCTGTTCCTCGATTCGCCGCAGGGGCCGGAGGAAATTCGCCGTGCCGTGGCTGCCGCGCAAGGCCGGCCGTCGTTCAACGTGGTGACCGCGCTCAACCCCGCATCCGCACCGACGGCGGCGGAGGCCGCGGCGATGGGCATGAAAATCGGCACCTACCCGACCACCATGCTGTCCCCGGCGATCGCGGGCATGATGGCGGGCCTGGCGGCATTGCAGGCCGGCGATGCGACGGCGGCGCTGGCGCTGCCAACGGCGCAGCACCGCGCCACCTTGGGCTATGGCGACTACGACGTGGCCGCCGCGCCCTATATCGTCAAAGCCTGATCCCCGCGCGGCAGCAGGCCCCCTCGCCTTCCCGCCGCACGGTCCCCATGTAAAGGCAACCGGTCGCGTATCGTGACCGGTTGTCCTGCGATTTCGGAGTTTGCCCGATGACCGACCAGCCTGAGTACACGCCGCCCAAGGTTTGGACCTGGAACAAGGGAAGCGGTGGCCGCTTCGCCAATATCAACCGGCCCATCGCCGGCGCGACGCATGACAAGACGCTGCCGGTCGGCCGCCATCCGCTGCAACTCTATTCGCTCGGCACGCCGAACGGCCAGAAAGTCACCATTATGCTGGAGGAGCTGCTGGCACTCGGGCATAGCGGCGCCGAATATGATGCCTGGCTGATCAAGATCGGCGATGGCGACCAGTTCGGCAGCGATTTCGTGGCGATCAACCCGAATTCCAAAATTCCGGCGCTGCTGGATCGCAGCGGCCCGAAGCCGATCCGGGTGTTCGAGTCCGGCGCCATTCTGGTGCATCTGGCGGAGAAATTCGGCGCGCTGCTGCCGACCGAGCCGGCGGCGCGGGCGGAATGCCTGTCCTGGCTGTTCTGGCAGATGGGCAGCGCGCCCTATCTCGGCGGCGGGTTCGGGCATTTTTATGCCTATGCACCGATGAAGAACGAATACGCCATCGACCGCTTCGCCATGGAGGTCAAGCGGCAGTTGGACGTGCTGGATCGCCGCTTGGCGGAAAGCCCCTATCTCGGCGGCGACGACTACACCATCGCCGATATTGCGGTCTGGCCCTGGTATGGCGGGCTGGTCAAAGGCTTGATCTATGGCGCCGCGGAATTCCTGTCGGTGCAGGACTACACCCACGTGCAGCGCTGGGCAGACGCCATTGCGGCGCGGCCGGCGGTGCAGCGAGGGCGGATGGTCAACCGGATGAGCGGCGATCTGTCCAGCCAGTTGCATGAACGCCACGAGGCCAGCGACTTCGACACCAAGACCCAGGATAAAATCGCGCCGGCCAGCTAACCTGCGACCCGCCCTGGCCGACCGCACCGGCGGTTGGCCAGGGCAGAGTTGGTTTGACAATGCGCCAGGCCGGGCCATTTATACGCCAAGTATAGAAAGCCCGACGCTATGAGTGCGCGCCGCATTGCCCTGGTATCCCTGACCCCGCGCGCGGATGGCAGCGAAGGCGGTCGGCTGCACCTTCCCAGCTTTGGCATTCGCCGCATTCAGGCCGCCGTGGTCGCCGACCCGTTGCGCCCGAAGCATGTGGTGCGGCTGTTCGACCACGATGAGCCAGATGTTCAACTTTACGTTGCCAATATTTTGGCTTTCGAACCGGACATAATCGGCTTTTCTATTTACGTTTGGTCGTCCGAATGCTTGGTGGCAGTGGCGCGGGAACTGAAGCGCCGGCGCCCGGCCTGCCTGATGGTGTTCGGCGGCCCCTCGGCGCGATCTGCCCTGTTCGATCTGCCGTTTTATGCCGACCCGAATACCTATCTCGACGCCCTCGTTGAAGGCGATGGCGAGGTGGTGTTCCGCGACATCGCCCGCCTGCCCAAGCTCGATCGGGAGAATGTGCGCATGGTGCGCGGGTTGACGCTGCCCGCCGGGGCCGCGTGGCTGCGCACCCCGCCGGCACTGAACCTGAGTGAGCCAGATAAGACC
The DNA here is from genome assembly GCA_903893975.1 of uncultured Rhodospirillales bacterium. Lineage (GTDB taxonomy): Bacteria > Pseudomonadota > Alphaproteobacteria > Acetobacterales > Acetobacteraceae > CAITOL01. Next base: position 8,375 of record CAITOL010000070.1, on the reverse strand, counting down.
CCCTCGCCGTTTCAACTCGGGCTGATGCCGCGCGGCGCGGTGGCGTATCTGGAAACCTTCCGCGGTTGCCCGCTGTCGTGCCGGTTCTGCGAATGGGGGATCGATCGCGGCAAAGGCGCCGTGTTCGGCTACGACCACCTGGTGCGTGAATTGCAGGCGATGCAGGCGCTGGAAGCCCCGGCGGTGTTTCTGCTCGATGCCGGGCTGAACCTGAACATGGCGGCGTTCCGCAATCTGCGCCGGGCGGCGGCGGAAACCGGGGCGTTGAAAAACACGCTGTTCTGGGCGGAGATTTATCCCTCCGCCGTGCGGGAGGAACATCTGGACTTCCTGCGCGAGGTCGGGCCGGCCTATCTCGGGGTTGGCTTGCAGTCGCAAGACCCGAAAGTGCTGGCGTTGCACCAGCGCAATATCGAATCACCGCGCTTCGAGCAGGCGGTGCGGCAACTGGCGTCGGTGACGGAGATCGAGCTGCAGATCATCTTCGGCCTGCCCGGCGACACGCCGGAAGGCTTCCGCCGCACCTTGGACTACGCGCTGTCGCTGCCGGGCAGCGTGCGGGCCTATCACTGCCTGGTGCTGCCGGATGCGCTGATGACCCGTGCTTTGCCGGATTGGGACATTGTGTTCGACCCGCGCAACCTGTCGATGATCTCCTGCCTCGGCTGGCCCCCCGAGGCGATTGCGGCGATGCGGCTGGAACTGACCGCGCGCGCCACCGCCTATGGCGGATCATCCGGCGACTACTGGTGGTCTTTCCCGGCGCGGCGCCGCCGGGTGCAGGCCATGCCGGCATGAGGGCGGGGCGCCGGGTGGCTTTGCTGGCGCGCTATCCGGAGCATGACCCGGCAATGCCGCAGCGCATTCCCAATCTGGGGCTGCGGATGGTGGAGGCGAGCCTGCTTGCCTCCGGCCTGGCCGGGCTGGAGGTGCGGGTGTGGGATTTGGAGCCGCTCGGCCCATCCGCCGCAATAGTGGCCGCCGAGGTGATCCGGTTCGACCCCGATGTGGTCGGGCTGTCGATGTTTCTCTGGTCGCTGCCGTTTCTGCTGGAAGTGGCGGCCCTGGTGAAAGCCGATGACCCGCAACGGCTGGTGGTGCTCGGCGGGCCATCGGCGCGGCCGGTGATGCTGGATATGCCGCCGCATGATGCCGATGCTGCTTCGGCCGATGTGCTGGTGATCAACGAGGGGGAGGAAACCTTCCGCGAGATCCTGGCGCTCGCCACCCGCGGGTCGGCGGAGTTGCGCGGGGTGCGCGGGGTGGCGCTGCGCGACGGGGCCGGCTGGCACACCACGCCGGCGCGGCCCTTGGGGGGATTTGAACGACCTGCCCTCCCCCTACGCCATGGGGCTGATCCCGCGCGGGGCGATGGGGATTATGCAGACCTATCGCGGCTGCCCGTTCACCTGTGCCTTCTGCGAATGGGGCACCTTGGAATCGCCCAAGCGGGTTTGCGACAGCGCACGGGTGGGCGCGGAATTTCAAGGCATGGCGGCGGCCGGGGTGCGGGCGGTTTTGCTGGCCGATGCCGGGTTGAACTTGAACAACGGCGCCTTCCACAATCTGCGCATCGCGGCCGAGGAAACCGGCTTTCTCAGCCAGCGCGGGCTGATCTGCGAGGTGTATCCGGCGACGATTCGCCCCGATCATCTGACCTTTCTGCGCCAGATCGGCCAGGCGCATGTCGGCGTCGGGCTGCAATCCTTCGATCCGGCGGTACTGGCGCAGGTGGACCGCAAATACGACGAAGCGCGGTTTGAGCAGACGCTGGACCAGCTTTGCGCCGTGGCGCATGTGGCAATTGAGATCATCCTCGGCCTGCCCGGCGACAATCCGGAAACCTTCCGGCGCAATTTTGAGCGGGCGCGGCAATTCCCCACCGCCTTACGGGTCTATCACTGCGTGGTGCTGCCATCGGCGCTGATGGTCCGCTCCCCGCCCGAGCACGCGCTGGATTATGACCCGGTGACGTTGAAGATGTTCAGCTGCCTCGGCTGGACCGAGGCGGCGTTGGAACGCGAGGCAGCGTTTCTGAGCCGGGAGGCGGTGCGCTCCGGCGGCCAGGCCGGCGATTTCTTCTGGGTTTTTCCGCCGCCAATGCGCGCCTGAACCCCGGATTGGGGGGTAGGTCCGCTGCCGCCTGCGTGGCATAAGCGCGCCGCAACAGTTCCAAGCCCGCAGTTCCCATGATCCGTCTCGATAACATCAGCAAGCAGAATGGCCACCAGATCCTGTTCATCGAGGCGTCCGCCGCCTTGTTGAAGGGGGAGAAAATCGGCCTGGTCGGCCCGAACGGCGCCGGCAAAACCACGCTGTTCCGCATGATCACCGGCGAGGAATTGCCCGATGACGGGCAGGTGCTGGTGGATCGCGGCGTCAGCATCGGGTTTTTCAGCCAGGATGTGGGCGAAATGTCCGGCCGCTCGGCGGTGGCTGAGGTAATGGATGGTGCCGGCGCGGTGAGCGAGATTGCCGCCGAACTGGCGCAGCTCGAAGCCGCGATGGCGGACCCGGAGCAGATGGATCAGCTAGACAGCATCATCGAACGCTTTGGCGAGGTGCAAGGCCAGTTCGAGGCGCTGGGCGGCTACGCGCTGGAAGGGCAGGCGCGCGAAGTGCTGGCGGGGTTGAGCTTCAGCCAGGCGATGATGGACGGCGATGTGGGCGCGCTGTCCGGCGGGTGGAAAATGCGGGTGGCGCTGGCGCGCATTCTGCTGATGCATCCCGATGTGATGCTGCTCGACGAGCCGAGCAACCATTTGGACCTGGAAAGCCTGATCTGGCTGGAGCAGTTCCTGAAAAACTACGACGGCGCGCTGCTTATGACCTCCCACGACCGGGAATTCATGAACCGGATCATCAATAAAATCATCGAAATCGATGGCGGTTCGCTGACCAGCTACTCCGGCGACTACGAATTCTACGAAGCGCAGCGGCTGATGAACGAAAAGCAGCAGCAGGCGCAGTTCGATCGGCAGCAGGCGATGCTGGCCAAGGAAATCAAGTTCATCGAACGCTTCAAAGCGCGCGCCTCGCACGCCTCCCAGGTGCAAAGCCGGGTAAAGAAGCTGGAAAAGATCGACCGGTTTGAACCACCGAAGCGGCGGCAGAGCGTGTCGTTCGACTTTCCGCCAGCACCGCGATCGGGTGACGATGTGGTCAATCTGCGCGGCGTGCACAAAACCTATGGCGACCGGGTGATTTACCAGGGGCTGGATTTCATGGTCCGGCGCAAGGAACGTTGCTGCGTGCTGGGCACCAATGGCGCGGGCAAATCCACCCTGCTCAAGCTGGTGACCGGGACCACGGAGCCGGATGCCGGCACGGTGGTGCTGGGGGGCAGCGTGAAAATGGGGTATTTCGCCCAGCACGCGATGGAGTTGCTGGACGGCGACCGCACCGTGTTCCAGCAGCTGGAAGACGCGTTTCCGCAGGCCGGCCAGGGATCCCTGCGCGCTCTGGCCGGCTGCTTCGGCTTTTCCGGCGATGATGTGGACAAGAAATGCCGGGTGCTGTCGGGCGGCGAGAAGGCGCGGCTGGTGATGGCGATGATGTTGTTCGATCCACCGAATTTCCTGGTGCTGGACGAACCGACCAACCATCTGGACATGGCGACCAAGGAAATGCTGATCACCGCGCTGTCGGCCTATGAGGGCACGATGCTGTTCGTGTCGCATGACCGGCATTTCCTCGCCGCCCTGTCCAACCGGGTGCTGGAACTGACGCCAGAGGGCATTCACCAATACGGCGGCGGCTACACCGAGTATGTGGCCCGCACCGGGCAGGAGGCGCCGGGCCTGCACAGCTGAGAGAGTGAACGTAACCGTTAAATACGAAATGTTGCTGCTTTTCGCTTTGAGTACAATTAACATCTATCGTAGCGTGATGCGCTATCGTTTCGCACGCAATGTGGAAACGTCGATTTGAACGATGGGCAGGACGCGAGTCTATTTTTAGGCACGGTCAGATGGCATCGAAACAAACTTCCCGACTGCCCTTGCGTAGCATGGCCATTTTGCGGCTGGTGCGCAGGGCGGTGGTTGAATGGGGCTTAGTGGCCGCGACGGCAGCAGTGGCCGTTGCGTTGGTAGCCGAGCGCGATGTGGAAACGAATCGCACTTACGAAGCCATGATCCTGCAGCGGGCGAACGATCGTGCGGTTGGCTATGCGACGCTGCTGGGGGACACGTTTGCCGCAACCGTGCGGCAAGTGGATACGCTGAGCCTGATGGGGCAACAGACCACCGATGCCTGGCTGACCGGCGACATGGATGGCTTTGAACGCTTGCGGTCGTCGCTGACCCCGACCGACCGGATGTGGGGCCCGGATCTGGTGCAGGTCGCCGGGCTGAATGCGGCCGGGATGGCGATCTGGAGTAGCATGGGCCCCGCCGGGTCTGGCCGCGACTTACATGATCGGGATTATTTCCAGGCCCTGGCGGCTGATCCAGCGCGCGAGACTGCGGTCGGCCGCCCTGTGCTGGGCCGATTGAGCGGGGTGCAGACGGTGTCGTTGGCGCGGGCGATGCGTGATGCGCAGGGCCAGTTGCGCGGGGTCTCTGTGCTGGCGCTGCGCGCGAGTATGCTCGCGCGGCTCTGCGCTTCGCTCAACCTGGAGGAAGACGACGTCGTCACTCTGGTACGCGGGGATGGCGTGGCGCTGATGCAACGGGGTGCGGCCACTCCAGCTGCGGCCACTGGCGGGCCGGCCGCGTTGCAAGCCCGCTACCCGATTACCGGGCAGGACATGGCGGTTGTGGTCAACCTGTCACCCCGGCGCCTGGAACTTACGCTCGAGACGATGCGGGCGACGCTGCGGGTGTGGACCTGGGAACTGATGCTCACCATCCTGATGTTCGCGGTCGCCGTCGCCGGCGGGCTGGTGCTCTATCGTCGGTTCGATCGGGTGCGCACACGGGCCGCCGCGCTGGCGCAGAGCGATGCCTGGTTTCGCAGCGTGGTTGACGACATGACGCATGGCATCCTGATCTATGATGTCCGGGACGATAACAGCTTCAAAATCAGCTATGCCAATCCCAAAGCCGCCGAAATTGCCGGCGTGCCCGCTGCGGCGTTGATCGGGCGCGATGGGCGCGACTTGCTGCACCCCGCGGACCGGCGCGATCGGGCGCAACGTATGGCGGCGCTTGGTAGCGTCAGCGAACTTGGCGAAGCCACCTACCCATTGCAGCGGCCAGACGGCAGCACGGTTTGGATTGCGGTGAACAGCGTGCGGTCGCATAGCCCGCTGGAACCCGAACGCCAACGGGGCGTGACCGTGGTGCGGGACGTGACGGACACCCACGCCCGCGACGCCGCGCTGACCGAGACGCGGGCGCAGCTGGACCACATGTTGCAGGTTATTCCCGGCACGTTCTACCAACTGCGCGTGCCGCCAGGCCAACTAGGCACCCTGACCTATGTTTCGCCTAGCGTTGAGCTGATGTTTGGTGTCTCTGCCGCCCAAGCCGCCACGGCGGGCTTTCTGACACAGCACACCGTGGGGAACCTTTACCACCTGCGCGCCGAGGCGATCGGGCGCGCCGGGCCGGATGGGACGGCAGTGGCCGAATATGCCGTGCGTTTGCCGGACCGCGAGCTTTGGCTGCGCGATACGTTCCACCAGCGCGTCGGCCCGGATGGCGTGGCCGAATTGGTCGGCTTTCTGTCCGACGCGTCCGCCGAGCACGCGCTCGATGCCGCCCGGCGGGCGGCAGAGACGGCGTTGCAGCGCAAAACCTGGGCGTTGACCGCGTATGCGCGGTCGCTGGAAACCCTTATGCGCGTCGTGTCGCTGCCCGAGCAGGCGGCGCTGGTCTGCGAGACCATCGTAACCGAGCCGAGCTACGTGCTCGCCTGTGTCGGGGTGCCCGAGGGGGGGCCGGACAAGCCTTTGCGCCTGCTCGGCGGCGCCGGACCCGCGATTGAGTATATGGACGGCCTGAACCTGAGTTGGTCGGCGGAGCGGGTGGAGGGGCGCGGCCCGACCGGCATTGCGGTGCGCGAAGCCCGGCCGGTGGTGATGAACGATGCGCGCAAAGACCTATCTTACGCGATGTGGCTGCAGCGGGCGGAGCAGTTCGGCATTCGGTCCACTATTTCCGTGCCGTGCCAGAATGCGGGCGCGGTGGTCGGCGTGCTGATCGTCTATGCCCGGGAGGCTGATGCCTTTGGGGCGGAGGAGTTGGACATCTTCCAACGGCTGAGCGACGAGCTCGGCTTTGTGATCGCCCTGGAGCAAGGCCGTGCCACGCTGCAAGTGACGCAGGTGGCACGGCGCCAGGCGGAGGAGACGCTGCGCGGTGTGGCGGAACTGGGGCCGGGGTTACTGTATCGGGCGATGGTGCACGCCGACCACGTGCAGGTGCTGGATGTGTTCGGCGATGCGTTGCGGGTGACGCATGATGTTGTCGACGCCGATGGCAAGCCAATCGGGCTCGGCGAAATACTGGGGCAGCCAGACCGAATTGATTGGCTGCGGCAGGACGAGGACGGCCAGTCGCATAGTTATGACTATGAATTGCAGACTGCCGACGGGCGGCCACGCTGGCTGCGTAATGCGGTCAATATCATTCAGCGTCGTGATCTGACCCTCGAACTGGTTGGCTATATGATCGACGTGACGCAAGCGCGTGAGGACGCTCTGCAACGACAGAAAGTCGCCACTCTGCTCACGATGGGTGAATTGGCGACCGGGATTGCCCATGAATTGGGGCAACCTCTGGCGACCATCAGCCTGACGGCGGAAAACGTGCAAATGATCATGAAGCGGCCGACGGTGAATCTGGCCGCGGTGTCCGAAAAAATCGACAAGATCCTGCATGGCGTCGAACGCGCGGCGGACTTGCTAACGCATATGCGGATGTTCGCCCGCAATGAGCGCCGGGCGGTGCAGCCGGTGAATGTCGCTGACGCTTTGGCGGAAGCGCTGCAAATCCTACCGGCCAAATTGCGCGACGTCCGCGTGGTGCCGGCACTCCCGGCCGATTTACCGATGGTGATGGGACAACCGATCGCGTTAGAGCAGGTGCTGATCAACCTGATCGGCAACGCTGCCGATGCGTATCACTCCTTGCCGCACCAACGGGGTGGTATCGTCACCGTGTCTGGCTGGCAGGACGGTCAGACCGTGGTCATACGAGTGATCGACGAGGCCGGCGGCATTCCACCGCATATTCTGCCGCGGATTTTTGATCCCTTTTTCAGCACCAAACCGGGCGTAACGGGGACCGGACTTGGTCTGGCGCTGGCGCAGGGAAGCATCACCGAAATGGGCGGTACGATTACCGCCAGCAATCAAAAAGGCGGCGCGGTCTTCGAAATCCGCCTACCGAGCGCGCCAATTCAGGTGGGAAAGCCAGAGAATACATAACCGCTGCCGCGAATGGCGCGCACCTGGCAGTTCGGGTCGTTCAGCTTGTGCAGCTTCTGGCGCAACTGGCTGATCAGAACGTCGAGATTGCGGCTGAGCGGGTCGATGGTGCGGCCGGTGATCAGGTGTTGCAGGTCATCGCGGGAGACGATTTCACCGGTATGGGTGGCCAGCAGCGACAACAGCCGGAACTGCATGGAGGTCAGGCCAAGGCGCTCACCCTCAGGGCCAACCACATCGAAGACCTTACCATCGAGGTGCCAGCAATTGGCCGATTGCGTCGCGCACACATCGGCCGCAGCGGCGGACTGGCTGCCCGCCGGGGCGGCACGGCGCATGACCGCGCGCAGATGGGCGATGATTTCACGCGGCGGGGTGGTTTTGAGCAGGAAGTCGTCGGAACCGAGCTCGAGCCCGACCACACGGTCGGTCATTTCCGGGGTGCTGCCGGTCAACATCACCACAGCGCCGTGATAATGCAGGCGAACATCCAGAATACGGGTCAGCATATCCTCCGCGCCAATCAGACGATCGAGGATCACGATATCCGGTTGATCGGCGGAGGCCAGACGGTTGAGCAACGCATCTATCTCCGAGAAAACCTCAACCTCGAATCCGTAATTCCCGAGATACTCTGAAAAGCTCTCAGCAAATTCTGGATTGTCTTCAATCATCCACAATGTGGCCATTGCAATACGCGCTTTCATACCGGTCTGGGTTGGAACACAACCCAAGTGACCTATGTATAAAATAACGAAAAATCACATGCAATGCAGTTTAATTCTTTGATATTCACAAAATGTCACAGCAATCCCATTACATATTTTCGTTTACTTTTTGAATACATTTTCTCTGTTACGAATGCCGTTCGGCGAGGCGCTGCCGGCTCAGATCGCCTCCCAGTTTTTATAAACCGCCGGGGCGATATGGTTGGTGGTCATAAAGCTCTCCATCTGCGTCACGTTGACGTAATTGGCGTATTGAATGTTGCCGTCATTCC
>CAITOL010000069.1 GCA_903893975.1 uncultured Rhodospirillales bacterium | reverse complement strand
GTCACGCTGGAATAGCGGAACAGCAGCGTCGGGTCCGGCGTCACCGTCTCGGCCCACACGCCCCCTTCCGGCACCGGCGTCGGCCCTGCGGCGGCGGCGCCCGGCGTGGCGGCGGCGCGATAGACCACATCCTGCTCCTCCACCAACGCCTCCCGCCCGGCCACACTTATGCTGTGCCGCACGGTCACAAACACCATCGCCCCGCTGCGCCCGGTCTTGGGCGTGATCGCCACAATCTCGGACTGCTTCTCCGCCACATCGCCCACCCGCAGCCCGCCGCTAAACCGCACCCGCCGCCCGGCGAACATCCGCCGCGGCAGCGCCACCGGCGGCAGAAAATCGCCCCGACGCGGATGCCCATCCGGCCCCAGTTGGGATTGCGGCGCAATCTCGGGGAAAAACATCGCATACCAATGCGGTGGAATCAGGCTGCCGGTGGGAAATTCCGGCGCGGCGATATCCAGCAGCGCCGCAATCCGCCGCAACGCCGGGCGGGTAATCTCGTCCTCCTGGGTGCGAACCCGGCCGATCCAGCCTTGCAGCTCATCCACGGCCGGCTGCCCGCGCCGCGATCGCCGCCGCCCGCGCCAACACCCGCTCCGCCCGCCGCACCACCGGTACATCCACCATCTTACCGTCCACCGCCACAGCGCCCAACCCCTTGGCCCGCGCCTCCGCATCGGCGGCAATCACCTTCTGCGCCTGCGCCAGCTCCGCCTCGCTGGGGGAAAACGCCTCGTTCAACACCGGCACCTGCACCGGGTTGATGCACGACGCGCCATCAAACCCAGCCTGGCGCGACCGCAGCGCCATCGCCCGAAACGCCGCAATGTCGCCAAACCCGGCCAGCGTGCCGTTCAGCCCAATCGGCAACACCCCGGCCGCCTGCGCCGCATACAACGCCAGGGACTTCGCCACCGCCAGCGCCTCCTCGGTGGGCTCAGATCCGATGGCGCCAGCAAAATCTTCCGCCCCCAGCCCCAACGCCACGCAGCGCCGGCTCGCGCGCGCAATCGCCTCCGCCTGCGGCAACGCCTCCGGCCCTTCCACCAGCACGTAAAACCAGGTGCGCCCTACCTCCAGCCCTAGCCGCGCCTCGCGCTCGCTCACCAACTCGTCGAGCAACCAGATATGCTCCGGCCCGCGCGCCTTGGTCACCACCAGCCCATCCACATCCGGCCCAATCGCCGCCTCGATATCCGGCACCGCCAGCGACAGCGGCGCGTTGATCCGCACCAGCACATCGTTCGGCCCGCGCCGCACCCGGGCCGCCGCCGCCGCCACCCCGGCCCGCGCCGCCGCCTTTTCCGACGCCGGCACGCTATCTTCCAGATCCAGCAAAATCCCATCCGCCCCGCGCGTATGCGCCCGGTCCACAAAGCGCTCCACATGCGCCGGCACATACAAAAGCGAACGCCAAACAGGGGTCAGACGGGTCATGGCACAAGCACCGCAGTGGTTAAAAGGTGGGAAATCTCCGACTCGGAATAGCCGAGGTCGCGCAATATCGCCGGCCCATCCTCGCCCTGGCGCGGCGCATCGCGCAGCGCGGGCAGGCCGTCAGAAAACCGATTGGCCGGCCGCAGCGCCAGCACCTCGCCCTCGGAATGGTGCTGCTGGGTCTCGATCAGGCCCACATCGGCCAGATGCGGGTCGCTAAACAGGTCGGCAATCCCGTTCACCTGCATCGCCGGCACTTCGGCCGCCTCCAGCCGCGCCAGCCAATCCGCCGTCGTCCGCTGCGCCAGCAACTCGGCCCGCACCGCGAAATACGCATCCGTATGCGCCACCCGCGCGGCCACGCTGGTAAAGCGCGCATCCTCCGCCAGGTCCGGCCGCCCGGCCGCGAGAAAAAACCCGCGCGCCTGCGCATCCGTGTTGGGGGACACACAGATAAACCCATCCGCCGTGCGCGCCGGCCGCCCGTTCGGGTCGAACATGCGCACATCGCCGATCGCGCCTTCCGGCCCGTAGCTGCGCTGCGCCATATGCTCGCGCAGCACGAAGCTGGCCATGTTCTCTAACATCGGCACCTCCACCGCCTGCCCCTTGCCCGACCGCTCCCGCCCGACCAGCGCCGCACAAATCGCCTGCGCCGCCAAAAATCCGGTCATATGGTCGGCAATCACAAACGGCATGTAGCGCGGGGCGCCAAACACCCGCCCCATCGCATCCGCCATGCCGGACATACCCTGCACAATCGTGTCATAGGCCGGCTTGTCCCGATACCGCCCGCCAGCGCCAAAGCCGGCGATGTTGCAATACACCAGCCGCGGGTTCAGCCCCGCCAGCGTCGCCCAGTCCAGCCCTAGCCGCGCCAGCGCTTTGGCCCGGATGTTGGAGACAAACACATCCACCCCCGCCGCCAGCCGCCGCACGACCTCGCGCCCGCCCTCGGATTTCAAATCGATGCAGATCGAATGCTTGCCCCGGTTAAAATGCAGGAATTTCGGCGCCATGCCCGGCGTGCGGCTCTTGCCGCCCAGCTTGCGCAGCAAATCCCCCTCCGGCGGCTCCAGCTTGATTACCTCCGCCCCCTGCTGCGCCAGCAGCAAGGTGCAGCTCGGCCCCACCACCACCGAGGTCAGGTCGAGCACCTTAATCCCCGCGAGCGGCCCCGGCCCCATCATGCGCGGGTCCATCGGGTCAGGACCGGATCAGGAAGCCGCCATCGCACGGGATCGCCGCCCCGGTCACAAAATCGCTCGCCCGGCTGGCCAGAAACACCGCAATCCCCGCCAGGTCTTCCGGCACGCCCCAGCGTCCCGCCGGGGTGCGCGCCAGAATGCTCTCATTCAGCCCCGGCACCTGGGTGCGCGCCGCCACCGTCAACTCGGTATCGATCCAGCCCGGCAGCACCGAATTGGCCTGAATATTGTCCTTCGCCCAGGCGGTGGCGATGGCGCGGGTAAACTGCACAATCGCCCCTTTGCTGGTCGCATAGGGCGCGGCATGCGGTGCGGCCATCTGGCTCATCACGCTGCCGATATTAATAATCTTGCCGCCGCCCGCCTGCACCATCGCCGGATAAGCCGCCTGCGAACACAAAAACGCCGAGGTCATGTTGGTGTCCATCACCCGGTGCCACTCCTCCTCGGTGTAGTCCTCCGGATTTTTCCGCACCGCGATACCGGCATTGTTGATCAGAATGTCCAGCCGCCCGAAGGTCGCCACCGTCTGCGCCACCAGTTCCAGGCACTGCGCCTTCTGCGTCACATCGGCGGCGATGAACACCGCCCCGCGCCCCAACGTCGCCGCCGCTGCATCGCCCTTGGCCTGATTGCGCCCGGCCAGCACCACCTTCGCCCCGGCATCGGCCAGCCCACCGGCCATGCCCAGGCCAATCCCCCCATTGCCGCCGGTCACAATCGCCACTTTCCCGGTAAGGTCGAACAGGCTCATCGCAGCAATTTCCTTAGGATTTCAGCCGATGCTTTCGGCGTGGTGGCAGGCAACCATATGCCCATCCAGCGGGCGCGGATCGGGCCGCTCGGCGGTGCACCGCGCGGTGGCATGGGCGCAACGGCTGGCAAAGGCGCAGCCCGGCGGCGGGTTCAACGGCGATGGCAACTCGCCCTTGATGCTCACCTGCAACTGCCGCCGCGCCGGGTCCACCGATGGCGTCGCCGCCAGCAACATGCGCGTATACGGGTGCCGCGGCTGGGCGAACAAATCCGCCTTCGCCGCCTGCTCCACCGGCCGGCCGCAATACATCACCATCACCTCATCGGCGATGTGCCGCACCACCGACAGGTCGTGGCTGATAAACAGGTACGCCAGCCCCAGCCGCTCCTGCAAATCCATCAGCAGGTTCAGCACCTGCGCCTGGATCGACACGTCGAGCGCCGAAACCGGCTCATCGGCCACCACCACCCGCGGGTTCAGCATCAACGCGCGCGCAATGGCGATGCGCTGGCGCTGCCCGCCAGAGAACATATGCGGATAGCGGCCCCATTGGTCGTCGCGCAGCCCCACCTGGGCCATCATCTCCCGCGCCGCCTGCGCGCGGGCCGCCGCGTCGCCGCGCTGGTTGATCTCCAGCGGCTCCATCAACGTGGCACCCACGGTCTTGCGCGGGTTCAACGAGCCATACGGGTTCTGAAACACCATCTGCACCGACAGCCGCAGCTTGCGCCGCGTATCGGCATCCACCCCGGCGGTCGCCGCGCCGTCAATGGTCAACTCCCCCGCCGTCGGCGGTTCCAGCAGCGTCGCCACCCGCGCCAGGGTAGATTTGCCGCAGCCGCTTTCACCCACCACCGCCAACGTCTTGCCGGCCAGCAGGCTGAACGAAACCCCGTCCACCGCCTTCACCGTGCCGGGCGTGCCGAACAGCCCGCCGCCGACCTTGTAATGGCGCACCACATCATGCGCCTGCATCAACACCGTCATCGTGGCGCCCCCGCATCATCCAGCGGCGTATGGCAGCGCACCCCGGCTTGCGGAACCGGCGCCTCTGCGGCGCAGCGCGCGGTGGCAAATTTGCAGCGCGGGCTGAACAGGCAGCCCGCCGGCCGGTCATCAATCCCCGGCACGGTGCCGGGAATGGTCGGCAGCCGATGCCGGCCAATTGCCCGTTCCGGCAGCGCATCCAGCAAGGCGGCGGTGTACGGATGGCGCGGCGTGTTGAACAACCCGTCCGTCGCCTGCTGTTCCACCATCTGCCCGGCATACATCACCTGCACCCGTCCAGCGGTTTCGGCGACCACGCCCATATCATGGGTAATCAGCACAAGCCCCATGCCGTGCTGGCGCTGCAAGTCCACCAGCAAATCCAGAATCTGTTTCTGGATCGTCACGTCCAGCGCTGTCGTCGGCTCATCGGCAATCAACAGGCGCGGCTTGCAGGCAATCGCCATCGCAATCATCACCCGCTGGTTCATCCCGCCGGACATCTGGTGCGGAAAATTCCCCGCCCGGCGCGACGGATCGGGAATGCCCACCTGTTCCAGCAACTCGATCACCCGGTGCTGCACCCGCTCCTTCGGCACCGCATGATGCGCCCGCAGCGCCTCGGCGATCTGCCAGCCCACCGGATAGCACGGGTTGAGCGAGGTCATCGGCTCCTGAAAAATCATCGCCATGTCTTTGCCCACCAGCTTGCGCCGCTGGCGTGGCGAAACACTGAGCAGATCCGTGCCATCAAAGCGCAGCACATCGGCCGTCACCTTGCCCGGCCAGCCGATCAGCCCCATCGCCGCGAGCATGGAGACCGATTTGCCGGACCCGCTTTCGCCGACCACGCCAAGCACCTCCCCGGCCTCGACGGTCATATCCACCCCGTCCACCGCGCGGAACCGGCCGCGCGCGGTGGCGAACTCCACCGCCAGATTGCGAATTTCGAGCAGGGCCATCAGCGTTTCAACTTCGGATCGAGCGCATCGCGCAGCCCATCGCCAAACAGGTTAAACGCCAGCACGGTCATCAGAATGGCAAATCCTGGGAAAGCCAGCACCCACCAGGCGCGCTGATAATATTGCAACGCCCCGGCCAGCATCGTGCCCCATTCCGGCGTCGGCGGCTGCGCCCCCAGGCCGAGAAACCCCAGCGCCGCCGCGTCCAGAATCGCGGTGGAAAACCCCAGCGTCGCATGCACAATCAACGGCGCCATGCAGTTCGGCAACACGGTGTCGAACATCAGCCGCAACGTCGATGCCCCGGCCGCGCGCGTTGCCGTCACATAATCGCGGTTCAACTCCACCAAAGCCGAGGCGCGGGACAGGCGGATGTAGCCCGGCAACGTCACCACCGCCACCGCCAGCATGGCGTTGAACATGCCCGGCCCCAAAATCGCCACCACCACAATCGCCAGCAACAGGCTCGGGAAAACCAGGATCACATCCACCATGCGCATGATGAACACATCCACCACACCGCCCGCAAACGCCGCCGTCAGTCCCAACGTCGTCCCGATGATCAACGCCACCGCCACCACGGAAAATCCAATCATCAGGCTCAACCGCGCGCCGTATATCAACCGCGACAGCATATCCCGGCCCACATCATCGGTGCCCAACGGAAAATGCCAGTCACCCTCGGCCGCCCACACCGGCGGGGTCAGGAAATTATCCCGGAACTGCTCAATCGGCGTGTGCAGCGCCAGCACATCGGCCAATGCCGCCACCACAATCAACACCACCATCAGCCCCAGCCCGAACACCGCCCCGCGGTTTTCGGCAAAGCTGCGCCAGAACAAGGTCAGCCGGGAAGGCATCGCCACGGTCGCGGACATCAGCGCCGGATCCGCGGGTTCAGCACGGAATACAGCATATCCACACCCAGATTCACCCCGATCACAATAATCGCAATCAACAACGTGCCGCCCTGCAACACCGGATAATCCCGCCGCTGGATGCTCTCGATGATCCAGTGCCCCACCCCCGGCCAGGCAAAAATGGTCTCGGTCAGGATCGCCCCCCCCAACAACCCGCCCACCGAAAGCCCGATCACGGTCACCACCGGGATCAGCGCATTGCGCAGCGCATGCACCACCGTCACCCGCATGCCAGACAGCCCCTTGGCCCGCGCAGTGCGGATATAATCCTCACCCAGCACCTCCAGCATCGCCGAGCGTGTCATCCGGGCGAAATTGGCCAGCGGAATGGTCCCCAGCACAATGGTCGGCAAAATCAGATGCGACAGGGTGGACCGGCAGGCCCCCTCATCATCGGAAAACCAGCAATCAATCAGCATGAAGCCGGACCATGGCTCGACAAAATACATGTCGCTCACCCGCCCGGACACCGGTGTCCAGCCGAAGCCGACCGAAAACACCAGGATCATCATCAGCCCCCACCAGAAGATGGGCATGGAGGCGCCAGTGACCGACGCCCCCATCAAGCCATAATCAAACGGCGTACCACGCCGCAAAGCCGCCACCACCCCCAGCGGAATGCCGATCAGCACCGCAAAGCCGATGGCACAGAACGCCAGTTCAATCGTCGCCGGAAACAGCGTCAGAAACTCGCTCCAGACCGTCTGCCGGGTCACCAGGGACACGCCAAGATCCCCATGCACGACCTGCACCTCGTAATCGACGAACTGCTTCCACAGCGGCTGGTCATAGCCAAACTCGTGCCGCAACGCCGCCAGCCGCTCCGGCGCAATCCCACGCTCCCCCACCCGCGCCTCAATCGGGTCGCCAGGCACGAGATGGATGAGCGTGAAACTCAACAAGGTCACGCCGATGAAGGTCGGCACAATCAGCATGACCCGCCGGAGCAGATAGCGCAGCACGGGAATAAAACTACTTCAGATCGACGTTGAGGAAGTTTTCGCTGCCCACGGCCTGGATCTTCAACCCGGTCACGTTGGCGCGCATCGGCAGGAACACCACGGAATGCGCGATGAACAGGTACGGTGCGTCCTTGTGCATCTCGACCTGCGCCTGCTGATATAGCTTGGTGCGCTCGGCCACATTGCTGATCGTCGCCGCCTTGGTGATCATCGCGTCATAGGTCGGGTTGCACCATTTGGTCAGCGAGTTGGCCTTCGCCGCCGCACAGCTCGCCAGCACCGCGAAGAAGTTGTCCGGGTCGCCATTGTCACCCGACCAGCCCATCTGCACCATCTGGCCTTCGCCGGCCTGGGCGCGCTTGCGATACTCGCCCCATTCGTAGCTGACGATCTTCGCCTTAATGCCCACCTTCGCCAGATCGGCCTGCATCAGCTCGCCGATACGCTTGGCATCCGGGTTATACGGGCGTTGCACCGGCATCGCCCACAAATCCACCTCGGTCCCTTCTGCCACACCGGCATCGGCCAGCAACTTCTTGGCAGCGGCGGGATCGTATTTGAAGTCCTCAACCTTGTCGTTGTAGCTCCACATGGTCGGCGGAATCAGGTTCTTCGCGGCCTGCCCGGCGCCCTGGTAGACGGCGGTCAGGATCGCCTTCTTATCCACCGCCATGTTCACGGCCATGCGCACGCGCACATCGTCAAACGGCTTCTTGGTGGTGTTGAACGCCAGATACCCCACGTTCAGCCCGGGCTGCGACAGCAGCGTCAGGTTCTTGTCGCTGCGGATCGACGGCAGATCGGCCGGGGCCAGGTTCAACGTCGACTGGCACTCATTGGCGCGCAATTTCGCCAGCCGCACCGCCGCGTCCTTGTTGATCGAATACACCAGCGTATCGACCTTGGCCTTGCCGTTGTAATACGCATCAAACCGCTTGAACCGGATGGTCGCGTCCTTAACGTATTGCACAAACTCGAACGGTCCGGTGCCAATCGGCTCCTGATCGATCAGTTCCGGCTTGCCCATCTTCAGCAGCCCGTCGGCGTATTCCTTGGACTGGATGGACGCGAACGGCATGGCGATATCGGCAATAAACGGAGCCTGCGGTGCCGACAGGGTGAACTTCACCGTGTAGTCATCCACCTTGGTCACCGACTTCAGCAGCTTCGGCATATCCATGTCGTTGTAGTAGTCGTACCCGCCACCGGTCACCTTGTGGTAAGGATTTTCCTTGTTGGCCTGGCGGTCGAAGCTGAACACCACGTCATCGGCATTAAAGCCACGCGTCGGCTTGAAGTTCTTGTTGGAATGCCACTTCACGTTGTGCCGCAGATGGAAGGTGTAGACCAACCCATCCGCCGAAACGTCCCACTTCTCCGCCAGCGCGCCCACCACTTCGGTGGTGCCGGTCTTGAACGCGGTCAGCCCCTCATACACCGGCGCGCTCGCCTGTAGCGAGGTCCCGGTGGTGTTCAACATCGGGTTGAAATTCTCCGGCGAGCCTTCAGAGCAGTAAACGAAGGTCTTCGCCAAGGCGGGCGAAACCGCGCCCAGGGCCGTGGTCAGCGCCAGCGCGGAAAGCAGGGTCGTCCGACGGGACATGATGAGGCGTCTCCCATAAGTGGTTGGTCGCACAAGGTCAGCGATCGAACTTCCACCTTAAGCGAGATTCGCCCCAACCTCCATCCCCTTCACCCCGCCAGCACAACCCGTAACAAATCCACCGATTGCTGCACCCCCTCCTCCGGCGTCAGCGCCAGATCCTCATGCTCGATCGACAGCACGTCCGCATACCCCGCCGCCCGCAGTGCCTGGCAGAATTTCAGCCACCAATCCGCCTTATGCCCATGCCCCAGCGTGACATACGCCCAGGACCGCTGTGCCAGTTCTGCCATCGGCGTGGTGTCGATCAGCGAGTTCACCCCGGCATTGCCGGCGAAAATCTTGGTGTCCTTGGCATGCACATGGTGGATCGCCCCCGCCAGCGCCGGGATCGCCGCCAACGGGTCCGCGCCCATCCAGAACAAATGGCTCGGGTCGAAATTCGCCCCCACCGTCGGGACCACCGCCGCCCGCAGCCGGTGCAAGGTGCCGACGTTATAGACCGCCTGCTGCCCATGCAGTTCCAGGCACAGTTTCTTCACCCCTTCCGCCTCGGCCGCCGCCACCGTCGCGCGCCAATACGGAATAATCGCCTCCTCCCACTGCCAGCGCAGCACCTGCGCCGTCTCCGGCGGCCAGGCGGTGGTAATCCAGTTGGCATTGGCATCCCCCGGCCCGCCCGGGCAGCCGGACATCAGCACCACCCGCTCCACCCCCAGCAACCCGGCCAGCCGGATCGTCTTGGTAGTCACATTGCGATGCGCCTGGCCAGACGCACCGGGATGCAGCGGATTGCCGGAACAGTTCAACGCGGAGATCGTCAGCCCATAGGCCTGCAACTGGCCGAGAAACGCGGCCCGCGCCGGAGCGCTCCCCAGCAGCAGGTCCAGATCCAGATGCGGTGCGGACGACCAGTTGCCGCAGCCAAACTCCAGCATTTCAATGCCCATCCCCGCCGCCGCCGGCAGCAACTGCTCCAGCGTCAACCCCGACAGGCTATCGGTCACCAACCCAATTTTCATCACAGCGCCACCACCTGCCCGCTGCGCGCCGACTCGGTCGCCGCATCCGCCAACCGCAACGCCGCCCGCCCATCCGCCCCGCTCGGCGCCGGATGCCGCCCGGCGGCGACCTCAGTGATGAAATAATCCAGCTCCGCCCGATACGCCGCCGCATAGCGCTCCAGAAAGAACGGCAACACCGGGTCGCCGGTCATCCCCGCCGCAGTGGCCACCTCCACCGTGCTGGTCGGCACATTGCCCGCCCGCAGCATGCCGGCCGCGCCATGCACCTCAATCCGCTGATCATAGCCATAGGTCGCCCGGCGGGAGTTGGAAATCTGGCACAACCGGCCAGACGCGGTGCGCAAGGTCACCATCGCCGTATCCACATCCCCCGCCGCGCCAATTTCCGGGTTCACCAGGCACGACGCCGCGGCATGGATCGCCACCGGCTCCTCGCCCAGCAGAAACCGCGCCATATCCAGGTCGTGGATCATCATGTCGCGGAACAACCCGCCGGACACCGCCACATAGCTCGCCGGCGGCGGCGACGGGTCGCGGCTGATAATGGTCAGCATTTCCAGATTGCCGACCGCCCCAGCGTCCAGCCGCCGCTTCAGCTCGGCAAAATGCGGATCGAATCGGCGGTTGAACCCCACCATCAACGCCACTCCGGCCCGCTGCACCGTGGCAATGCACGCATCCACCCGCGCCAGCGACAGATCCACCGGCTTCTCGCAGAAAATCGCTTGCCCCGCCTGCGCTGCCCGCTCGATAAAATCCGCATGCGTCGGCGTGGGGGACCCGATCAGCACCGCCTGCGCCCGAAACGCGTCATCCAGCGCAATCACCTTGCTGCCGCAGGCCTGCGCCAACCGCGCCGCCGCATCGGCATCCGGGTCGGCAATGCCAACCAGCACCGCGCCTTGATGGGCGGCAATATTGCGGGCATGAATCTGGCCAATCCGGCCGGCGCCAATAACGGCGATTTCAAGCATGGGGCAGTCCTCCGTGATGGCCGGAGCATAGGGAGAGGTTCGGCAATGGCCAAGGTCCGGCTAACCACCGCGCAGGCGCTGGTGCGATTTTTGGCGGCCCAGCGCAATGCCGATAGCCAGCCGATCTTCGCCGGCGTCTGGGCCATTTTCGGCCACGGCAACGTCGCCGGCCTGGGGGAAGCTCTGCACGCCGCCGGTGATGCGCTGCCCACCTTTCGCGGCCAGAACGAGCAATCCATGGCGCTCGCCGCCATTGCCTACGCCAAAGCCTCCGGCCGCCATCGCATGATGGCCTGCACCACCTCCATTGGCCCCGGCGCCACCAATATGGTCACCGCCGCCGCCGTCGCCCATGTCAACCGCCTGCCGGTGCTGCTGCTGCCTGGCGACGTCTTCGCCAACCGCGCGCCAGACCCGGTGCTGCAACAGGTGGAAGACTTCGCCGATGGCACCGTCTCCGCCAATGACTGCTTCCGCCCGGTCAGCCGCTATTTCGACCGCATTGCCCGCCCCGAACACCTGCTCACCGCCCTGCCCCGCGCCATGGCGGTGCTGACAGACCCGGCGAATTGCGGCCCCGTCACCCTAGCTCTCTGCCAGGACACCCAGGCCGAAGCCTATGACTATCCAGAGAGCTTCTTCGCCGAACGGGTCTGGCGCGTCCGCCGCCCGCTGCCGGATCGCGCCGAACTGGCCGAGGCGGTCGCCGCCTTGCGCGCCGCCAAAGCGCCGCTGATCGTCGCCGGTGGCGGGGTGCATTATTCCGGCGCCTGCGCCGCGCTGGCCGCCTTCGCCACCGCCCACGGCATCCCGGTGGTGGAAACCCAGGCCGGCAAATCCGCCTTGCCGCACAGCCACCCGCTCAACCTCGGCGCCATCGGCGTCACCGGCACCGCCCCCGCCAACGCGGCAGCGGCGGAGGCCGATCTCATCCTCGCCATCGGCACCCGGCTGGCCGATTTCACCACCGGCTCCTGGGCCGCCTTCGGCAACCCCACCCGGGTGCTGGTCGGCCTGAACGTGCAACCGTTTGATGCCGGCAAACACCTCGCCCGCCCGCTGGTGGCCGACGCGCTGGAAGGCCTCGCCAGCCTGCACGCCGAACTCGGCAACCACGCCGCCCCCGCCGCCTGGACCGCCGCCTGCCAAGGTCGCCTGCCCGCCTGGCGGGATGCCGTCACCGCCATTACCGCCCCCGGCAACGCCACCCCAACCGACGCGCAGGTGATCGGCGCCGTGCAGGCCTGGGCGCGGGATGACACCGTCATTGTCGCCGCCGCCGGCGGACTGCCGGGGGAACTGCACAAGCTCTGGCAAGCCGGCCGCCCCGGCAGCTACCACCTGGAATACGGCTATTCCACCATGGGCTATGAAATCGCCGGCGGCCTCGGGGTCAAACTCGCGCTGCCCACGCGCGAAGTGGTGGTCATGCTCGGCGACGGTAGCTGGCTGATGGCCAATGCCGAGCTTTTCACCTCCGTCATGCTCGGGCTGAAGTTGATCGTGGTGCTGCTCGACAATGGCGGCTTCGGCTGTATCGAGAGGTTGCAACGCGGCACCGGCGGCGCCAGCTTCAACAACCTGCTGGTAACCGCGCGCCATAACACCCTGCCCGTGCTGGATTTTGTCGCCCAAGCCGCCGGCCTCGGCGCCATCGCACTGCACGCCGACACGCTGGCCAGCTTCAGCGCCGCCCTCGCCACCGCACGCACGGCGGACCGTAGCACGGTGATTGTGCTGCAA
The DNA here is from genome assembly GCA_903893975.1 of uncultured Rhodospirillales bacterium. Classification (GTDB taxonomy): domain Bacteria; phylum Pseudomonadota; class Alphaproteobacteria; order Acetobacterales; family Acetobacteraceae; genus CAITOL01. The sequence goes on along the minus strand of CAITOL010000069.1, from coordinate 2,987 downwards.
ACCGACCCCGCCGCCAGCACCGAAGCCGGCGGCCATTGGTGGGATGTCGCCGTGCCCGAAGTCTCGGCCCGCCCCGAAGTGCGCGCCGCCCGCGCCCAATATGATGCCAACCGCCGCGCCCAGCGGCTAGGAGACTGAAGATGGCCATCCGCATCGGCACCAACCCCATCGCCTGGTCGAATGACGACCTGCCCGAGCTCGGCGGGGCCACGCCGCTGGAAACCTGCCTGTCCGAAGCCCGCAGCGCCGGCTATGTCGGCATCGAACTCGGCAATAAATTCCCCCGCAATGCCAGCCAGTTGCAGCCCATTCTTGCCGCGCATGATCTGGCGCTGGTCTCCGGCTGGTATTCCGGCGAACTCATCACCCGCGATGCCCCGGCCGAATTGGCCGCCATGCGCCCGCATCTCGATCTGCTGAAAGCCATGGGCTGCAACGTGCTGATTTTCGCCGAAACCACCGGCACCGTGCACGGCAGCCAGCCCATCGCGCTGTCGCAACGCCCGGTCATGGCCGAGGCAGACTGGGCGCCCTGGGGCGCCCGGCTGACCAAGCTTGCCGAAGCCGTCGCCGCCGAAGGGCTGGACCTGGTGGTGCACCACCACATGGGCACCCGCATACAGACCGAAACGGAAATCGACCGCATGATGGCGCTCACCGGCCCGGCGGTAAAACTGCTGCTAGATACCGGCCACGCCACCTGGGGCGGCGCCGACCCGGTCGCCCTCGCGCAGCGCCACCGCGCCCGCGTTGCCCATGTCCACGCCAAAGACGTGCGCCCAGATGTGATGGCCGCCGCCAATGCCGGGGATTGGAGCTTCCTCAACGCCGTCATCGCCGGCGTCTACACCGTGCCCGGTGACGGCATGGTGAACTTCCCCGCCGTCTTTCAGGCCCTGCCGGGCTATAGCGGCTGGGTGGTGGTGGAAGCCGAACAAGACCCGGCCGTGGCCAACCCGCTCAAATACGCCCAGCTCGGCTACGCGACGGTCAAAGCCGCGTTGGGCTAATCCGCGACCAGCCACGGCACCGCCGCCCGCGCCGCCTGCAACGCCGCAGCGGCACTCTCGAACCGCGCCCCGGAGAAATATGACACCGGGGTCCACGCCCCTGCATCCTCCGGGTCACGGCGAAATTCCTCAAACCCGTGGCTGCCATCTGGCCGGCGGAACAGGTCAACGCAGCGATCATGCTGCGGATTTTCCAAGCTGGCGAGCACAACCCAGCTTGGATCAATCCGCTTGGTCATCAGAACGCCAGCTGCACCTTCATCGCCCGGGCGCGATCACCGGCCAGTTCAAACGCCCGCACCGCCTGATCCATCGGCACAATCTCGGTCAGCAGCGGCGTCACATCCAGCCGCCCGCTCGCCAATGCCTGCACCGCCTGGCCGAATTCGGCATGGAAGCGGAAGGTGCCGCGCAGATTGAACTCCTTGGCCACCACGGTGTTCATCGCAATCGTCGCCTCACCGCTGCCATTGCCCACCTGCACCAGCGTGCCGCGCGGCCGCAGCACCGCAAACGCCCCGGCAATCGCCGCCGGGCTGCCAGATGCCTCGAACACCACGTCGAACTGCCCCTTATCGGCGGCAAACGGCGCCAGCGCGTCCGGCGTCGTGCGCAGGTTGAACGCGGCATCGGCGCCGAGCTTGCGCACCACCGCCAGCGGCGCATCAATCAGGTCGGTCGCCACAATCTCCGCCGCTCCGGCCGCGCGCGCTACCATCACCAGCAACGCGCCAATCGGCCCGGCCCCGGTCACCAGCACCCGCGCGCCCATTAAATCGCCCGCCTGATGCGCCGCATGCAGACACACCGCCAACGGCTCGGCAAACGCCGCCCGCTCAAACGGCATATCCGCCGGCACCGCCTGCGCCTCGGTGCACACCAATTCCTGGCGGAACGCGCCATTCACATGCGGCATCCGCATCGCGCTGCCGTAAAACCGCATGTCCAGGCAATGCTGCTGCATCCCCATCAAACAGAACCGGCAGGCATCGCATGGCAGGCTCGGGTTGATCGCCACCGTCTGCCCCGGCCGCACCGCGGTCACCTCGGCGCCGATCTCCAACACCTCGCCCGCCACTTCATGCCCCAACACCATCGGATGGCGCAGCCGCACCGTGCCAAAGCCGCCATGCTGGTAGTAATGCAGGTCGGACCCACAAATGCCGCCATTGCGCACCCGCAACTTCACGTCGCGCGGCCCCAAATCCCCCACCGCGAAATCCTCTACGCGAAGGTCGTGTTCGGCATGCAGCATCACAGCGCGCATCATCAGGCTCCGTTGGGTGGCTGGGGTCAGGACAACATCAGTTCGGGCGGTATAACCAAGCCGAGCCTTACCGGCACCTGCCATTCCTCTGGCATCTGCCGTGCAATGCGGAACCCGGCGCGCAGATAATTCGGCAGCGCCCGCCGATGATCCGCCGTGCACGTGTTCACCGTCACTGCCCGCGCCCCCTCGCGCCAGGCGGTATCAACCGCATGGCGCAAAAACGCCAGGCCCATATTCGCCCCAACCGCATCCGGCATCAGGCCGAAATAGCTCAGATTGGTTACCGGCCGCGTGGAGCGGTCCAACTCATAAAACCCGGCAATCACCCCGTCGCGATACAGCACGTGAATGCTCACCCGCGGATCGCGCAACAACGCCGCCAGTTGCGCATCCGGCATCGTCCGCCGCAACCACCAGACATAATCGGCGCCGACGGTATCGTATAAAAACCGATACAATTCCACCGAACACCCGGCGATCACCCGCACCTCGCACCCATCCGGCAACGCCGGCGCCACCTCCGCCGGCGGCCGCTCCATGCGCAAAAACGTCACCACCACCCCAACGCGAACAACCGGCTCTTGGGACATTTCAGGCGCCTTGGATGGGGTGGGCAGGAAAGCAAGAAAGGCCAGGGCGCTGCCCTGGACCCGCTAGGGGGCAGCGGCCCCCTTGACCCCAGGACATAAGGAAGACCTGGGTAGGGG
>CAITOL010000068.1 GCA_903893975.1 uncultured Rhodospirillales bacterium | reverse complement strand
TTTTAAATCGCAAATGAAGCGGGATATAGGCCGGCTTTATTGTTTTCTGCTGGAGGGCTGAGCCTTTGTCTGCATCGCGTTTGCTGATCGTCCCGGTGATTTTATCCGGCGGCACCGGGTCGCGTTTGTGGCCAGTAAGCCGCGAAAGCTTCCCCAAGCAATTCTGGCCCTTGCTGGGCCGCCATACCATGATCCAGGAAACGGCGTTGCGGGCGCATGGCGCGGACTTCGCCCCGCCGGTCGTGGTGTCCAACAACGAACACCGCTTCGTGGTGGCGGAGCAGTTGCGTGAAGCGGGCATTGCCGGCGCGCGCATCCTGCTCGAACCGGTGGGGCGCAACTCCGCCCCGGCGATCCTGGCTGCGGCCTTACTGGTGGCGGAAACCGATCCGGATGCGGTGCTGTGGATGATGGCGGCCGATCATGCGGTGCAAGACCTGCCGGCGCTGCACGCCGCCCTTGCCGTTGCCGCTAATGCGGCGCGCGACGGCCGCATTGTCACCTTCGGCATGCAGCCCACCGCGCCCGAAACCGGCTATGGCTATATTGAGGTTGGCGAGGCGTTGGCCGATATCCCCGGCGCCCATGTGGTGAATAAATTCGTCGAAAAGCCGAACGCGGCGACGGCGGCGGCCTTCCTGGCCGGCGGGCGGCACATGTGGAATTCCGGCATGTTCGTCTTCACTGCTGCCACGCTGATTGCCGAAATCGCCCGCCATGCGCCTGACCTGCTGGATGCGGTGCGCCCTGCGGTTGCCGGCCGGATCGATGACCTGGATTTCAGCCGGCTCGACCCGGTGGCCTTCGCCGCCTGCCCGTCGATCAGCATCGACTATGCAGTGGCGGAACGGACGGATCGCGCGGTGGTGGTGCCCACATCGGTCGGCTGGACCGATGTGGGCAGCTGGAGCGCGCTGTGGGACCTCGGCGCCAAGGACACCGGCGGCAATGTCGCGCTGGGGGATGTTCTGCTCGAAGACGCAACGGATTGCTATGTGCGCACCGATGGCACACTCACCGCTGTTGTGGGCCTGCAAGATGTGGTGCTGGTGGTCACCGGGGACGCGGTGCTGGCGATGCATCGCGACCGGGCGCAGGACGTGAAGAAAATCGTGGACCGCCTGCGCGCCGAAAAGCGCACGCAGGGCGTGGCGCATAACCGGGTTTACCGCCCCTGGGGCTTTTACGAGAGCCTGATCCAGGGCGATCGGTTCCAGGTCAAGCGCATCGTGGTCAAGCCGGGCGCGCAGCTGTCACTGCAAAAGCATTTCCACCGCGCCGAGCATTGGGTGGTGGTGGAAGGCACGGGCGTGGTGACGCGCAATGCCGAGCAGATCGCGGTGCATGAGAACGAGAGCGTGTATCTGCCGCTGGGATGTGTGCACCGTCTGGAAAATCCCGGCCGCATTCCGCTGACGCTGATCGAGGTGCAATCGGGTAGCTATCTCGGCGAGGACGATATCGTGCGGCTCGAGGATACCTACGGTCGCTCGTAAAAACGCCTATGGCGATACTGATATTTTCTTAGTGTCCGTCCGGAAGGTTTGCGAGTCATTTGAATCTGCTTGCCCGGCTCGATTGATGTGTGAGTCGATGCCTC
>CAITOL010000067.1 GCA_903893975.1 uncultured Rhodospirillales bacterium | reverse complement strand
CTTTTTGTGGACAAAAAGAACCAAAAAAACTTTTCATCAGTGCTTGGCCTACGGCGTACTCTCACCGGTGGGAGTACGCCGTAGGCATCGTGGAATGAGGGTTTTTTGCTCCTTTTTTGCAAAAAAATGAGCGCTTCCTTCACCGCTCCTCGATCGCCGACTGCACCCGCGTATCCCGCATCCGCACGTACACCAGCAGCGAGGCGGCGATGCATAGCGTGAGGTAGATGTAGAACCAGCCTTCATGGCCGATGGTCTTCAGCCACAGCGCAATCGGCTCCGCGGTGCCGCCGAAGATGGAGACGGTGAGCGCGTAGGGCACGGCGATGCCGGTGGCGCGCACGCCGGTGGGGAAGAGTTCGGCCTTCACCACCGCGTTGATCGAGGTGTAGCCTGTGACGATCAGCCAGGCAGCGGCCAGCAGCAGGAAGGCGACCCAGGCGCTGCGGGTTTCCTGCAAGGTGGTCAACAGCGGGATGGTGAACAGCGTGCCGGCGATGCCGAAGCCGACCAGCAGCACTTTGCGGCCGACGCGATCGGACAAGGCCCCGTAGATTGGCTGTAGGATCATGGCGAAGATCAGCGAACCGGCGGTGACGGCGGTGGTAGCGTCGTCGCTGAGTTTGACCGAGAGTTTGAGGAATTTCTGCATATAGGTGGTGTAGGTGTAGAAGGCCGCCGTGCCGCCCATTGTCAGGCCGATCACCAGCAGGGTTTCGCGGGGATAGCGCAGAAAGCCAAGCGGCGAGGGGGTGGTTTTGCCGGCGGCGCGTGCCGCTTTGAAGGTGTCGGACTCGTGCATGTCCCGCCGCATGACCGCGGCGACCACCGCGAGCAGGGCGCCGATCACGAAGGGGATGCGCCAGCCCCAGGCGCGCAATTCTTCCGGCGAGAGGAAGAGGCGTTGCAGCGCCAGCAACACCAGCACCGCCGCGAGTTGCCCGCCGATGAGGGTGACGTAGAGGAAGCTGGAATAGAAGCCGCGCCGCTTGGGGTCCGCGACTTCCGCAACATAGGCGGCCGAGGCGCCATATTCGCCCCCGAGGCTGATGCCTTGGATCACGCGGGCCAGGGCGAGCAGCACGGGTGCCCAGACGCCGATGGTGGCGTAGGTTGGGGCGACGGCGATCATGAGCGAGCCGAAGCACATCATCAGCACTGAAACGGTGAGCGACATGCGCCGACCAAAGCGATCGGCGAGATGGCCGAACAGCCAGCCGCCGAGCGGGCGGAGCAGGAAGGTGGCGGCAAACAACACGGAGGCGCTGAGTTGCTGCGCCACCGGGTCCGCAGACGGGAAGAAGGCGGCGGCGAAATAGAGCTGGAAAGCGGCGTAGGCGTAAAAGTCGTACCACTCCACCAGATTGCCGATGGAGCCGACGACCACGGCGCGGATCCGCCGTGCCATGTCGGCGACGTGAAAGCCGTCGCCAGTCCGCGTGTTTTGCATCTTGCCTCACCTATTCAAGGAAAGAGAGGAAACACGCGAGATGGCGCGCTGTGTCAATCGCCGGTTGCGCGCAGCGGTGATACCTCGGCGAGGTCCGGGGCGGTGGCGCCGGAGGCCGCGGCAAGATAGTCTCGGGTGAGCGGGACGGCGGCCTGGTTGTGGCTGAGTTGGATGTGGAAAACCATTTGCCCGGCGTTGCGAAAGGCAAGTTCGCTGCCGCAGAGATAGAACTCGAACATGCGGCAGAATCGCTCATCGTAGATCGAGGCGATGGTGTCCCGGTTGGCGGCGAAGCGGCGACGCCAGTGGCGGATGGTTTCGGCATAGTGCAGGCGGAGGATTTCCACGTCTGTGGTATGCAGGCCGGAGCGTTCGACGGCTGGCAACACCTCCGACAGTGCCGGGCAATAGCCGCCGGGGAAGATGTATTTGGTGATCCAGCTATTGGTGGCGTCCGGCGGGCCGGAGCGGCCGATGGCGTGCAGCAGGGCGATGCCATCGGGCGTGAGGCTGCGGCTGACCACCTGGAAGAAGGTGTCGTAATGGCCGACGCCGACATGCTCGAACATGCCGACCGAAACAATGCGGTCAAACCGGCGGTCCAGCGAGCGATAGTCGAGCAATTGGAAGGAGACGCGATCTTGCAGGCCTTCGGCGGCGGTTCGTGCCTGCGCTTCGGCCAGCTGTTCGGTGGAGAGTGTGATGCCGGTGACTTTGGCGCCGTAGTCGCGGGCCAGGGTCAGCGCCATGCCGCCCCAGCCGCAGCCGATATCGAGTACCTCCAGGCCGGGGCGGTCGAGCTTCAGTTTGGTGGCGATCAGGCGTTTTTTAGCGATTTGCGCTTGTTCCAGCGTTTCATCGCCGG
>CAITOL010000066.1 GCA_903893975.1 uncultured Rhodospirillales bacterium | reverse complement strand
TTTTGAAGTTTTTTTGCTTCTTTGTTTTCAAACAAAGAAGACCCTTCCCTAATCCTTGAGAACCTCCGCCAACCCAACCCTGCGATGCCCAGCCCGGCCCACCGTCGTCTCCGCCGCCGCCAAAGCATCCAGCACCGCTTCCTGCGTCACATCAGCCGTCGCCTGAAACAGCGCGTCGATCTTGCTTTCCGCCAGCATCTGCATCGCCAGCAGGTCGGTCTTCGCCTCATGCGGCGTGCGGTTGGCGGTGGTGAAGCCCACAAACACATCGCCGCTGCCATTGCCCCAGAACGAGCCGAGCCGCGCCAGCCCGACCCCGGCCCGACGGATCACCCGGCGCAGCTGTCGATGGTCCAGCGGCACGTCGGTGGCGAACACCACGATCACCGAGCCACGCTCGGCTTCCTCCGGCCCTGGCGGCGCGACCTGCCGGCCATCGGGCAGCCGCAAATCCCCCGCCCGGCCGAAATTCGCCAGCACCAGCGCCCCCAGCGTATGCGCCACCCCATCCAACGTTACCCGCCGCGACGACGTGCCGATGCCGCCTTTGAAGCCGAAGCAGCTCATCCCCGCGCCCGCGCCCACCGCGCCGCTGGCGAAGTCGGCCGCCGCCGCATCCAGCGCCGCCAGCGCATGCGCCTCGGTCACCGCCATGGCCTGGATGTCGTTCAGGTAGCCGTCATTGCACTCGCACACCACCGGGTTCACGGTGGAGGTGCGCCGGCCAATCCCCGGCGTTTCGGCCACCGCACGGCGGATCAGCGCATTGGCGCAGGTGCCGACGCCGAAGGTGTTGGTCAGCAAAATCGGCGTTTCGAGCTGGCCGAGTTCCTCGATCTGCATCAACCCGGCCGATTTGCCGAAGCCGTTCAGTACCTCGGCCGCGGCCACTGGCTTGTCGCGGAACACATTGCCAGGGTGCGGGCGGATGGCGGTCACCCCGGTTTGCACCGCGCCGTCCGCCAGGGTGCAATGCCCCACCGCCACCCCCGGCACATCGCTGATCGCATTGCGCGGCCCGGTTGGGAGCGTGCCGCAGCCCAGGCCGAAATCCCGCGCCCGCATCAGCGCAATTTCTGGTCCAGCGCGTCGCGCAAACCATCCCCCAGCAGGTTGAACGCCAGCACGGTGACCAGAATGGCCAGGCCGGGGAAGATGGTGATGTGGTCGGCCACCCCGAGATAGCTGCGCCCGTCCGACAGCATCGCGCCCCATTCCGGGCTGGGCGGCTGCGCGCCAAGCCCGATGAACGACAGCGAGGCGGCAGTCAGGATCGACGTTCCCATCCGCAACGACGCATACACAATCACCGCCGGCAGCGTGCCCGGCAGAATATGGCGCAGCATCAGCTTGGTGCGCGAAACCCCGATACTGCGCGACGCCTGCACGTACAGCGTCTGCTTCAACGCCAGCGTGGTGCCGCGCACCAGCCGGGCAAACACCGGCACGGCGGAAATGGCGATGGCGTAAATCACGTTGACGATGCCCGGCCCCAGAATCGCCACCACCGCAATCGCCGGCAGAATGCCGGGAAAGGCGAGCATGACGTCCATGATCCGCATGATCAGCCCATCGAGCCAGCCGCCAAAAAATCCGCTGACCACCCCCAGCGCCACGCCGACCACGCAGCCGAGCAGCACGGACAGGAAGCCCACCGTCAACGAAACCTGCCCGCCCCAGATCATCCGCGACAGAATATCCCGGCCATAGCTGTCCGTGCCGGCCCAATGGCTCCAGCTCGGCCCTTCTAGCAGCGCGTCATAATCCGGTGTTGCCTGATCGAACGGCGCCAGCCACGGCGCCAGAAACGCCGCCGCCACCAGCAGCACGATCACCCCGAGTGACACCAGCGCCACCCGTTGCCGCCGAAACCGGCGCCAGAACTCCGCCGCCGGCGATCGCAACTGCGCGCTCATTTCAGCCGAATCTCCGGGTTAACCAGGCCGTAGAGCAGATCGACGATCAGGTTGATCAGCACAAATTCCAGCGCGAACAGCAAAATCTCCGCCTGGATCACCGGGTAATCGCGAAAGCTGACGCTGTCGATCAGCAGCCGCCCCAGCCCAGGCCAGGAAAACACGGTTTCCACCACAATCGCCCCGCCCAGCAGAAAGCCGAATTGCAGTCCGGTCAGCGTGATCACCGGGATCAGCGCATTGCGCAGCGTATGGGTCCAGACCACGCCGCGTTCCGGCACGCCCTTGGACCGCGCGGTGCGCACATAATCCTCCGCCGCGACCTCGACATAGGCCGACCGGGTAAAGCGCGCCATCACGGCGGCCACCGCGCTGCCCAGGGTAAAGGCCGGCATCACGAAATGCGTCCAGTCGCCATAGCCGCCGGTGGGCAACCAGCCGAGCCGGACGGAGAACAGATCGATCAACAGCAGCCCCAGCCAGAAACTGGGGAAGGAAATGCCGAGGATCGCCCCCACTGCCGCCGCCCGATCTTCCCACCGGCCACGCCGCACGCCGGACAGCACCCCCAGCCCAACCCCCAGGATCACCGCCCACACCATAGAGACAACGGTCAGCCACAAGGTTGGCATGAACCGCTGCCCGATCATCACCGCCACCGGCTCATGCGTCTTGATCGAGCGGCCAAGCTGGAAATGCGCCATCTGGTTCAGATAGCGGCCATATTGCACCCAGAGCGGCTGGTCGAGCGCCAGTTCACGCCGCACGTTTTCCACTTGCTCGAACGACGCATCCTGCCCCGCCACCATGCGCGCCGGATCGCCGGGCAGCAGATGGACGAAGGCGAACACGAACAGGCTGACGGCCAGCAGCACCGGAATGGTGCCTGCCAGCCGCCGTAGCAAGTACTCGAACATGGATCAGTTCAGCGTCGCGTCATCATCCAGGTTGAACTGCCCGTCACCCCGGATCGACGCACCCTTCAGGTTCACCGAATAGGCCGCCAGATTGTGCGACTGGCCGAGGAAGATCAGCGGCGCGTCCTTCCACGCCTGCTCCTGCACAATTTTATACGCCGCCGCGCGCTTGGCGGCATCAACGGTGCTCAACCCCGCCTCGATCGCTTCATCGACCACCGGGTTCTTGTAGTAGGAGAAGTTGTTCAGCACCGGCGGGAAGCCCTTACCCCACAGGAACGGCCGCACCCCCCAATCCGCATCGCCGGTGGAGGTGGACCAGCCGGTCACCAGCATCTGGATCGTCGCCGTTTCCGGCGCCGGGTTGGTGTAGAGCTTCGCGGTCAGCACGCCGGCCTCCAGCACCTCCACATTCAGCTTTACGCCGATGGCCGCCATTTGCTGTTGCAGGAATTCCGCCGTGCGCTTGGAAATGGTCGCGGGCGTGCAGGTGATGGTGGCTTCAAACCCGTTCGGGTAGCCGGCTTCTGCCAGCAGCGCCTTGGCTTTCGCCACGTCATGGCCCCAGGGTGCCAGCTTCACATAGCCATCAATCCCCGGCGCCATCGGGGAATACTGCTCGTCGGCATAGCCGCTCCAGATCACCTTGCGATACGCCGCCTTGTCCACCGCCAGGTTCAACGCCGTGCGCACCCGAATATCGTTGAACGGCTTCTTGGCGTTGTTCAGATCGACGAACAGGCTGAGCAGCGACGGCTTATCGAACAGCGCCAGCTTCGGGTTTTTCTCCGTCAGCTTGATCATCTCCGGCGGCACCGGGAAGATGAACTGCGCCTCACCCGCTTGCAGCATCGCCAGCCGGGCGCCGTTTTCCGCCACGCTGCGATAGGTCAGCGTGTCGATCTTCGGCAGGCCGGCGATGCGGAAATGGGTGTTCTTCTTCAGCTTCACCGCATCCGCTTCCCACGACACCAGCTCATACGGCCCGGTGCCGGTGGCGTGGCGGGTGAAATCCTTGCCCCATTGCGCCACCAGCTTGGGGTTGACGATCATCGCGCCGGGATGCGCCAGATCGGCCGGGAAGGCGCCGAACGGATATTTCAGCGTCACCTTCACCGTGTAAGGGTCCACCACATCGGTGTGGTCGATCATCACAAACAGCGATTGCCGCTTCAGGTTGTTGGCCGGATTGCCGCCGCGGTCGAAGCTGAATTTCACCACGCTGGCATCAAACGGGGTGCCATCGGGGAAGCTGACGCCATGGCGCAAATGGAACACGAACTCGGTCGCCGTCGCATTGGCCTCGAAGGTCTCGGCCAATCCCGGCACCAGCTTCATGTTGCGGTCCAGCCGGAACAGCCCTTCATGCGTCAGCCGTGCGACGGCTTGGGACAGGTTGTCGTTCAGGTCTTGCGGATCGAGGCCGATCACGTTGTCTGACACCGCAACCGTCAGGTCTGACGCATGGGCGGCAACGGTCCATCCAGTTTGCAGGCCGGCCCCCAGGGCGGCGGCAAGCAACAAGCGAGGCATCACGCGGCGGGTCATGCTGGCTCCTTCCAGACTTTGTTGGTTCGGACGATGCGGGAATTGGCCGGCGCGCGCAATGGCACGATGCGGCCGGAGAATAGCCAGAGCTTGATTTTCTGCCTCGGGTCTTACCCCAGCACCACCAAAGGCTGCTCCTCCGCCACCGCCTCCTCCTCCTGCACCAAAATGGCCGCCACCGTGCCGCCGCGCGGTGCTTCCACCGGGATCTCGGTTTTCATCGATTCCAGGATCATCAGCACATCGCCCTCCGCCACCGCGTCGCCCACCGCGACCTCGATCTTCCATACCCGCGCATTCAGGTCGGACAGCACTTTGGTTTCGGCCATAATCATTCGTCCCTATCGTGATGGTTGTCGTGGTCAGATCCCGACCGAGCGCAGAAAGTCGTTGATGGTGGCGGCGACGAACGCCGGCGCCTGCACCGCCATGAAATGCCCGGCTTCCACCTGCACGAAGCGGGCGCCGGGAATGGTGCGCGATAGCGGCTCGATCAGCGATGGCGGCCGCAGCGGGTCATGCGCCCCGGCCATCACCAGCACCGGGCAGCGCAGGTCCGGGCAAAGCGGGTTCAGATCCATCCCGATCAACATCCGGTTGATCGCGGCATAGCTGTGCGGATCATTCGCCAGCCAGCGGGCGCGGAATTCCTGGTAATGCGCGGCATTGAAGCGCACATGCGCGGGATAGCTCGCCCCCAGGCTCGCCTCCACCACATCGCGCATCGTGCCCGCCGCCAGCCGGTCCGCGGCGGCGGCCGCCGCCGCGTGGCGTTCGGGCGGAATGCTCAGCGCCGGGCCCATGGCCACCAAGGCCGCCGTGCGGTCGGCATGGCGATGGGCAAAATTCAGCGCAATCGCCCCGCCCACGGCGCAACCGGCTATCGCCACCTTGCCGCCGATCCCCAACGCGTCCAGCAGCGCCCGCACGTCGTCGGTCATCGCGGTGATATCGGCCGTGCCCCGCAGTTTTTCCGACTGTCCGGCGCCGCGCGTGTCATAGCGCAGCACCCGCCGGCCTTGGTTCAGCGCCGGCAACACATGGTCCCAGCTATCCAGCGTGCCGCCCATTTCATGCACCAGCACCAGCGTGGTCGCGCCGCTGCCCGACAGCTCGTAGCGCAAGGCCGTATCGGCCAGCTCCATCCACTGCATCAGCCGGCATCCGCAATGTCAGGGCTTAGCAACACGCCGCAATCGGGCGCGAAGTGCAGCTTCGCCCCGGTCGCCGCCTGCAACTCCGCCTGCGACACGCCCGGCACGATCTCATGCACCACAAACCCCTCTGGCGTCACCGACAGCACCGCCAGATCGGTGTAAATCCGCTTCACGCAGGCCGGCGCGGTCAGCGGCAGGGTGCAGCGGTCCAGCAAACGCGGCGCGCCTTTGCGGGTGGTGTGCTCCATAATCACCCACACCGCCTTGGCCGAGGCCGCCAGATCCATCGCCCCACCGACCAGCGGCCCCTTATCGGGGATGCGGCTGTCCCAGTTCGCCAGATCGCCATTCGCCGCCACTTCAAACGCGCCGAGCAAGGTCACATCGATATGCCCGCCCCGGATCATGGCGAAGGATGCGGTGGAATCGATCACCGATCCCCCCACCGCGATGGTAATCTGCCGGCTGCCCGCATCCACCAGATCCGGGTCCGCCGCCCCCGGCGCCGCCAGCGGCCCGGCGCTGATCACCCCGTTTTCCGACTGGAAGATAATCTCCCGCCCCGCTGGCACATAATCCGAACACGCCACCGGCATGCCCAGGCCGAGATTGACCACCATGCCTTCCTGCAAATCCTGCGCCGCGCGCCAGGCCATTTGCAGCCGATTGAGCTTGGCCATCACCGTCCCCCCACCGCGAGCACATGGTCGACAAACACACCGGGCAGCATCACCCGCTCCGGCGGGATCGCCTCCGCCTGGGTGGCGAACACCTCCACGATCGACAGCTTGCAGGCGGTTGCCATCGCCGGGCCGAAATTCGCCTGCGTGCCGCGAAAGGTCACATTGCCGAACCGGTCGGCCAGATCGCCACGAATTAGCGCCAGATCGCCCTCGATGGCGGTTTCCAGCACATAGTCACGGCCGTTGAAGCGGCGGATTTCCTTGCCCTTCACCAGATCGGTGCCCACCCCGGCCGGGGTGTAGAACGCCGGAATCCCCGCGCCGCCGGCACGAATGCGCTCGGCCATCGTGCCTTGCGGCAGCACTTCCAGCTCGATCTTGCCGGCCTTCCACTGCTCCTCGAACGGCGACAGCTCCTTGCCGCGCCCGCGCGCGGCGGAACAGATCACCTTGCGCACCATATTCGCCTCGATCAGCACCTGGGTGCGCCCGAGCAGATGCGTCGCCGAGTTCGACACCATCGTCAGATCGCGCGGCCCGGCATCGCGCAGCGCCAGGATCAGCGTATTGGCGAACCCCGCCCCGCCAAACCCGGACAGCATCACGGTCGCCCCGTCCTTAATGCCCTGCAACTTCTCCGCCACAGCGGTGATCCGCTTGTCGATCGCCATTCTGGTTCCGCCTGTTTCCTATCCCGCTGACAGGCTAGCCCCGCAACATCAGGGATGCCAACATGCCGCAGGAGGATTCGGATGTGATGACAGATAAAATGACGCTGCATTGGTCGCCGCGCTCACCCTATGTGCGCAAGGTGATGGTGGTGGCGCACGAACTGGACGTGGTCGATCGGCTGGCCTGCGTGCGCACCGTCGTCGGGGGCACAGAGCCGCATCTGCCGCTGATGCAGGAAAATCCGCTGGGCAAGATCCCCACTTTGGTCACGCCGGATTGCGGCTATCTCTATGATTCGATTGTGGTCTGCGAATATCTCAACCATCACGCCCAAGGCAGCCTGTTCCCCACCGATTTCCCCGCCCGCATGCAGGCGCTGCGCTGGCAGGCTTTGGGCAGCGGCATGCTCGATATCTCCCTGCTGCGGCTGACGGAGCGCAACAAGTCGGACACGATGCGCTCCGCCCCGCACCAGGCGCTGTGGGAGGCGAAAATCCGCGCCTGTATCCCTGCTTTGGAAGCCGAGGCTGAGGCGCTGGCGGCCACCCCGTTCAACATCGGCCATGTCACGCTCGGGGTTGCGTTGGCCTATCTGGATTTCCGTTTCGCCGCCGAAGCGTGGCAGCAAGGCCATCCCCGCCTGGCCGCCTGGCATGCCGCGTTCAGCGCCCGCCCGTCCGTTATCGCCACCGCTTTCGCCGAAGGTTGAACCGATGATCTTTTCCCGCCAGATCGGCGCCGCCCGCGTCACCAACGTGATCGAATATTCCGGCCCGACCCATGCGCCGGAATTTCTGTTTCCGGAAATATCGAAGGCCGAGCGCGACGCCGGCATCGCCGCCAACGCCTCCTGGCTCGCCCCGCACCACTACGTGCCGCATATGGATCGCTTCATTGTCACCATTCAGATCTGGGTGGTGCATGCCGGCGGCAATGTCATCCTGATCGATAGCGGCGTCGGCAACTTCAAAAATCGCGCCGCCCCGCGCATGAACCAGCTCAACACCCTGCTGATTCCGTGGCTGGAAGCCGCCGGCGCGGCGCCGCATCAGGTGACGCATGTGGTGCACACCCATCTGCACACCGACCATGTCGGCGGCAACACCGTCGAGCAGGATGGCCGCTGGGTGCCGGCGTTCCCCAATGCCCGCTACCTGATGCCGAAAGCGGAGTTTGATTACTGGAAGGCCGAATACGACGCCGGCGACAAAATGGTGCAGGCCGGCAGCTTTGCCGATAGCGTGCTGCCGGTGCTGGATGCCGGGCTGGTGGACTTCATCGAACCCGGCCAGGAAGTCGCCGGCTGCCTGCTGGGGGAAGATGTCTCTGGCCACGCGCCGGGCATGCTGTCCTTCCGGCTGCGCTCGCAGGGGGAAGAAGGCATGTTCTCCACCGATACCATGCACTCCCCCATCCAGGTCGCGAACCCGCATTGGAACGACCGCTACGTGCTCGATGCCGGCCGCGCGCTGCAATCGCGCGCCAATGTGCTGGCGCGGGCGGCAGAGCGCAATGCGCTGATTATGCCGATGCATTTTGGCGCGCCGTATTGTGGGTATGTGCGTAAGCAGGGGGATGGGTATCGGTTTGAAGGGGTTTAGGGCAGCGCTGCTTTTTTGAAAAAAAGCAGCAAAAAACTTTTACTCCACGATGCCTACGGCGTACTCTCCCGGTTGAGATTACGCCAACGGCACTCAATTGATGAAGTTTTTTTGGTTCTTTTTGTTCACAAAAAGAACATCTTCCCTTCCTCTAAACCTCCACCTCCCCCGAGGACCCGCCCATGCTCCCCTCGCGCTGGCTCAAACCCACCTTTGCCGCCGCCCTCCTGCTCACCGCCGCCCCGGTGCACGCGCAAACCACGGCTGCCGACGCGGCGGCCTTGCAGCAGGCGGTGCATGATTTCTTCGACCAGATGACCGGCCTGCCCGCCGTCTCGGCGGCGCTCACCCCGAAGATCACGGCTGAGGGCGACCATTTGCGGCTGGAATTGGGCTGGGCGAAGCTGGGCGGGCCGGAATTTTCGCTCGATGCCGGCACGCTGACCGCCAATGCCAAACCGCTGAGCGGCGGGCGCTGGGCATTGGACGACATCCATTACCCCAGCAGGCTCGAAGTCAGCTCCAGCGCGACCGAGCCGACGGGGCCGATGAGCTTCCGGCTGGCTTTGGATGACCAGAAAATCAGCCTGGTGATCGACCCGACCCTCGCGACGACGTCCACGAGCGATACCAAGATCACCGGCTACACTCTGCGCACGGAAACCAAGCAGGGCACGCAGACCTATCGGATTGAGGCGGTCGAATCGCACGCGGTGATGCAACCGACGGAGGGCGGCCGCATCACCCTGCGCAGCGAAGAGCGCCAGACCGGCACCACCCTGAACTTGCTGGCCCCTGGCGGCACGCCGATCACTGTCGGCATCGACAAAGTGACCGGCAATGCGCGGATCAAGAACTTCGCCCTGCGCCAGCTCGGCAGCCTGTTGCAGGATGCCAGTGCGTTGGCGCGCGGCCCGGCCGGGGCGGCGGCGAATAAGCCGGATGCGGACGCGGCCAAAGCCACCGCCACCCGCGCCTTGCAGGTCCTGTCCGGGCTGATGGACAGCCTGGACACCGACTACACCGCCACCGGCATTCGGGTGAAGGCGGCGGAAGGCACGGTGGGGCTGAAGAAAATCGGCTTCGGGCTGCATCTGGGCAGCGAGGATGGTGGCCTGCAAGCCAGCATGCCCATGCTGATTGAGGGGCTGGACGCGCCAGATTTGGTGCCCGCCACCATGCGCGACGTGATGCCGCGCCAGATCAGCCTGACACCCACCATCAGCGGCATTTCCAAACCCGCCATCACCGCGCTGTTGCAGCAGGGGATCGACGGCAAAATCAACGGCGACGACGCCTGGCAGGCCGCGTTCCTGCAATTGCTGTCGGATAATCCGGTGACCGTGGGGTTTGAGGATCTGGCGATCGACCTCGGCGTCGCCCGCCTTGAAGGCGGTGGCGAGGTTGAGGTCTCCTCCCCGGCCGATTTCACCGGCAAGGCCGAATTCCGCCTCACCGGGATCGACGCGCTGATCAAGCGCGCCAATGCCACGCCGGAACTGAAACAGGCCGCCCCTGTGCTGATTTTCCTCAAAGGCATCGGCGAACAGAAGGGCAAGGAAACCGTCTGGCGCGTGAGCTATGACGACGGGCATTTCACCGTCAACGATACCGACCTGTCGGACATGGCGCCGGGCGCCAAGACGGCAAAGTAGTCGAATTCGGGCGGGGATGGCTTGCCCCGCCCGGCACGGCCGGGCCATCATCGGGGCAAATGATGGGAACGACGTCGTGACAATCAGCACCAGCTCGCGGTTTTCCAGCCTGACCGGCATGTTCAGCCCACAATCCGTGGCGGTATTGGGGGCGTCGTCAGAGCCGGCGCGCATTGGTGGCCGGCCGATCGACCTGATGCGCAAGCAGGGGTTTGCCGGGCCGATTTACCCGGTCAACCCGCGCCGCGACGAAGTGCAGGGCCTGCGCTGCTACCCCAGCGTGGCCGATCTGCCGGCGGTGCCGGATGTGGCGATTGTCGCGGTTGCGGCGGAAATCGCGGTCGATGCGGTGGCCGATCTGGCGGCGCGCGGGGTGAAAAACGTCGTCATGTTGTCCGCCGGCTTTGCCGAGGTGGACGAAGCCGGGGCGGCGGCGCAGGCGCGCATGGTCGGCATTGCCCGCAGGGCGGGTATGCGGCTGCTCGGGCCGAACTGCCTCGGCCTGTTCAATGCCCGGCTGGCGTTCTACGCCACCTTCTCCGCCGCCTTCGACAGCGGCTGGCCGATCCCCGGCCGCATCGGCATCGCCAGCCAGTCCGGCGCCTATGGCAGCCACGTCTTCGCCGCGATGCGCGACCGTGGCATCGGCACGCCGCTGATGGTCACCACCGGCAATGAAGGCGACGTGACCATCGGCGACATTATCGGCTGGATGGCCGAAGACCCGGACACCGATGTCATCGCCGCCTACGCCGAGGGCATCCGCGAATCCGACAGCTTCCTCGCCGCGCTCACGGCGGCCAAGGCGGCGAAAAAGCCGATCGTGATGATGAAAGTCGGCCGCAGTGCGCTCGGCACCGCCGCCGCGCAGTCGCACACCGCCTCCATCGCCGGGGACGACGCGGTGACGGACGCGGTGCTGCGCGAATTCGGCGTGGTGCGCGCCCGCACGACCGAGGAAATGATCGACATCGCGCTGACCGCCACGCGCAAAATCTACCCCGCCGGCAACACGCTCGGCGTGCTCACCGTCAGCGGCGGCGCCGGGGTGCTGATCAGCGATGCGGCGGAGGCGCTCGGCCTGCCGATGCCGGAAATGCCGCAGGACGCGCAAGACCGGCTGCGGGCGATCATCCCGTTCTGCGCCCCGCGCAACCCGGTGGATTGCACCGCCCAGATCACCAACCAGCCGCAATCGCTCGGCACCTTCGCCGAAGCGCTGGTGGTGGATGGTGGCTACAAATCCGTGCTCGCCTTCTGGTCGCAGGCCGGGGCGACGGAGGCCAATGTGGGCCGGCTGACGACCTCGGTCGCGCCGCTGATCGCCCAGTATCCGGACCGGCTGTTCATGCTGTCCGTGCTCGCGCCGCGCGCCACCCAGCAGCGCTATGAAGCCGCCGGCTTCCTGGTCATGGAAGACCCCAGCCGCGCGGTGACCGCCCTGCACGCGATGGGCCGGTTTGGCGACGCGTTCGCCGAAACCGCCAAAGCCGCCCCGCCGGTGGTGCCGGCCTTCACTCTGCCAGACCGCACGCCGAGCGAGGCGGAGGCGAAAACCCTGCTCGCCGCCGCCGGCATTCCCGCGGCCCCGGAACGCGCCTGCGCCACGGTGGAGGCCGCGGTGGCCGCCGCGCAGGAGATCGGCTTCCCGGTGGTGCTGAAAATCCTGTCGCCGGATATCGTCCATAAATCGGAAATCGGCGGCGTCCTGCTCGACATCGCCGACGCGACCGCGGTGCGCGCCGGCTTCGCCACCCTGATGCAGCGCGGCGCCACGGTGGCCGGCGCCCGGCTGGACGGGGTGCTGGTGGCCAAGCAGCTCAAAGGCGGGGTGGAGTGCATCCTCGGCATTCACCGCGACCCGGTCTTTGGCCCCATCGCCATGTTCGGCCTGGGCGGCATCTTCGTCGAAGTGCTGAAAGACGTGGTCTTCCACCGCGCCCCGTTTGGCGAGGACGTGGCCGAAGCCATGATCCGCTCGATCAAAGCCGCGCCGTTGCTCACCGGCGTGCGCGGACGCAAGCCTGCCGATATCAAGGCGCTGGCCAGGATGCTTGCGCGCTTGAGTGTGTTCGCGCATCAAGCAGGGGACCGGCTGTTGGGGATTGATCTCAATCCGGTGCTCGCGATGCCGGACGGTGAAGGCGCGTTCGCGGTGGATGCCGTGATCGAAGTCGAGCAGAATGGATAGGACGCCGATAGGCGCGATTGAAGAAGGGACGGGGCGCGTATGATCAACAAGATCGTCCCCTCCATGGCGGAAGCCGTGGCTGGGGTTAAGGACGGAATGACCATTCTGCTGGGCGGGTTCGGCTCGGTCGGGCAACCCAATCACCTCGTGCAAGGCGTGATCGACGGTGGCGCGCGCGATCTGGTGGTGGTCGCCAATAACGCTGGCGGCGGACATGTCGGCCTGGCGCTGCTGATGGAACTGGGCCGCGTCCGCAAAATCATTTGCAGCTTCCCGCGCAGCTCCACCTCGACGATTTTCGAGGAGCTGTATCGCGCCGGTAAGATCGAGCTGGAAATTGTGCCGCAGGGCACGATGGCCGAGCGCATCCGTGCCGCCGGCGCTGGCGTGGGCGCGTTTTTCACCCCCACCGGGGTCGGCACCAAAATGGCCGAAGGCAAGGAAGTCCGCGAAATCAACGGCCGCATGATGGTGCTGGAACACGCCCTGCATGCCGATGTGGCGTTGGTGGAAGCGTGGCAGGCGGATCGCTGGGGCAATCTGATGTTCCGCAAATCCGGCCGCAACTTCAACCCGGTGATGGCCACCGCTGCCGACCTCACGATCGTGCAAACCCAGCACATCGTCGAACTCGGCGCGCTGGAGCCGGAAAACATCATGACCCCGGGCCTGTATGTCGACCGCGTCGTGCATGTGCCTTACGGCGACCCGCCGTTCTAAGCCGCCGCACTCTCCCCGTGATCTCGTGTCTGGAGAAATGAAAATGGACGCAGTAACCGAAGCGAAGCCCTGGAACCGGTTGCAGATGGCCGAGCGCGTCGCGCAGGACATCCCGGAAGGCTGGTACGTCAATCTCGGCATCGGCATGCCGACCACGGTGGCCGATTACGTGCCGCTGGACCGTGAAGTGGTGTTCCACTCCGAAAACGGCGTGTTGGGCATGGGCCCGAAGCCGCCGGAAGCCGAGCGCGACCCGTGGCTGATCAATGCTGGCAAGCAGCACGTCACCCTGCGCACCGGCGGCAGCTACGTGCACCATGCGGACAGCTTTGCCATGATCCGTGGCGGGCATCTGGATCTCTGCGTGCTCGGCGCCTTCCAGGTGGCCGATAACGGAGACATCGCCAACTGGGCCACCAGCGACAATGACAGCGCCCCCGCCGTCGGCGGCGCGATGGATCTGGCCGCCGGCGCCAAACGGCTCTGGGTGGTGATGGACCACAACGCCAAGGACGGCGCGGCGAAGCTGGTGAAACAATGCACCTACCCGCTGACCGCCCCCGGCGCGGTCAAGCGCGTGTTCACCAATTACGGCGTCTTCGACGTGACCCCGGCGGGGTTTGAGGTGGTGGAGCTCGCCCCTGGCGTGTCCCGCGAACTCGTCCAAGCCAAAACCGACGCGCCGCTGATCTTCAAGGACTGACCATGAGCGAGAGTCTGGCGGCCGAGCGATCGGCTGACGATCGGGCCGAAAGTGTCCGCCTGATCCGTGATTCGGCGGCCGGACTGGCGCCGCGCACCGGCGATCTGCGCCGCGTGCGCGCGCTGCGCTTCCAAAACCCGGGCTTCGACCCGGCGTTCTGGCAGCAGATCTGCGAGATGGGCTGGCCCGGCCTGCTGGTGGGCGAAGATGACGGCGGCGCCGGCCTGGGCATGGCGGAATACTGCGCCCTGGCGGAAGAACTCGGGGCCGCCCTGGCGCCGGAGCCGCTGATTTCCGCCGGCATCACGGCCCGCGTGCTGCGTGGGGACGCGCTCGCCGCCCTGCTCTCCGGCACCAGGCTGGTGCTGCCCGCCTGGCAGGAACGCGCCAACCGCTTCGACATCGGCACCGGCACGCGCACCAACGCGGGCCGCGTCACCGGGCGGAAACTGTTCATCCCCATGGCCGGCGGGGCGGCCGATTTCCTGGTTGCCACCGCCGACGGGCTGATGCTGGTCGCCGCCGATGCGCCGGGCGTGACCCTCAGCCTGGAGCAAACCCAGGACGGCGGCAGCTTCGGCACCTTGGTGCTGGACAACGCGCCGGGCACCAAAGTGGCCGGCGATCTGACGGCGGCGCTGGATGAAGCCGCACTGGCCACCGCCGCCTATCTGCT
>CAITOL010000065.1 GCA_903893975.1 uncultured Rhodospirillales bacterium | reverse complement strand
TGAAGTTTTTTTGGTTCTTTTTGTTCACAAAAAGAACACCTTAAACCTTCAAAAACCCCACCAGACGCTCCGCCTCATCCACAATCGGCTCCGCAATCGCGGCCGCCTTCTGCGCCCCTTCCCGCAGCACCGCATCCAGCGCCGCACGGTCCTGCAACAGGCGGCGGGTTTCAGCGGCGATCGGCGACAGATGCGCCACCAGCAAATCCGCCAGCGCCCCCTTGAACGCACCAAAGCCCTGGCCGCCATGGTCGCGCAGCACGCCGGCATGGTCGGTATCGGTCAGGGCGGCGTAAATGCCGACGAGGTTGCGCGCTTCCGGGCGGCCTTCGAGGCCGGCGGGCTCGCTCGGCAACGGTTCCGGGTCGGTTTTCGCCCGGCGGATTTTCAGCGCGATGGTATCGGCGTCGTCCGTCAGGTCGATGCGCGCCTGTTCGGAGGCATCGGATTTCGACATTTTCTTGCTGCCGTCGCGCAGGCTCATCACCCGGGTAGCCGGGCCCATGATGACCGCCTCGATCGGTTTGAAGAATTCCACCCCGTAATCGAAGTTGAATTTCTGCGCGATGTCGTTGGCCAGTTCCAGATGCTGGCGCTGGTCATCGCCCACCGGCACGCGGGTGGCGTGGTAGGCGAGGATGTCGGCCGCCATCAGGTTGGGATAGGTGAACAGCCCGGTGGACACGTTTTCCCGGTCCTTGCCGGCCTTGTCCTTGAACTGGGTCATTCGGTTGAGCCAGCCCATGCGGGCGACGCAGTTGAAGATCCAGGCCAGCCGGACATGGGCGTGCACGGCGGATTGGTGAAACAGCAGGCTGGTTTTCGGGTCGATGCCGGAAGCGATCAGGCTGGCGGCCAGTTCCCGCGTGGCGTCCGCCAGCAGCTTCGGGTCTTGCGGCTGGGTGATCGCGTGCAGATCCACGACGCAGTAGATGCAATCATGGTCCTTTTGCAGCGCCGCCCAGTTGCGGATGGCACCGAGATAATTGCCGAGATGCGGGATGCCGGTCGGCTGAATGCCGGAGAAGATACGTTGCATGGGGAGATTTTGTCCTGGCGATGACAGCGTGTGTCAAAAAAAATTTGCTACTTCTTCCAGAAAGAAGCGCCATTTAAGCCGTCCTTTTTTGGAAAAAAGGACCAAAAAACCTTCATCACTTGGCGGCGTTACGCCATCGGGCGGGGCGGAGAGCACGCAGGTTGAAGGCGCCGATCAGCTGGCCGGTCAGGCCGTAGCTGAGCAGGCCGGCGGCGACGACGATGCCGAGGCCGACCAGGCGGGTGAGCGATTGCGCGGCCAACGGGGCATAGACCCAGCGATCGGCGGCCCAGACCACACTGCCCATCACCAGGCCAGCGCCGACCATCAGCGGCACGGCGCGCTGAAGGCGACGGTCCCACTGCATCAGCCCACGGCGGTGAAGAAGGGCGGCGAGCACGGCGATATTGATCCACGACGATAATGAGGAGGCAAGCGCCGGACCAAGATGCTGCAATGGGCGCATGAAGGCAAGATTGAGCGCCAGATTGATCGCGATGGACAACAGCGCCACCCGCAGCGGGGTGGTGGTGTCCCCCTGGGCGAAAAATGGCGGGGTGAGCAGCTTGAGCAGCACGAAGGCGGGCAGGCCGATGGCGTAGGCGGCGAGCGCCTGGGCGGTGATAGCGGTGGCCGCAGCATCGAAGGCGCCGTGCTGGTAGAGCGTGGCGATGATCGGCCGGCCGGCGGCCACCAGCGCCAGGGCGGCCGGCAAGGTAAGCGCCAGGGCAAATTCCAGCGCCCGGTTCAGCGCATCGTGGCCCTCGGCCCGTTCGCCCAGCTGGGCATGGCGCGACAACGTGGGCAGCAAGGCGGTGCCGACGGAGACGCCGATAATGCCCAGCGGCAGCGAGTTTACCCGCTCGGCGAAATACAGCACCGAGGCGGTGCTGGCGGGCAGGAAGCTGATGATCACAATATCAATCTGCTGGCTGATCTGGGTCATGCCGGCCCCCATCAGGCCGGGCCCCATGCGCTTGAACAGGGTGCGGACCTCCGCGCTCAGCCGCAGGCGCGGCCAGTGCAGCACCAGCCCGGCGCGCCGCACCGCCCACAACAGCAACACGAGTTGGAACACCCCGGACAGGCTGACGCCAAGCGCCAGCGCATGGCCGACGGTGGGCAGCAGGTGGCGCAGGCCGAGCATGCAGCCGATGGAGACGAGGTTGAACACCACCGGGGCCGCGGCGGCGGCGGCAAAGCGGTTCATGCCGTTCAGCACCCCGGACCACAAAGCGGTCAGGCAGATCAGCGGCATATAGGGGAAGGTGATGCGGGCCAGCGCCACGACGAGGGCGAATTCATCGGCATCCGCCACATAGCCGGGCAGCAGCACCGCCAGCACCTGCGGCATGAAAATTTCGGCGAGCACCGTCAGCCCGATCAGCCAGAACGCCATCACCGCGGCGGCCTCGGCGGCGAAGCGGTCGGCGGTGTCCTGGCCTTCTTTCGCCAGCATGCCCGCGAACATCGGCACGAAGGCGGCGTTGAAGGCGCCCTCGCCAAACAGCCGGCGGAACATGTTGGGGAAGCGGTTGGCCATGACGAAGGCATCGGCCAGCGGGCCGGCGCCGACCAACGCGGCGATCAAGGTTTCCCGCAGCAGGCCCAGCACCCGGCTAGCCGCCGTCCATCCGCCAATGGTGAGAATACCGCGTAGCATACGACCCCAGGGCTCAGCTTCCCGGCGGGTTTAGCCGAGCCCCGGATAAAGCACCAATGGGGAAAGCACCCATCAGGCGGCTTCGGCCAGCGTGGCCGGGGCAACCCGGATCAGATGGTCGAAGGCCGACAGTGCGGCTTTCGCGCCTTCGCCCATGGCGATGATGATCTGCTTATACGGCGCCGTGGTCGCATCGCCGGCGGCGAACACGCCGGGGAGCGACGTCTCGCCGCGCGCATCGACTTCGATTTCGCCACGCGGGCTCAGCGCCAGCGTGCCTTTCAGCCAGGCGGTGTTGGGCACCAGGCCGATTTGCACGAACACGCCATCCAGCATGACGCGATGGGTCGCACCGCCGACGCGGTCCTGGTACGACAGAGCGGTCACCCGCGCGCCGTCGCCATGCACTTCGGTGGTCAGGGCCGAAGTGATGACGGTGACATTGGCCAGCGAGTGCAGCTTGGTTTGCAGCACCGCATCGGCGCGCAATTTCGCATCGAACTCGATCAGCGTGACATGGGCGGCAAGGCCGGCGAGGTCGATGGCGGCTTCCACCCCGGAATTGCCGCCGCCGATCACCGCCACGCGCTTGCCCTTGAACAGCGGGCCGTCGCAATGCGGGCAGTAGGCGACGCCTTTGTTGCGGTACTCCGCTTCCCCCGGCACGTTCATCTGCCGCCAGCTGGCACCGGTGGACAGGATGACGGTGCGGGCTTGCACGCTGGCGCCGTTGGCCAGCCGGACTTCGGCCAACCCGTCCGCGCCGGCGGGCACCAGGCCCACGGCGGTTTGCAGGTTCATCACGTCCACATCGTAGTCTTTGACGTGCTGTTCCAGGGCCGCGACCAGCTTCGGCCCTTCGGTGTGGGAGACGGAGATGAAGTTTTCGATGCCCATCGTGTCCAGCACCTGGCCGCCGAAGCGTTCGGCGACGATGCCGGTGCGGATGCCTTTGCGCGCGGCGTAAACCGCTGCCGCGGCGCCAGCCGGGCCGCCGCCGACCACCAGCACATCGAAGGCGGGCTTGGCTTTGATCTGGTCCGCCGCGCGGGCTTCGGCGCCGGTATCCAGCTTGGCCAGGATCTGTTCCAGGCTCATCCGGCCTTGGCCGAACGGTTCGCCGTTCAGGTAGATGCTCGGCACCGCCAGCACCTGGCGGGCATCGACTTCGGCCTGGAACAGCGCGCCGTCGATGGCGACATGCTGGATGTTCGGGTTCAGCACGCTCATCAAATTCAGCGCCTGCACCACATCCGGACAGTTCTGGCAGGAGAGGGAGAAGTAGGTTTCAAACCGGTAGCTGCCGGTCAGCGCCTGAACCTGGGCGATGGTTTCGGCGGCTACTTTCGACGGGTGGCCGCCGACCTGGAGCAGCGCAAGGATGAGGGAGTTGAATTCATGCCCCATCGGCAGCCCGGCGAAGCGCACGCCGATCGGGCTGCCAACCCGGTTGATGGCGAAAGACGGGCGGCGGGGATCGTCGCGGCGGACCAGGGTGATTTTGTCGGACAGGCCCGCAATGTCTTCCAGCAGCGCCAGCATTTCCTGCGATTTGGCGCCATCGTCGAGGGCGGCGGCCAGCTCGATCGGCTGGATGATCCGGGCGAAATAGCCGGTCAACTGGGATTTGATGGTGGCGTCCAACATTTGCGGGCTCCTGGGCAACGGGAAGCGCTGCTTTTTTGAGAAAAAAGCAGCAAAAAACTTTAGGCTTTCGTTGCCGTTGGCGTACTGTCAGGGGCGAGAGTATGCCGCAGGCCGGGATTAGACGACGCTTTTTTTGTTCTTTTTGTTCACAAAAAAATGCCTTAGATCTTACCCACGAGGTCGAGCGAAGGTGCCAAAGTGGCCTCGCCTTCCTGCCACTTGGCCGGGCAGACTTCACCGGGGTGGGCATGGACGTATTGCGCGGCCTTCACCTTGCGCAGCAGTTCCAGCGCGTCGCGGCCGATGCCGCCGGCGGTGATTTCGACGATCTGGATTTTGCCGTTCGGGTCCACCACGAAAGTACCACGATCGGCGAGGCCCACGGCTTCGATCATCACGTCGAAGTTGCGGCAGATGGTGCCGGTCGGGTCGCCGACCATGGTGTAGCCGATCTTGCTGATGGCGGGCGAGGTGTCGTGCCAGGCCTTGTGGGCGAAATGCGTGTCGGTGGAGACGCTGTAGATTTCGACGCCGAGCGACTGGAAGGTGGCGTAGTTGTCGGCCAGGTCTTCAAGCTCGGTCGGGCAGACGAAGGTGAAGTCGGCCGGGTAGAAGAACACGACGGACCACTTGCCCTTCAGGTCGGCGTCGCTGACCTCGATGAACTTGCCGGCTTTGAAGGCGGTGGCGTTGAACGGCTTCACGTCTGTGTTGATCAGCGACATTTAGGTCTCCGTAAGGTTGAACCCGCCTGGTGGCGGGGGTGACGGCGGAGACATAGGGCAATCAAGAAAGCGAGGGAAACGCAAAATAACGATGTCATTGATCGGAAAAACCGATTAAACTCGCGCCATGAAAACTCTGCCGACGTTACGACAGCTGCGCTATCTGGTGGCGGTGGTGGAGCGCTGCCATTTCGGCCAGGCGGCGGAAGCCTGTCTGGTGAGCCAATCCACGCTGAGCGCCGGGATTGGCGAGTTGGAGGCTGTGCTGGGCGCGCCGTTGCTGGAACGGACGCGGCGGTCGGTGGTGCCGACGCCGCTGGGGCGGGAGGTGGCGGCGCGGGCGCAGGCGATGCTGAAGCAGGGGGAGGATCTGGTGGATCTGGCGCAGGCGGCGCGCGATCCGCTGTCCGGCACGCTGCATCTGGGGGTGATCCCGACCATCGGGCCGTTCATGCTGCCGGGGGTCATGCCGGCGCTGCGGCAGGATTTGCCGAAGTTGAAGCTCTATCTGCGCGAGGACCAGACCGAGCGGTTGCTCGCCCGGCTGGAGGGTGGGGAGTTGGACGCGGTGCTGCTGGCGCTGCCCTATGCGCTCGGCGATTTCGACGCGGTGGATATCGCGCAGGATCGGTTCTGGGTCGCCTGCCCGCCGGGGCATCGGCTGAGCGGGCTGGCGCAGGTGAAGCCGAGCGATATGGCGCTGGAGGATCTGCTGCTGCTGGAGGACGGGCATTGCCTGCGCGACCATGCGCTGGCGGCGTGCGCGCTGGATGGGGCGCGGCGGAACATCACCTTCCAGGGCACCAGCCTGCATACGCTGGTGCAGATGGTGGCCAACGGGCTGGGGGTGACGCTGCTGCCGCAAATGGCGCTGGAGGCGGGGATTTTGCGCGGGCTGGACCTGGCGGCGGTGCCGCTGGTGGGGGAGGCACCGTATCGGCGGATCGGGCTGGTGTGGCGGCGCAGTTCCGGGCGCAAGGCGACGTTTCGCGCGGTGGCCGGGGTGTTGCAGGCGGCGGGGCGCGCGGCTTTGGGGTGAACGCCGCGCGCCCCTGCTGAGCGGGGGTTAGCGGCTCATCATCACCGGCAGCTTGGACTTCTCCAGCACGTGCCGGGTGACGCCGCCCAGGATCAGCTGGCGCAGGCGGGAATGGGAATAGGCGCCCATGGAGAGCAGGTCGCAGCCGAAATCGCTGGCGGCTTTTAGCAGGCCGGCGCCGACTTCACGATCGATACCGCGGAAGGTGGCGATGTCCGCCTGCACGCCGTGCAAGGCGAGGTAAGTCAGCAGATCGGCGGCTTGCGGGCCACGGCGGTGGTATTCGTCGGACGTGAGCACGCGGACCCCGTCGGCGCGGCGCATCCAGGGCAGGGCGGCGAGGACGGCGGCGGCGGATTCGGCGGTGCCGTTCCAGGCGATGCAAATGCGCTTGCCGATCTCCTGCGGGGCGACTTGCGGCGAGATCAGCACCGGGCGGCCGCTATCGAACAGCACTGCGTGCAGCGCGTCGGACGAGGAGACATCCTCCCCCGAATCCGGATGCGGGACGATGGTGAGGTCGGCCAGCCGGGCCTGCTGGGCGACGAGATCTTCCTCCCGCCCGGTGATGGTGGCGAAGCTGGCGGTGGCGGTGTCTGACCCCCAGCGGCCCGGCGCGAGGGTGACGTGATGCTGGGCGACGAAACGGTCGAACATGGTGTGGACCGCGTGCGCGCGCTCGGTGCTTTCCTTTTCGGTCGCGGACATCATCTCCTCGATCATCGCGCCGGACAGGCCTTCACCGGCCAGGGGGGCGACGTCGCGGCTGTCGATGCGGACATGCAGCGCGGTGACGTGGGCTTTCCAGATATTGGCGATGCTCAACGCGGTGGACAAAGCCGCCTCGCCGGCCGCGGTGCCGGTGAGCGGCAGCAGGATCTTGCGAATGGCCATGGCGGTTCTCCTCAGCTTTGGACGTGGTGGTCTGCGTGTAGCACATAGGCATCCTGCACCGCAGCCACAACCTTGCGCCGTGCGGTATCGCCGTCAGTGGCATCGATGGCGCACCATTGGCCGGGGCCGGGGTCGTGGCGGGCGGCCTGGCGCAGCACCATGACGTCGGCGTCTGAGGCATCGCCGTGGCGAGCGGCGACGCGGGCTTCCAGCACCGGCAGCGGGGCGTGCAGCCAGATGCCGAGGCAGGGTGTGGTGCCGGCGGCCTGGGCCAGGGCGTCGCGATGGGCGGGGGCCATGAAGGTGGCGTCCGCCACCACGGCGTGGCCGGCGGCGGCGAGGATGCGCACGGCGGCGGCGAGTTCGGCGAAAACGGCGGCGCTGGCGGCCGGGGTGTAGGCGTCGGGCGGCAGTTTCTGCTCGGGCGCGACGCCGTGCTGGCGTTTGCGGATTTCGTCGCTGCGCACGATCACCGCGCCGGGGGCAGGGCCGAGCCTGGGGGCAAGGGCACGGGCGAGGGTGGATTTGCCAGTGCCGGGCAGGCCGCCAATGCCGAGCACGATCGGGGCCGCCAGATCCTCGGCCGGCGCGAACGGCGCCAACGCACGGGCGAGGTAGTCCGCGGCGCGCGCCGTGTGGCCGCTGCGCTGTTCGACATGGGCGCGCACCATCGCCCGCAGCGACAGAAACAGCGGCAGGCCGGTGACGATGGACCAGTCGCCGGTCGCCGCCAGATAGCGGTTCAGCACCCGGTTGGCGGCGGCACGATCCAGCCGGGCTTCCAGGTCCATGAGCAGGAAAGCGAGGTCGTAGCCAAGGTCGAATTCGGCCAGAGCTTCATCGAACTCCAGCGCGTCAAACGGGGTCGGCTTGCCGTGCCAGAGGCAGAGATTGCCGAGATGCAGGTCGCCGTGGATGCGGCGGACGAAGCCACCGGTGCGGCGGGCGGTGAGCCACGGCGCGAGGCGGGCGCGGCTGGCGGTGATGGCGGCCTGCCAGGCGGCGACCGCCGCAGGCGGCAGGCCGGCGCTGAGGGCGGAGGCGACATTGCCTTCGATCAGCGCATCAAAGGCCGGCAGCGGGTCGGTAGCCAGCGGCGGCAGGGCGGCGTGATAGGCGGCGACGGCGTCCGCGAGCTGGTCCAGCAGCGTTTCGGTGATGCGGCCCTCGGCGGCCATGCGGTCGAGGAAATCCGGCGCGGGCACCGGGGCCATGCGCAGCACCCAATCCACCACCGCGCCGGGGCCATCCAGCCGCAGCGTGCCATTCTCGGCGCGGCGGATCGGCACCACGTCGCGATACAGGCCCGGTGCGGCGGCCGCGTTCAGCGCCAGTTCCCGCCGCGCGGTGCGTTCGCGCTCTGCCAGCGGGGTGAAGTCCAGAAAGGGCAGTCGCACCGCTTTGCGCAGCTTGTAGACCGTATCAGCGCCGATGAAGACGGCGGAGATGTGGGTTTCCAGCGGCGGCACGCCGGCCAGCGCCTGCAAGGCGGCGGCGGTGGCGGCCTGTTCCGCCGGGATGGTCATGGCGCCTCGGCGGCCAGCGCCAGGGCGCGGGCATAGACCTGCTTGCGCGGCAGGCCGGTGGCGGCGGTAACATCGGCCACCGCCTGTTTCAGGCTGGCGCCGGCCAAAGCGGCGCGCAGGGTGGCGTCGAGGTCCAGCGCGTCATCCGCATCCTGCGGCGCGGGGCCGAGCAGCAGGCAGACTTCGCCGCGCGGGGCGGTTTCGGCATATTTCGCTGCGAGGTCCGAGAGCGGCAGGCGCACGGTCTGTTCGAAATGCTTGGTCAGCTCGCGGGCGAGCACGGCCGGGCGGTCGCCGAACATGGCCAGCAGGTCCGCCAGGGTTTCCCCGGCGCGGTGCGGGGCTTCATACCAGATCAGCGTTGCCGACAGCCCGGCACGTTCAGCGGCGCGCAGGCTGGCGAAGGCAGCGCGGCGGGCGGCGCCGCGCGGCGGCGGGAAGCCGAGGAACAGGAACGGATGCGGCGGCAGGCCGGAGAGGGTGAGCGCGGTGAGCGCGGCGTTGGGGCCGGGCAGGGCCGCGACGTTCAGCCCCGCCTCCAGCGCGGCGCGCACCAGGCGGAAGCCGGGGTCGGAAACCAGCGGGGTGCCGGCGTCGGACACCAGGGCGATGCGCTTGCCCTGGCGGAGCTGATCCAGCAAATCCGGGATGCGGGCGTCTTCATTATGGTCGTGCAAAGGTGCCACTTTGGCGTGCACATCATGCGCGGCCAGCAGGCGGGCGGTGGTGCGGGTATCCTCGCACAAGATCAGGTCGGCGGCGCGCAATGTGGCAATCGCGCGAAACGTGATATCGCCGAGGTTGCCGATTGGGGTCGGAACCAGCACAAGACCATTTGGCGGCGCGGACCCTTCGTAAGCGGCGGTCAGCATCGGCGGGGTATTTCAGGGAGTGCGGTGGATGCGTCGGACATGGATTCTCCTGGCAGCGGTTCTAGCACTGTCCGCGTGCGGCGGGCAGCCCATCGAGCCGACGCGTGGCGGGCCGGCTGGCTCGACACTCGGCCAGGCCAGCCAGCCACGGGCGCCGATCGTGCCGGTGGCGCACCCGGCCCCGGTGGCGGCCACGCCGTTGCCGGATGTGGCGCCGGCCGGGCGCGGGGTGGCGCTGCTGGCACCGCTGACCGGACCGAATGCCGAACGCGGGCAGGCGCTGGTGCGGGCGGCGCAGCTGGCGTTCCAGGATAGCGGCGCGCCACCGCTGGACGTGCGCGACACGCTCGGCACCGCGGACGGGGCGGCCGCGGCGGCGCAGGCGGCGATCGCGGCGGGCGCCGGGTTGATTTTGGGGCCGTTGACGGCGGGGGAAACCGCCGCCGTGGCCGGGCCGGCGCGGGCGGCGGGCGTGGGGGTGCTGGCCTTTACCTCCGACCCCGCGCAGGCGCAGCCCGGCGTGTGGCCGCTGGGCATTACCCCGAGCCAGCAGGTGCGCCGGCTGGTGCTGGCGGCGGTGGCGCAGGATAGACGCCGCTTTGCCGCCGTGCTGCCGGATAGCGATTTCGGCCATGCCATGGGCAATGCGCTGCAACAGGTGGTCAGCGCGGCGAACCTGCCAGAAGCGACGATCCAGTTCCATGCCGGCACGACGGTCAGCATCAACGCGACGGTGAAGGAGATTTCCGGCTATGCCAGCCGGCGCGGGCCGGTGGATGCGCAAATTCGCGCCGCCCGCGCCCTGGGCACTGCCGAAGGCCGGCGCCATGCGTTTGAACTGGCGCGCACGCCGATTCCGCCACCGCCCTTCGATGCGCTGCTGCTAGCCGATAGCGGGGAAACGCTGGGCACGCTGGCCAGCCTGCTGCCGTATTACGACCTCGACCCGCCGGCCATTCGGGTGCTGGGGCCGGCGCTGTGGGCATCGGCCACCGCGCGGGGCGGGGCGCCATTGCTGGGCGCCTGGTATGCCGCGCCGGACCCGGCCAGCCGGGCGAGCTTCGATGCGGCCTATACCCAGGCGGTGGGCAGCCCGGCGCCGGGGCTGGCGGATTTTGCCTATGACGCCGCCGGGATTGCCAAGGTGCTGCTGAAGGAAGGCGGATTTTCCTTCGCCGCCTTGTGCCGGGCGAACGGGTTTGCCGGGGTGAACGGGGTTTTGGCGTTGCAGGCCGATGGCACGGTGCGGCGCGGGCTGGCGCTGTTCGAATTGCAGCGCGGCGGGCCGGCGCTGACCGAGCCGGCGCCGGACACACTCGACGCGCCGGGGCTGTAGGCGATGCAACCGGCCCGGCTGTTCGCGGCCTGGCTGACCATTGGCGCAGTGCCGTTTCTGCTGCTGCTCGGGCTGATGCTGCATGGCGATCTGGCGCCGATGCCGGGGTTGCTGGGGATTGCGGTGAATGCGGCCGGGGCCTTCATGGTGGCCGCGATCTGGACGCATGATATCGAGCTGCTGGTGGAGACCCTGCGCCATGCGATGGCTGGCGGGTCGGCCCTGGCGCGCGTGGCCGCCGCGCCGCGCATTCCGGCGGTGGCGCGCATCACCCGCGGGATTGAGCGCCTGTCGCGCAGCCTGGATAGCCGGGCGAGCGAAATCGGCGCGCTGCTGCGGGCCAATGACGCGATTATCGAGCGGCTGCCCGACCCGCTGCTGGTGCTGGCACCCGACCGTAGCGTGCAGCGCGCCAATGCCGCCGTGCGCGCGGCGTTCCGCGACGAAATCCCCGCCGTGCTGCGCAACCCGGTGCTGCGGGAGGCCATCGCCAAAGCCTGGAGCGAGCAGGCCACCCAAACCGTGGCGCTAAGCCTGCCGGTGCCGGTGGAACGCGAGGTGCAAGCCACTGTCATCTACCTCAACCCGCCGCTGGCCGATGGCGGGCAGGCGCTGGTGGTGCTGTCCGACCGCACCCGAGAACGGCGGGTGGAGCAGATGCGGGCGGATTTCGTCGCCAATGTGAGCCACGAACTACGCACCCCGCTGGCCAGCGTATCCGGCTTCATCGAAACCCTGCGCGGCCCGGCGGCGGATGACAAAGCGGCGCAAACCCGCTTCCTGGGCATTATGGCCGAGCAGGCGGACCGGATGCGGCGGCTGATTGACGATCTGCTCAGCCTGTCGCGCATCGAACTGGTGGAACACCAGCCGCCGGCAGAGAAACTGCAACTCGCCGACCTGCTGCGCCGGGTGGTGGCCGGGTTTGAACCCCGGCTGGCCGAGCGGCAGACCACGCTGGTGTTCGAGGCCGCCGAGGACCTGCCGATGGTGCCGGCTGATGCCGACCAGCTAACGCAGGTGGCGACCAACCTGATTGAAAACGCGCTGAAATACGGCAAGGTCGGCGGGCGGGTGCAGGTGTCGCTAACCCTGCCAAACCCGGGCGGCACCTGGCCGGCGGGGGCAGGGGTGGTGCTGGCGGTGCGCGATGACGGGCCGGGCATTGCGCGCGCGCACCTGCCGCGGCTGACGGAACGGTTCTACCGGGTGGATAAAGCACGCAGCCGCAATGCCGGCGGGACGGGGCTGGGATTGGCGATCGTGAAACACATCGTCAACCGGCATCGTGGGCATTTGTATGTAGAAAGCGATGAGGGGGCGGGGTGCGTGTTTAGTGTTTGGTTGCCGGTTCGGGGGTAGGGAAGGGAAGCGCTTCTTTTTTGGAAAAAAGAAGCAAAAAACTTTTCTGACTTTGGTTGGGTGCGCATTGGGCTGGTCGTTGGTGTACGGCGAAGCCTAGGGATTGATGACGTTTTTTTGGTTCTTTTTGTTCACAAAAAGAACGGCTTATCGGAGAGGATTTTTCTGGACTGACTGCCCTCACCCCGACCCACTCCCGCAAGCGCGGGAGAGGGGGAAGAAAGGGTTGCAGCGGTTCGGGAATGTTTGTATATTTGACTTTATGGAAATAACTTCTCCCCGCGCGCGTGTTGGCGAGGTGGCACCGGAGATGGTGCGGCGGGTGGAGATGATTGT
>CAITOL010000064.1 GCA_903893975.1 uncultured Rhodospirillales bacterium | reverse complement strand
GCACCGGCATGACCGTGCACCAGGCCGCCCACGCCTTCACCCATTTCACCGGGCTACAAGCCGATGCCGAGCGCATGACCGCCCACATGGCGCAGCTCATCCAACCTGCCTAATCCGCCGTCAGCAGGCGCAGCACCGCATCGCCTACCAGCTGCTTATGCGCCGCCCGCAGCTCCGGCCGGTCGAGATCAACGGCAAAAATCTGCCCGAACGTGTGCCGGTTGCCGACGCGGTAAAAGCACATCGCGCTCATCAGCATGTGCACATCCACCGCCGCGACCGCGTGGCGAAACGCCCCTTCGCGGCAGCCACGCGCGATAATATCGCCCAGCAGCTCGATCACCGTCACATTCAGCCGCCCCACCGCGTCTGACATCCGCAAATGCCGGCCGAAATGGATGTTCTCGATCTGCACCAGCCGAACGAAATCCGGGTTATCGGCGTGGTAGTCGAAAGTGAAATCGGTCAGCTTGCGCAACGCCGCCGCCGGCGACAGCCCGCTCAGATCCAGCGTCGGCTCCAGCGAGCGGATGCGGCTATAGGCCCGCTCCAGCACCGCCAGAAACAGCCCTTCCTTGCTGGTGAAATAGTAATACAGCATCCGCTTGGTCGTCGCGGTGCGGTCGGCAATCGCGTCAACCCGCGCCCCGCTCAGCCCATGGGCGACGAATTCCTCATGCGCGGCGGCCAAAATCCCCTCGCGTGTCCGCTCCGGGTCCAGCGTGCGCTTCCCTGTCGCCAAATCCACCCCCTGTTTCCTCACCTGCGCGGCACCTTGGCGCAGCCGTCGCGCAAATATGGACCATCTGGTTAAACTTTGCTTGCCCCCATTTTTTCCCCGCCGGTTTGCCGTTATGATCGCCCCATGTCCCAAGCCCTCCCGCCCCGGCGCGCCAACAAAACCTCCATCGCCACCGTTTCGTTGAGCGGCACCCTGCTCGACAAGCTGGAGGCCGCCGCCCGCATCGGCTTTGATGCGGTGGAGATTTTTGAGAACGACCTGCTGACCTGCGGGGAAACCCCGGCCACCATCCGCCAGGCGGTGGAGGATCTAGGGCTGGAGATTTCCATCTACCAACCCTTCCGCGATTTTGAGGCGATGCCGGACCCGATCCGCGCCCGCAACCTCGATCGCGCCGAACGCAAGTTCGATGTCATGCAGGCCCTCGGCACCGATCTGGTGCTGGTGTGCAGCAACGTGCAGGCCGCCGCCATCGATGATGACGCCCGCGCCGCCGCCGACCTCGCCGAAATGGCCGAACGCGCCGCCCGCCGCGGCCTGCGCGTCGGCTATGAGGCGCTGGCCTGGGGCCGCAACGTGCAACGCTGGTCGCAGGCCTGGCGCATCGTCGAACAGGCCGCCCATCCCGCCCTCGGCCTGATCGTGGACAGTTTCCACACCCTCGCCCTCGGCGACAGTTCCGCCGGCCTCGCCCAGCTGCCGGGCGAGCGCATTTTCTTCCTGCAAATGGCCGACGCACCGCGCCTGTCGATGGATGTGCTGTCCTGGAGCCGGCATTTCCGCAACTTCCCCGGCCAGGGCGATCTGCCGGTCGCCAGCTTCCTGCGCGATGTGCTGGCCAGCGGCTATGCCGGCCCGATCTCGCTGGAGATTTTTAACGACGACGTCCGCGCCGCCCCCGCGCCGATCTCCGCCCGCGACGGGCTGCGCTCCATCGCCTGGGTCACCGCCGAAGCCGGCGTCGCCGCCCAGCCCGCCCCGCCGGTGTTCGATGGGGTGGAGTTCATCGAATTCGCCGTCGATGGCACGGCCGCCGCCGCCCTCGCCAGCTTCCTGCGCCAACTCGGCTTCCGCCACGCCGGCAGCCATCGCTCCAAGGCGGTGGAACTTTATCGCCAGGGCCGGGTCAATCTGGTGTTGAACGCCGAACCGGACAGCGCGGCGCTGGAGCATTTTGAAATGCACGGCGCCTCGGTCTGCGCTTTGGCGCTGCGGGTCGATGATGCCGCCCGTGCGGTGCACCGCGCCACCGCGATGCTGTCGCCGGAATGGCGCGAACAGATCGGCGAGGGCGAGCGCGCCATCCCCGCCGTGCGCGCCCCGGATGGCACCCTGGTCTACCTCGTCGGCCCCGACCCGTCCGGTCGCAGCATCTGGGAGGATGATTTCGTGCTCTTCCCCGACGCGTCGGATGATGCGGCGATGAATGTCGATCACATCGCCCACGCTTTGCCGCCGGGCCGGATGGACAATTACGTGCTGTTCTGGCGCGCGGTCTTCGGCCTGCAACCGGCGCAGCTTTATGAACTGCCAGACCCGTTCGGCCTGATCCGCAGCCGCGCCATGCTGAGTGCCGACGGCACCTTGCGCCTGCCGCTGAACATCTCCGAAAGCCGGGACACCGGCACCGGCCGCGTCATCACCGCCATGTCCGGTGCCGGGGTGCATCACGTCGCACTCGACACCGCCGATATCTTCGCCACCCTCGCCAGCCTGCGCGCCCAGGGCGCCCCGCTGCTCACCATCCCCGCGAATTATTACGACGACCTCGCCGCCCGGTTCGCCCTGTCGGACGAACGCCTGGCCGAACTGCAAGCCGCCAATCTGCTGTATGACCGTGATGAGGCCGGCGAGTTTCTGCATGCCTACACTGCCGGGTTCCAGGATCGGTTTTACTTTGAAATCGTGCAGCGCGTGGACGGCTATGCCGGCTTCGGCGCCGCCAATGCCCCCACCCGCATGGCCGCGCAACTGGCCGAACGGCAGGCGCGTAGCCCGTATTTATAACGATATCGCAACGAAATCGACGCAAAAATACCCAGGCCATGCCTAGGAAATTTTGACACGAAGCTCCGGCGCGGCCGGCGTATCGGTAACCCGCAACGCCGCCATCGGCACCTCCGCACGCGCCAGTTCCGGCTCAGCCACTCCAGGCTCCACCACCACCGGCGCCACCGCCACCGCCGGCCAGTCCACCGCCAGCATGCGGCAGATCGGCCGCAACACCCGGCCAACGCCGGGCACCTCGGCAATCGCTGCCTGCATCGCCGGGTCGGTCAGCAAATGCGCGAGTTGCGAGCCATAGCCCGCCGCCTCGTAGCCGAGCACGCGGACCAACCAGCCTTTGCCGCCCGGCAGCCGCACGCCGGGCTTGCGCGGCCTCGCCGCCGCGCGCGGGGCCGCCGCCCGGCGCGGCTTCGCTGCGGTCACCCGCCGCACCATCTTCTTGCTGAACCGCCCGCTCACCCGCTGCAACCGCCACCACAGCGGCACAATCAACCCGGCCAGCGCCGGCATGCGCAAAAACCGCGCCGCCACCACACCGGCCAGCCCGGCCATAATCACCGCGAGCTTGCGCGCCACCTCCGCGAGGTCATCCGGCAGCACGGCGGGGGAGAGGGAGGAGGGCATGTCATCTTAATTAACCATTTCCCTATCCCGCTGCAAGGATTTTTTGCCTACCCCGCCGCCAGCCCACCCTCACGCTCGATAAACGCGGCGATGTCCGCCACGCCCTGCCCAGCGCGGATATTGCTGAACAAATACGGCCGCGTCCCGCGCATCCGCTTGGAATCGCGGTCCATCACCTCCAGGCTGGCGCCCACATGCGGCGCCAGGTCGATTTTGTTGATCACCAGCAAATCGCTGCGGGTAATGCCCGGCCCGCCCTTGCGCGGAATTTTGTCCCCGGCGGAGACGTCGATCACGTAAATCGTGATATCCGCCAGTTCCGGGCTGAAGGTCGCGGCCAGATTGTCGCCGCCGCTCTCAATCAAAATCACATCCAGCGCCGGAAACCGCCGGTTCAGTTCGGTCACCCCGGCCAGGTTGATGCTGGCATCCTCGCGGATCGCGGTATGCGGGCAGCCGCCGGTTTCAATGCCCAGAATCCGATCGGGGGACAGCGACCCGGCGCGGGTCAGAAACTCCGCGTCTTCCTTGGTGTAGATATCATTGGTGATCGCGGCAATGTCGTAGCGTTCGCGCAACATTTTGCACAACGCATCCATCAGCGCGGTTTTACCCGTGCCAACCGGGCCGCCAACACCCACACGCAGCGGGCCATTCTGGGATCGTGTCATGAGCGAAATAGCCTCGTATATTGGGTCTCGTGATGCATGGCGGCCAGATCGGCACGAAAGCCGAAGCCGCCCAAATCTGCCAGCGTTGCCGTGCGGGTCGCCGCCGCCACCGCAACAATCACCGGCTCCAGCGCCGCCAGCACCGCAAGCCCGGTGGATTGCCCCAACGGAACCAGTCGCACGCAGGCGGATATCATATTGGCCGCAAAGCCCTGCAACAGCGCGCAGCAGGCGGCCTCCTCAGCAATGCCCTGCGCGCCGGCCAGGGCGCCGACAGCTACCGGATACGCCAGATCGCCCACCCGGTCCGCCAGCCGGCGCAGCCCCACCGGCTGCCACGCGCTGGCGGCGGCCAGAAACGCATTGCCCTGGCCGATCGTCTCCGCCCGCCGCTCCGCACTGGCGCACACCGCCAGCGCCATTTCCGCTACCGCCACCAGGGCATCGAAATCGCCGGCCGCCCGATGCGCCCGGCGCAGCAAAATCGCATCATTATGCCCGGCGCCATGGCGCAGAATATCGCCAATCCAGGCCTGCAAACTCGGCCCATCGGTAATCTCGCCCCGGTCCACCGGCCATTCCAGCCCGTGCGAATACGCATACGCCCCGGTGGGGAAGGCGGGCGACATCCAGGCCAGCAGGCGCAGCAGCGGCGCGGGGTCAGTGGTGATGATGGTCGTCATCGTCGTCATGCGCATGGGAATGCCCGCCGGCATAAGCCCCGGCTTCCGGGTCGAACGGCGCCAGCAGCCGCTCCACATGGCCGCCTAAACCGTCCACCATCGCCTCGATCACATGGTCCTGACGAATGCGGATGCGGTCCCCCAGCAACTGCACCGGCAGATGCCGGTTGCCCAGGTGCCAGGCAATCCGCACCAGCTCGGCATCGCTATGGGCGTGGATTTCCGCCAGCGCCTCCGCCTGCGCCACCACCCGCACCACGCCCCCGGCCACTTCCAACCCGTCGCCATCGCGCAGCCGCACCGCCTGCGCCAGGTCGAGCAGCACCGCCCGGCCGGCCACCGTCTCCAGCCGGATGCGGCGGCGGAAGCGGCGGTCGAAGTCGATCAGCACCTGATCTACCTCGCGCGCCGCATCCCAACTGCCGGCCGGCAAAACCGCGTGGCTGTGCATCAGAACAGGAAGTAACGCTGCGCCATCGGCAGCTCTTGCGCCGGCTCACAGGTCAGCAGCACCCCGTCCGCCCGCACCTCATAGGTTTCCGGGTCCACCTCAATCTTCGGGGTTGCGCTGTTATGGATCATGTCGGCCTTGCCGATGTTGCGGTTGTTGCGCACCGCGGACAGTGTCCGCTGCAAGCCGAGCTTACCGCCCACATCCGCCGCCAGCGCGGCGCCGGAGACGAAGGTGATGCAACTCGCCGCCATCGCCCGGCCAAAGGCGCCGAACATCGGCCGGTAATGCACCGGCTGCGGCGTGGGGATGGAGGCATTCGGGTCCCCCATCGCCGCCACCACGATGGTGCCGCCTTTGATCACCATGTCCGGCTTCACGCCAAAAAACATCGGCTGCCACAGCACCAGATCGGCCAGCTTGCCCACGCTGATATCGCCGATCTCATGCGCCATGCCCTGCGCGATCGCCGGGTTGATGGTGTATTTGGCGATATAGCGCTTCACCCGGTTGTTGTCAGACCGTGCGGTGTCCCCCGGCAACGGCCCGCGCTGCAATTTCATCTTATGCGCCGTCTGCCAGGTGCGGATCGCCACCTCGCCCACCCGGCCCATCGCCTGGCTGTCGGAGGAAATCATCGACAGCGCCCCGATGTCATGCAGCACATCCTCGGCGGCGATGGTCTCCTTGCGGATGCGGCTCTCGGCGAAGGCCACATCCTCGGGGATCGACGGGTCGAGGTGATGGCACACCATCAGCATGTCCAGATGCTCATCGAGCGTGTTGGCGGTGTACGGCCGCGTCGGGTTGGTGGAACTCGGCAGCACGTTCGGCAGGCCGGCCACTTTGATAATATCCGGCGCATGCCCGCCGCCCGCGCCCTCGGTATGGAAGGCATGGATGGTGCGGCCCTTGAAGGCGGCGATAGTGTCCTCGACAAAGCCGCTTTCGTTCAGCGTGTCGGTATGGATCATCACCTGAATGTCGAACGCGTCCGCGACCGACAGGCAGCAATCAATCGCCGCCGGGGTGGTGCCCCAATCCTCGTGCAGCTTCAGGCTCGAAGCCCCGGCGCGGATCATCTCCTCCAACGCCTGCGGTTGCGACGCGTTGCCCTTGCCGGCAAACGCCAGGTTCACCGGCAAGCCCTCGGCGGCCTGCAGCATCCGCGCCATGTGCCACGGTCCCGGCGTGCTGGTGGTCGCCGCCGTGCCGGTCGCAGGCCCGGTGCCGCCGCCCACCATCGTGGTCATGCCCGCGGCAATCGCGTCATCGACCTGCTGCGGGCAAATGAAATGAATATGGCTGTCGATGCCGCCCGCGGTCAGAATTTTGCCCTCGCCGGCAATCACCTCGGTGCCCGGGCCGATGATAATCGTCACCCCCGGCTGCACATCGGGGTTGCCCGCTTTGCCAATCGCCGCGATGCGCCCGTTGGTGATGGCAACATCGGCTTTCACAATGCCCCAATGGTCGATGATCACCACATTGGTTATCACCGTATCCACCGCGCCCTGCGCCTGGCTGGCCTGGGATTGCCCCATGCCGTCGCGGATCACCTTGCCGCCGCCGAATTTCACCTCGTTGCCGTAGCTGGTGAAATCCTGCTCGATCTCCACCCACAGCGCCGTATCGGCCAGCCGCATCCGGTCTCCGGTGGTGGGGCCGAACATGTCGGCATAAGCCCGTCGGGTGATGCGCGCCATCATAGATCTCCCATCACATCGCCGCGAAAGCCAAACACCTTGCGTGCGCCTTCAAACGGCACCAGCACCACATCCCGGCTCTGTCCGGGCTCGAACCGCACGGCGGTGCCGGCGGCGATATCCAGCCGCTGGCCGCGCGCGGCGGCGCGGTCGAACTGCAAAGCCGGATTGGTTTCGGCAAAATGATAGTGGCTGCCGACCTGGATCGGCCGGTCGCCGGTATTGGCCACCGTCAGCGCGGTGCGCGGCAGGCCCACATTCAGTTCGATATCGCCGTCGGCGGTTTCAATTTCACCTGGGATCATGCTCACCTCCTCAGCGGATCGGCTCATGCACGGTCACCAGCTTGGTGCCGTCGGGGAAGGTGGCTTCCACCTGCACATCGTGGATCATCTCGGCGATGCCCTCCATCACCTGGTCGCGACGGATCACCTTGGCGCCATCCTGCATCAGATCGGCCACCGACCGCCCGTCGCGCGCGCCCTCGACCACGTAGTCGGAAATCAGCGCAATCGCCTCCGGGTAGTTCAGCTTCACGCCACGCTCCAGGCGCCGGCGCGCCACCATGGCGGCCATGGCGATCAGCAATTTGTCTTTCTCGCGCGGGGTCAAATTCATGGTTGTTTCCTCAGCACATCCATACGCGCGGCAAGGCCCGGCCGTCGCGCAAACACTCTAAGCCACTGGCAACCGCCGCGCGCAAGGCCGCACCATCGCGCGCCACCAGCCGCCCCACCAGCATCCCGTCCCAGCAACTCGCGCCGCCCTCCACCGCGCCCTCCACTGCGCCCGCCGCCCAGGCCGCGCGCAGCGCGTCCAGCCGGGCAGGGGCGTCGGGTGCCACATATAGCAGCGTTGCCACCGCGCCCGCCCCGGCGCCAATCGCCGGCCGCGCCATCGCCGTTGCCAGATCGCCATCCAGCCGGATCGCGTCGTGCAGCAGCAATCGCCCGTCGCGGCGAATGCGGATGGTGTCGGCCAGCCGCGCCGCGCGCACTGTCTCGCCCATCAGCGCCCGGCCGAACACCAGCGACTCCACACCGATAAAGCGCGCATCGGCGGCCATATCCACCTCCAGCACCCGATCGAGCGCGCAGCGGTCGAACAGGATGCTCTCCTGCGGCAGCCATTCCGCCAGCCCGCCGGCGGCCACCCGCACGGTGCTGCGCAGCCGCGCCGGCGCATCCTCCGGCAACGCCCGATAAAACCGCTCCGCCGCCTGGGAGGCAAAGCAGGCCGCAGCCCCGGCGCCGACCTCGAATGCCATCCGCAACCGGTCGCCGCCCGCCACCCCGCCAGAGGTGTTCAGCGTCGTCACCTCCGCCAGATCCACCGGACGCGGAAACCGCGCCTTCAGGCAGCCATCCTGGCGCAGATCCTCCAGCACCGTCCGCCCATCCCGCAGTCGCAGCGTGACCCGCAAATCCCCCCATGCGCGCTGAAATTCAGACCGAGAGGCGACGGCGGACATCGTGTTCATCAAGCTCCTCACGCGCGCCTTGCAGCACGATATCGCCCCGGTCCATCACCGCGATGCGTTGGGCAAGTTCCTTGGCGAAATCGAAATATTGTTCCACCAACAAAATCGCCATTTCCCCGCGTGAGCGTAGCAGCTCGATCACCCGGCCGATATCCTTGATGATGCTGGGCTGGATGCCCTCGGTCGGCTCATCCAGCACCAGCAGCTTCGGCTTCATCACCAGCGCGCGCGCAATCGCCAGCTGCTGCTGCTGCCCGCCCGACAGATCTCCGCCGCGCCGGCCGAGCATGGTCTTCAACACCGGAAACAAGGCGTAGATTTCATCCGGCACAAAATGTTCGCGTCGCGGCAGCACCGCGAAGCCGGTTTCCAGATTTTCCCGCACCGTCAGCAACGGAAAAATGTCGCGCCCCTGCGGCACGCTGGCAATGCCCAGCCGCGCCCGCTCATAGGTCGGCAAGGTGGTGATATCGGTGCCGTTCCAAAGAATTTTGCCTGATGACACCGGATGCACTCCGGTAATCGCCCGCAGCAGGCTGGTCTTGCCCACCCCGTTGCGGCCGAGCAGGCAGGTCACCTCGCCAATGCGCGCCTGCAATGACACCCGCCGCAGCGCAATCGCCGCGCCGTAATGCAGGTCCACAGCCTGAACTTCCAACATGCCCTAGCGTCCCAAATACACTTCGATAACCTTCGGATCGGCGCTCACATGGTCGAGATTGCCCTCCGACAGCACCGAGCCTTCATGCAGCACCGTCACCTTCACCCCCAGCGCGCGGACGAAATCCATATCGTGCTCCACCACCACCACGCTGCGGGTGCGGTTGATCTCGCGCAGCAGATCGGCGGTCTGCGCCGTCTCCGCATCCGTCATCCCCGCCACCGGTTCGTCCACCAGCAGCAATTGCGGTTCCTGCGCCAGCAGCATGCCAATTTCCAGCCACTGCTTCTGCCCGTGCGACAGATCGCCGGAGCGCGTATGCCGCAGATCGGCCAGCCGGATCGTGGTCAAAATCTCCTCGATTTTGTCGCGCTCCTCGCCGGTCTCCCGCGCCCACAGGGTAAAGCGCGGCCGCCGGTCGCCGGCCAGCGCCAGCAGCAGATTGTCCCACACCGAATGCGGCTCAAAGACCGTCGGCTTCTGGAATTTCCGCCCGATCCCGAGCGCTGCAATCGCCGGCTCGTCGAGCTTGGTCAGGTCCACATCCTCGCCGAACACCACATCGCCTTCATCCGGCCGGGTCTTGCCGGTAATGACGTCCATCATCGTGGTCTTACCAGCGCCGTTCGGCCCGATCACCGCCCGCATCTCGCCCTTTTCCACCACCAGGCTCAGCGCGTTCAGCGCCTTGAACCCATCGAAGCTGACCGAAACCCCGTTCAGGTACAGCAACGTATCCGCATGTGGCCGCCTCATGGCTTGCGCCCCCGCTTGCCGAACAATCCCAAAACCCCGTTGGGCAGCAGCAACGTCACCAGAATGAACAGCGCCCCCAGCGCGAACAGCCACAATTCCGGCAGCGCGCCGGTGAAGATGGTCTTGCCGAAATTCACCAGCACCGCGCCCAAAATCGCCCCCACCAAGGTGCCACGGCCGCCGACCGCCACCCAAATCACCGCCTCGATCGAATTCGCTGGCGAGAACTCGCTGGGGTTGATAATGCCGATCTGCGGCACGTACAACGCCCCGCCAATGCCGCACATCACCGCCGACAGCACGAAGACGAACAATTTGTACCGCTCCGGCCGATAGCCGAGAAACCGGGTGCGGCTTTCGCTATCGCGCACAGCAATCAGCACCTTGCCGAAGCGGGACGTCACCACAAACCGCGCCACCACCAGCATCAGCGCCAGCATCACCGCCGTCAGCAGCAGCAACCCGTCGCGCGTCGCATCCGCATGCAGGTCGAAGCCAACAATATCCTTGAAATCGGTCAGCCCGTTATTGCCACCAAACCCCATATCGTTGCGGAAAAACGCCAGCAGCAGCGCATAGGTCAGCGCCTGGGTGATGATCGACAGATACACGCCCGACACCCGGCTGCGGAACGCCAGCCAGCCGAACACCAGCGCCAACACACCCGGCACCGCAATCGCCATCAGCAGTGCGAAACCGGGATTGTCGAAGCCATGCCAATACCACGGCAATTCCTTCCAGTTCAGGAACACCATGAAATCCGGCAGGATTGCATTGCCATACACCCCGCGCGGGCCAATCTCGCGCATCAGATACATGCCCATCGCGTAGCCACCCAGCGCGAAAAACGCCGCATGGCCCAGGCTGAGAATGCCGGCAAACCCCCACACCAGATCCAGCGCCAGCGCCAGAATGGCAAAGCACAGATACTTGCCCGCCAGCGAAACGACATAGGTTGAAACATGCAGCGATGCGCCCTCAGGCACCGCCAGGTTCAGCCCCGCCAATACCACCGCGCCCGCAAGCACGGCGACCAGGCAAAGCCACAGCGCAGCCCGGCTCATGCTTCCACCG
The DNA here is from genome assembly GCA_903893975.1 of uncultured Rhodospirillales bacterium. Taxonomy (GTDB): domain Bacteria; phylum Pseudomonadota; class Alphaproteobacteria; order Acetobacterales; family Acetobacteraceae; genus CAITOL01. Next base: position 55,908 of record CAITOL010000064.1, on the reverse strand, counting down.
CCCGGCCCTTGAGCGGGAACATCCCGCGCGGCTTGCGCTGAATGAACAGGATCAGCAGCACCAGCACCACAATCTTGCCCAGCACCGCCCCGGCCACGGGTTCGAGGAATTTATTGACAATACCCAACGTCATCGCACTCACCAACGTGCCCCACAAATTGCCCACCCCGCCAAAGACCACCACCATGAAACTGTCGATGATGTAGCCTTGGCCCAGATTGGGGCTGACATTGTCGATCTGGCTCAACGCCACCCCGGCCATGCCGGCAATGCCAGAGCCCAGGCCAAAGGTCAGCGCATCAATCCACGGCGTGCGAATACCCATCGCCGCCGCCATGCGCCGGTTCTGCGTCACCGCCCGCATCCGCAAACCCAAAGCGGTGTAGCGCAAGGTCGCCATCAGTGCTGCCAGCACCAGGAAGGCGAACACCACAATGGTCAGCCGGTTATACGTCACCGTCACCCCGCCCCATTGCGTCGCCCCGCTCATCCAGGCCGGTGTGCCGACATCGCGGTTATTGGCGCCGAACACGCTGCGCACCGCCTGCTGCAACACCAGCGACAGGCCCCAGGTCGCCAGCAGCGTCTCCAGCGGCCGGCCATACAAAAACCGGATCAACCCGCGCTCGATCAAAATCCCCACCGCGCCGGACACCAGAAACGCCAGCGGCACGGCGATGAACAGGCTCGCCCCAAACCAGCCCGGCGCATAGGCGCGGATCACTTCCTGCACTACAAAGGTGGTGTAGGCGCCCAGCATCACCATCTCGCCGTGCGCCATGTTGATCACGCCCATGACGCCGAAGGTGATGGCCAGCCCGGCGGCGGCCAGCAACAGCACCGAGCCGAGCGACAGCCCGTAGATCACACTCTGCACGATGCTCCAGAGTTGTTGCAGCCGGGCAATCGCCGAAATCGCCGTCGCCGCCGCCGCCGTCACCGCGGCCGGCTGGTCGTGCAAGGATGCCAGCAGCGACTGCGCCTCCAGATCCCCGCGCAGCCGCAGCGTCGCCACCGCTGCCAACTTGTCGGCCTCGGTCGCATCCGTGCTCTCCAGCAGGCTCGCCGCCTGCGCCTCGCGCATCACGGTCGCGACGCCCGCATCCTTCTCCTGCGCCAGCGCCCGCGCCAAGGCTGGCAGGATCGCCGGATCGCGCGACGTGAACACCGCCCCGGCCGCCTTGCGCCGAACCTCCGGCGTGGTGGCGAACAAATCCAGGCTGCCCAGCCCGGCTTCCACCGCGCGGCGCACTTTGTTGTTCACCTTCACCAGGTTCAGGCTGTCCTCGTCCACATCGGCCACCGGCGCGCCGGTGCGCGCATCAAGGTAGCCGCTCTCGGCCTTGATCAGCAGCGCGCCCTCGGCACCGGCGAACAACGCCTCGGCCTGCAAAGCACGAATGGTCGGCGCGGCCTGTTTGTCACCGCTCAGCGCCAAAGCGGTCACTGCCTGGCCGATGCCATCGAAATCGTCAGAGGCGAGGCCGGCAAACGCGTCCTCGGTTTGTGCGCGTGCGGGCAGGGCGGCAACGCTCAACACCAGCAGCAGCAACAGGCGGCACAACATCGTCATGGGGGGTCTCGTTATGCAATGAGGCAGAAAAAAGGGGGCGGGCAGGGCGCCCGTCCCCTCCATTCAGGCCAGGCCGGTAACGCTTACTTAGAAGCGCCGCCGCACTTGCCGGTCACCACGTTGAAGTTGCCGCAGGACAGCGGAGCGCGCCAATCGGCGATCAGGTCCTTGGAGCCTTCGAGGTACGGCGACCATTCATTGGCGACCACGGTGCCCGGGGTCTGCCAGACGGTGTTCATCTGGCCGTCGGCGCGAATTTCACCAATCAGCACCGGCTTGGTGATGTGGTGGTTCGGCATCATCGCCGAGTAGCCGCCGGTCAGGTTCGGCACGGTCACGCCAACCATCGCGTCGATCACTTTCGCCGGGTCGGTCGTGCCGGCCTTCTGCACTGCCTTCACCCACATGTTGAAGCCAATGTAATGGGCTTCCATCGGGTCGTTGGTGGTGCGCTTCGGGTTCTTCGTGTACGCCTTCCACTGGGCGATGAACGCCTTGTTGGCCGGGTTGTTCACGCTCTCGAAGTAGTTCCACGCCGTCAGATGGCCCACCAGCGGCTTGGTGTCGATGCCGGCGAGTTCTTCTTCACCCACCGAGAACGCCACCACCGGAATGTCGGTCGCCTTGATGCCCTGGTTGCCGAGTTCCTTGTAGAACGGCACGTTCGCGTCACCGTTGATGGTTGACACCACGGCGGTCTTCTTGCCGGCCGAGCCGAACTTCTTGATGCTGGCGACAATGTTCTGCCAGTCGCTGTGGCCGAACGGGGTGTAGTTGATCATGATGTCCTCAGCGGCGACGCCTTTGGACTTCAGATACGCTTCCAGGATCTTGTTGGTGGTGCGCGGATAGACATAGTCGGTGCCAGCCAGCACCCAGCGCTTCACCTTTTCGTTGGCCATCAGATAGTCAACCGCCGGAATGGCCTGCTGGTTCGGAGCGGCGCCGGTGTAGAAAACGTTCTTGCTGCTTTCTTCGCCTTCGTACTGCACCGGGTAGAACAGAATGCCACCGGTTTCCTCGAACACCGGCAGCACGGACTTGCGCGACACCGACGTCCAGCAGCCGAACACCGCGGCAACCTTATCCACCGTGATCAGCTGGCGGGCTTTTTCGGCGAACAGCGGCCAGTTGGAGGCCGGATCGACCACCACCGCTTCGAGCTTCTTGCCCAGCAAGCCGCCCTTCTTGTTCTGCTCGTCGATCAGCATCAGCATCACGTCTTTCAACGTCGTCTCGCTGATCGCCATCGTGCCGGACAGCGAGTGCAGAATGCCGATTTTAATGGTCGCGGGGGCCTGCGCCTGGGCGGCAGGGGTGAACAACTGGGTCGCGGCGACGGCGGCGGTCGCCAAACCGACGCCCCTGAGCCACTGGCGGAATGAAGCCATGAACGGTTTCCTTGTTCCAAACAGACACAACGGGACCGGTTCAGGCTGAGAGCGCGCGCCGGTGCCAGGTGTGACTAAGCAAGCGGCATGCCAGAGCTGTTGGGAATGAATGCGCAGGAAATTGACAGCAGTCGCGCCAAGAAATGCGCAAAATTTCATCAATCAGTAAGATTGCGGCCGGAATTTGGGCAGGTATCCCGCAGCCTCAATGGGCACTGATCTCAGGCGCGCCAGAGCATGTACCCGGCCACCACCAGGATCACCCCGGCGAAAACCCGGTTGAGCGTGTGTTTCTGCCGCGCCAGATGCACCGCCGCGCGAAGGCCAAACTGCCCGCCCAATATGCCGCCGGCGATGTATTCCCCCGCCACTGGCCAATCCACCAGGCCAGACCAGGCGTAATTCAGCGCCGTCGTCAGCCCGAACGCCCCCACCGCCAGCAGCGAGGTGCCGATTGCCTCGATCATCGGCATGCGGGTCGCCAGGATCAGGCCGGGCACGATCAGAAAGCCGCCGCCAATGCCGAAAAACCCCGCCAGCAGCCCCACCCCCAGCCCGGTGCCGCCCACGCCGAGCGACCGGCGCAGATCCATCCCGCCGGCAGCGGCCGCACGGTCCTGGCGCGGCCGCAGCATCAGCAGCGCCACCACCACCATCAGCCCGGCGAAGGCCAGCAACAGCCGCTGCCCATCCACCGCCTTGCCCAGGGTCGATCCGATAAAGGCGCCGCATACGCCGCTAAAGGCGAACACCGCCCCCACCGCCCAGCGCACATGCCCGGCGCGGGCGTGGCTGGCCAGGTTGATGAAGGCATTGCTTGCCACCGCCAGCGCCCCGGTGCCGATCACCACATGCGGATCGCGCAGCCCCACCACATACAGCAGTAACGGTGTCGCCAGGATGGACCCGCCACCGCCGATCAGCGCCAGGATAAACCCCACCAGCGACCCGCATAGCACCGCCAGGATATCTGCCTGCATCACGCCATTCCCCGAACCTGATATGACCAAAGCATGACAACGCGAGTCCAGGCCACGCCGGGGGTTTCCCTTCGCACTGGTTGACAGTCTATACCGCCGACCGCGATGATCCTCCGTAAGGGGAGCGCGTCAATAAAACGTCCCTCGCCGCCTCATGCGGCGTGTGAAACCATCAACCGTTGCACCAAGAGGCGTCCATGAGCCAGATCGAATACCTGCAAAAGCTGCACCGTGCCGGCCGCATCGGCCGCCGCGAACTGCTTGGCCGCGCTGCCGCCCTTGGCGCCAGCGCCACCGCATTATCCGTCATCATCGCCACCGAAGACGCGCATGCGGCCGAAACGCCGCGCCGCGGTGGCACCATGCGCCTCGGCATCGGCGGTGGCAGCACCACCGATAGCCTGGACCCGGCCACCTGGAACGATTCGGTCGGCACCACCGGTGGCTTCGCCTTCTTTGAGCCGCTGATCGAAACCGGCGCCGGCAATGCCGCCCAGCCCGGTCTGGCCGCGAGCTGGGAAGCCAAACCCGGTGCGACCGAATGGGTGTTCAACCTGCAAAAAGGTGTCACCTTCCACAACGGCAAAACCTTCACCGCCGATGATGCGGTTTATTCGATCAACCTGCATCGCGGCAAAACCAAATCCGGCGCTGCCGGCGTGTTCTCAGCGATCATGGACGTCAAAAAAACCGGCGACAACCAGATCACCATCAGCCTGAAAGCGGCGGACGGCGAATTCCCCGCCGTGCTGACCGATTACCATTGCCGCATGGTGCCGGAAGGCACCACGGATTTCACCAAACCGGTCGGCACCGGCGCCTTCACCGTTGCCGGCTACCAGCCCGGCGTGCGCGTGCATGGCACCCGCAACCCGAATTACTGGCGCAAGGATCGCGGCTTCCTCGATGCGTTCGACCTGACTGTCATCAACGACAGCACCGCCCGGCTGAACGCGCTGATGTCCGGCCAGGTGGACACGATCAATCGCGTGGACGCCAAGGTCGCCAACCTGATCAAGGCGAAAAAGGGCTATGAACTCGTCGTCTCCCCCGGTGGCTGGCACACCGTGGTCTCGCTGATGCAAGACAAAGGCGCGATGTTCGAGAACCACGACCTGCGCCTGGCGATGAAATACGGCATCGACCGCGAACAAGTGGTCAAAACCCTGATGGGCGGCTACGGCAGCGTCGGCTTCGACCACCCGATCCCGCGCGGCGACGCCAACTTCAACACTGCCCTCAAGCCGATCGCGCATGATCCGGACAAGGCCAAATTCCACCTGAAAAAGTCCGGTTTCGCCGGCACCGTCACCATTCAGTCCTCGGATGCCGCCTTCAACGGCGCGGTGGATATGGCGACATTGTTCCAGGGCAATCTGGCCAAAGCCGGGCTGAAGGTCGATGTGAAGAAGGAGCCGGCGGACGGGTTCTGGAGCAATGTATGGCTGAAGGGCGCCTGCGTTGTCAGCTACTGGGCCGGCCGCACCACCGCGACGCAAATGCTCGATGTTGGCTACGGCCCGGGCGCGCCTTGGAATGAAAGCCATTATCAGAACCCGAAATTCACCGCTTTGCTGAACGCCGCTCGCGCCGAACTCGATGCCGGCAAGCGCAAATCCATCCTGTTTGAAGCCCAGGCGCTGATGTCCGACGATGTCGCCGCCCTTATCCCCGCTTTCCGCAACAGCCTCGATGCCCATAACGGCAAAGTCGGCGGCCTGGTGCCGGCGTCGTTGTCGGATATGGACAACTCGGCCATCACCGTGCGCGGCTGGATGAAGGCGTAATCTGGAACGCCATCCCATGTTGCGCCTGGTCATGCTGCGACTGGCCTTTGGCGCGATGACGGTCCTGGCAGCCTCCGTGCTCATTTTCGCGGGCACGGAGTTGCTGCCGGGGGATCTGGCGACCGCGATCCTGCAAAATTCGGCGACGCCGGAAAACGTCGCCGAAATGCGCGCCCAACTCGGGCTGGATCGTCCGGCGCCGGTGCGCTACGCCGAATGGATCAGCCACGCCGCGCAGGGCGATCTCGGCATCAGCCTGTCCAACCAGCACCCCGTGGCCGAGGAGTTGGCGCCGCGCCTGCGCAACAGCTTCTTCCTCGCCGCTTTTGCCGCGTGTGTTTCGGTGCCACTGGCGGTGTTGCTCGGGCTGCTCGCGGCGATCTATCAAAATTCCTGGTACGACCGTGCGGTGAACTTCATCACCTTGCTCACCATTTCCGTGCCGGAATATCTGGTGGGCTACCTGCTGGTGAAATACCTCTCCGTGCGCTGGGGTCTGTTTCCCTCGCTCGCCAATGTCGCGCCGGAAAACACCTTGCTGGAACGGCTGGACCTCACCTTCCTGCCGATGCTGACCCTGGTGCTGGTGGTCGTGGCGCATATGATGCGCATGACCCGCGCCAGCGTGCTCAACATCATGGCCAGCCCCTATATCGAAATGGCCTTCCTCAAGGGCCTGACGAAATCCCGCGTCGTGGTGCGGCATGCGTTCCCCAACGCGCTGGCGCCGATCATCTCGGTCATCGCGCTCAACCTCGCCTACCTCATCGTTGGCGTGGTGGTGGTGGAGGCGGTGTTCGTCTATCCCGGCCTCGGCCAATTGCTGGTCGATGCCGTCGCCAAGCACGATCTGCCAGTGGTGCAGGCGTGCGGCCTGATCTTCGCCTGCGTGTTCATCCTGCTGAACCTGCTGGCCGATATCATGGCCATTCTCAGCAATCCGCGCCTGCGGCGGGCGCGCTAATGGTGAAACTGTTCGGCCAGCGTGTGCCGCTTCCGGCCCTGATCGGCCTGCTGATCATCGTCGCCAACCTGCTCGCCGCCGCCTTCGCGCCGTGGATCGCGCCGTTCCCAGAAGCCGATGTGGTGGGCGATGCCTGGGCGGAGGCGGACGCAACCTACTGGCTTGGCCTGGACAATCTCGGCCGCGACATCTTCAGCCGCCTGCTGTACGGCGCCCGCATGTCCATCGGCCTCAGCCTGCTGATCACCGTGCTCAGCTTCACCATCGGCGTCATCGGCGGCTTCACCGCCGCCATCGGCAAAGGCTGGATCGACGCCGCATTATCCCGTTTCGTCGATCTCATTCTCGCCATGCCCACGCTGATTTTCGCCTTCGTGGTGCTGTCGGTGATGGGCACCGACCTCGCCGTGCTCGTCGTCACCCTGGCCTGCCTGGACAGCGTGAAGGTGTTCCGCCTCGCCCGCGCACTCGCGGTCAATATCGGCGCGCTGGAATATGTCGAGGTCGCCCGTGTGCGCGGCGAGGGGCTGTGGTGGGTGATCACCCGGGAAATCCTGCCCAACGCGCTGGCGCCGCTGATCGCCGAATTCGGCCTGCGCTTCACCTTCGCCTTCCTGTTCGTCGCCGCCCTGTCCTTCCTCGGCCTCGGCGTGCAGCCGCCGGCCGCGGATTGGGGCAGCATGGTGCGCGACTACCGCGATGTCATCGCGCTCGACAGTCCGGCGCCGTTCTACCCCGCCGGCGCCATTGCCCTGCTGACCATTGGCGTCAACTTCGTGGTCGATTGGCTGCTGGCATTGCATGCGCGCGGCTATGGGGAAGGCGCATGACCGAACGCACCAAGGGCGACCTCGTCCTCGATGTCAGCCAACTCCGCATAGAAGTGCGCACCGATGCCGGCCCCGGCCCGGTGCTGGTGGATGATGTCAGCTTCACCCTGCGCCGGGGCGAGGTGCTGGGCCTGATCGGTGAGAGCGGCGCCGGCAAATCCACCATCGGCCTCGCTGTGTTGGGCTATACCCGCGCCAACTGCTTCATCACCGGCGGCAGCCTGCGCTTTCATGGCCGCGACATCCGCACCATGTCCGCCGCCGAACGCCGGGCGTTGCGCGGGCCCGGCGTCGCCTATATCGCCCAATCCGCCGCCGCCAGCTTCAACCCCGCCCACACCATCCTGCAACAGGTCTGCGAAATCCCGATCCAGCAGGGCCTGCTCTCCCCCGCCGCCGCGCGCAGCCGCGCCATCGGCCTGTTCCGCGAACTTGACCTGCCCAACCCGGAGCAGTTCGGCGACCGCTACCCGCACCAGGTCAGCGGCGGGCAGTTGCAGCGCGCCATGGCGGCGATGGCGATGGCCGCCCGCCCGGATATCCTGATTTTCGACGAACCCACCACCGCGCTTGACGTCACCACCCAGGTGGAGGTGCTGGCCAGTTTTCGGAAACTGATCCGCGAACACGGCACCTCGGCGATTTACATCACCCACGACCTCGCCGTGGTGGCGCAGATCGCGGATGAGATTATGGTGCTGCGCCAGGGCCGCATGGTCGAACACGGCACGGCGGACGCCATCCTGCATCACCCGCAGCAGGACTACACCCGCCGCCTGGTCGCCGAACGGTTTGAGGCGCATGGCCATCACGCCCAGGACAGCGGCGCGCTGTTGGAACTGCGCCACGTCGTCGCCAGCTATGCCAGCCTGCTGCGCGTGGTCAACGACGTCTCGCTGCGCATCCAGCGTGGCGACACGCTGGCGGTGGTGGGCGAAAGCGGCAGCGGCAAATCCTCGCTCGCCCGCGTCATCATGGGCCTGTTGCCGCGGGAGGCTGGCGATATCCGCTTCCGCGACGAAATGCTCGCCTCCCGGCTGAAAGACCGCACCCGCGAGCAGTTGCGCCGGGTGCAGATGATCTACCAAAGCCCCGATGTGGCGCTGAACCCGAACCAAACCTTGCTGCAAATCATCGGCCGCCCGGTGCAGTTCTACTTCCGCCGCAGCCGGGCGGAGGTGCGCGCGCGGGTGCTGGAATTGCTGGCGATGATGGACCTGCCGGCCGACTATATCGACCGCAAACCCGGCGCGCTGTCCGGCGGGCAGAAGCAGCGCGTCGGCATCGCCCGCGCGCTGGCGGCGGAGCCAGACCTGATCATCTGCGACGAAGTCACCTCCGCGCTCGACCAGCTGGTCGGCGAGGAAATTCTCAAACTGCTCAAGCGCCTGCAGGAAGAACTCGGCATTGCCTATTTGTTCATCACCCACGATCTCGGCACGGTCAAACGCATCGCCAACAAGGTCGCCGTCATGCTGAAGGGCGAGATGGTCGATGGCGGCGAGACGGAAGCCGTGTTCGCGCCGCCCTACCATCCCTACACCCAGTTGCTGCTGTCCAGCGTGCCGGAAATGCGGTCGGACTGGCTGGATGGTGTGCTGGCAGGCCGCGCGGGATGACGGACGCCCGCCGCGAAACCCGGGTGCTGGTCTGGATCTGCCTGCTGGTCGGCATCAACCAGATGGGCTTCGGCGCCATCGTGCCGGCCTTGCCGGTTTACGCGCAATCCTTCGGCGTCTCCGCCTCCGCCATCGGCATGGCGGTCGGCATTTACGGCCTTGCCCGCTTTTTCGCCGCCGCCCCGGCCGGCGGGGTCGCCGATCGCTACGGCCGCCGCATGGCGCTGACCATTGGCGGTGCGGTCACCCTGGCCGGCAATCTCTGGTGCGTATTCGCGGTGCATTACCCCGAATTCCTCGCCGCCCGCTTTCTCACCGGCGCCGGGGCGGGGTTAATCGTCACCACCGGGCAGATCGTGGTCGCCGATATCAGCGCACCAGAGCGTCGCGGCCGCATGCTGTCGATCTACATGTCCGCCTTCATCTTCGGCCTCGGCATCGGCCCGCTGCCCGGCGGGGTGCTGTCGGAGCATTTTGGCCTCGCCGCGCCGTTTTATGCCGGCGCCATCACCGGCCTGCTCGCCGCCGTGCTGGCCTGGTTCGCCATTCCCGAAACCCGCGACATGGCGCGCGCCGCCGCGGCGCAGTCCAAGGCGCCGAAAGCATCGTACTGGTGGCAGGTCTACGCGCTCGCCCGCCAGCGCGGCTTCGTGCTGGTCTGCCTGATCAACCTGATGAGCACGGCGTCGCGCACCGGCGGCCTGTTCGCGCTGGTGCCGCTGATCGGCACCGAACGGCTGCATCTCTCGGTGCAGACCATCGGCACCTCACTCGCCGCCGGCCTGCTCGCCGGCCTGCTTGGCGCCTATCCATCGGGCATGCTGGTGGATTATTTCGGTCGCAAAGCGGTGATCGTGCCGTCCAACCTGATCTTCTGCGCGGCGATGCTGATGTTCTGCGTCGCCGATAGCTACGCCTGGTTCCTCGCCGCCTGCCTGATCTGGGGCGCGGCCAGTTCCATCGGCGGCTCCGCCCCCACGGCCTATGCGGCCGATTCCGCACCGCCGGGCATGAACGCCACCACGCTCAGCACCTACCGCATGGTCGGCGACCTCGGCTACATCCTCGGCCCGGTGCTGCTGGGCATGCTGGCGGACTGGTTCGGCGCCGTCACCTCGCTGGTCGCCGTCTCCGCCGTCATGGCCTCGGTCGGGGTGATTTTCGCCGTGTTCGCGCCGGAAACCTATCGCCGCAAACGCTGAACCTCAGCGCAAATGGCAGGCGGCGACATGGCCCGGCGCCAGTTCGCGTAACACCGGCGCCTCCACCTTGCAGCGCGCCTCGGCATACGGGCAGCGGGTGTGAAACGCGCAGCCCGGCGGCGGCCGCATCGGGCTCGGCACATCGCCCTCCAACAGCCGCTTGCGCCGCTTCAATTTCGGGTCCGGCACCGGCACCGCCGACAGCAGCGCCTCGGTATACGGGTGCTGCGGGCGGCGATAGAGGCTGGTTTTGTCGGCGTATTCGACAATCCGGCCGAGATACATCACCGCGACTTTGTGGGAAATATGTTCCACCACCGCAAGATCATGCGCGATGAACAGGTACGCCAGCCCCTGATCGCGCTGCAAATCCATCAGCAGATTGATCACCTGCGCCTGGATCGACACATCAAGCGCCGAAACCGGCTCATCGGCCACGATCAAGCGCGGGTTCAGCGCCAAAGCACGGGCGATGCTGATGCGCTGCCGCTGCCCGCCGCTGAACTGGTGCGGGAAATTGCCCATCTGGCCCGGCCGCAACCCGACCTGGGCGAACAGCGCCGCCACCCGCTCATCGGCTTCGCGGCCGCTGGCGACATTGTGTACCAGCAATGGCTCGCGCACGATATCGCCTGCGGACATACGCGGGTTCAGTGACGAAAACGGGTCCTGGAACACCATCTGCATTTCGCGCCGGAACGGCCGCAGCGCCGCTTTCGACAGCCCGGCGATATCGGTGCCTTCCACCACAATCCGGCCCGAGGTCGGCTCCACCAGCCGCATCACCGTGCGCGCGACGGTGGATTTGCCGCAGCCGCTTTCCCCCACCAGCCCCAGCGTCTCGCCCGGCGCGATAGAAAAGCTGACGCCATCGACGGCAAATACCGTGCCGGTGGTGCGGCGCAAAAACCCGGATTTCACCGGATAATGTTTCTTCAGGTCCTCAACCTGCAACACCGGGGTCATACCAAGGTCCCCGCATGCCAGCAGGCGACGTAATGGTCTGGTCGGCGTTCCTCCAGCGGCGGCACGCCCGCCGCGCAGGCCGCATCGGCATGGCCGCAGCGGGCGGCAAAGGCACAGCCGCCGGGCAGGTTGGACAAAGCCGGCACCATGCCGGGAATTTCCTGCAACCGTTCCGCCACCGCCCCGCTCATCGCCGCCAGATGCGGGATGGAGCGCATCAGCCCGTGCGTGTACGGATGCATTGGCCGCGCGAAAAGATCCTCAACGCTGGCTTCCTCGATCTTGCGCCCGGCATACATCACCACCACACGCTGCGCGGTTTCCGCCACCACGCCGAGATCATGCGTGATCAACAGCACTGAGGTGCCGCTCTCCTGCTGTAATTGCAACATCAGATCGAGAATCTGCGCCTGAATCGTCACGTCCAGCGCCGTTGTCGGTTCGTCGGCGATCAGCACTTTCGGATCGCAGGCCAAGGCGATGGCGATCATCGCGCGCTGGCGCATGCCGCCGGAGAGCTGGTGCGGATATTCCTTCGCCCGCTGCGCCGGCTCGGGGATGCGCACCCGGCGCAGCATTTCCACCGCCCGCGCCCAGGCGTCCGCTTTGCTGACATCGCGGTGCAGCCGCACCGTCTCGGCAATCTGCTCGCCCACGGTCAGCACCGGGTTGAGCGAGGTCATCGGCTCCTGAAAAATCATCGACATCAGATTGCCGCGCACCGCGCGCATCTCCGCCTCGCTGATCGCCAGCAGGTCGCGGCCTTCCAGCTTGACGCTGCCGGCCACGATCCGGCCGGGCGGGGAGGGGACCAGCCGCATCAGCGACAGCGCGGTGATCGACTTGCCGCAGCCGCTTTCGCCCACCACCGCCAGCACTTCGCCGCGGCGCAGGGTGAAGGACACATCTTCCACCGCGCGCACCAGCCCGGCGGCGGTGAAAAACACCGTGCGCAGGCCAGCAACTTCCAGGATTGGGTCAGCAATCATCCGCGTTGCCTCGGGTCCAGAATATCGCGCAACGCGTCCCCCAAAAGATTGGTGCCGAAGACCATCAAGCTGATTGCCGCACCCGGAAAAATCACCAGCCACGGCGCGGTGCGCATGTATTCGGCCGCCGATTCCGACAGCATCCGCCCCCAGCTCGGCGCCGGTTCGGGAATGCCCAAGCCGAGGAAGGACAAGGACGCCTCGGTCAAAATCGCAGACCCCAACTGCGCCGTTGCCAGCACGATCAGCGGGGCAACGGTGTTGGGCAGGATATGGCGGATGGCGATGCGCCACTCGCTCATGCCCTGCACCTGTGCCGCCTCGATGAACGCCGCTTCGCGCAAGGCCAGCGTGTTGGACCGGATCACCCGGGCAGAGGCGGGGATCATCGGGATGGCGATGGCGATTACCGTGTTGGTCAGCGACGGCCCTAGTGCTGCCGAAGTCACCAGCGCCAGCACCAGCAGCGGCAGCGCCTGCAAAACATCCATCACCCGCTGCACGCATAAATCGAACGTGCCGCCGAGATAGCCACTCGCCAGCCCGACCGCGACCCCGAGCACGGAGCCCAAAGTGGTGGCGCCCAGGCTGACCGCCAGCGAAATCCGTGCGCCGAACACGATGCGGCTATAGATATCTCGCCCCATCACGTCGGAGCCGAACCAATGCTTGCCGCCGGGCACCATCAGCTTTTCCGGCGCATTGGTGCGCAGCGGGTCGAGCCAGGTGATCGCGTCGGCAAAAATCGCCGCCAGCACAAACACCGTCAGAATGAACGCCCCGGCCGCGCCCAGCGGGTAACGGCGCAGCAGCAGCACCAGCCGGCGCACCGGGCTGTTGGCGTCTGCGCCGGCGCGGCGCAGTTCGCGGCCATAGGTTTCGGCCATGCTATGCCCCCAGCCGGATGCGCGGATCGAGCGCGGCATACAGCAGATCCACCGCGAAATTGATGCTCACCACAATAAACGCCGTCAGCATCACCAGATTCTGCACAATCGGATAGTCGCGATTGCGGATCGATTCCACCAGGAAGCGCGCCAGGCCGGGAATGTTGAACACGGTTTCCGTCACAATCAGCCCACCGATCAGAAACGCCGTCTCCAGCCCGATAACGGTAATCACCGGTAGCAGCGCGTTGCGCAGCGCGTGATGGAAGTTCACCCGCCCGGCCCCGGCACCCTTGGCCCGTGCGGTGCGCACATAATCCTGGCGCAACACTTCCAGCATGGCCGACCGGGTCAGCCGCATAATCAGCGCCGATGAGCGAAACCCCACCGTCATCGCCGGCACCGCCACCAGCAGCACCGCATCCAGCACCGTCGCAGGCGCCTCGGTATAAACCGGCAGCCGGCCGGTCAGGGCGGAAAACGCCATCAGCACCATCAGGCCGAGCCAGAAGGACGGGATGGACAGGCCGGCGAGCGAGAGCACCCGCAGCCCGTAATCCACCCCGCTATTCTGCCGCACCGCGCTGATCACCCCGAACGGCACGCCCAGCAGCACGGCGAAGCCGATGGCGCTCAGCGCGAGCCGCCCGGTCACGGGAATGCGCGGCAAAATCTCCTCGATCGTCGGCTTTTCCGAAACGTAGGAATAGCCGAGATCGCCATGCACAAGCCCGTTCATCCAAACCAGATACTGTTCCGGAATGGATTTATCCAAGCCCAGCTCAGCGGCAATCCGCGTCTTCTCCGCCGGGTCCACCATGCCCGCGCTGTCGAACAGGATATCGACCATGTTGCCGGGCACCAGCCGCAACAGCACGAAGATGATGATGGAGATGCCGAACAGGGTCAGCAGCATCAAGCCGACCCGTCGGAGCAGATAGCCGCTCATGCTGCAACCATGGGTTCGATCACCGATCCAGCCACATGTCTTCGAAGCGGTAGCCGTTATAGGACGTGTTGGTCATCGCGGTGTAGCCATGCACATCCGGCGCCCAGCAGGTTGCGGCGCGGCCATAGACAATGGTCGGCCTTGCCACGTCGTTCTGCAACTGCGCGTCGATCGACCAGACCATCTGCTTGCGCTTGGCCATGTCGGTTTCCTGGCTCTGCGCATCGAACTGCTTTTGCAATTCCGGGCTGCAATAGCCGGTGACGTTGCGTTCCGAGCCACAGGCATAGTTTTCATAGAACGACTGGTCTGGATCATCCACCGCATTGCCGGTCAGGTTCATGCCGACTGTGTAGTCCTTGCGGTCGATCTTGCCGAACCAGACGGAGGTTTCCACCACGTCCAACTCGGCATCGATATAAATTTCCTTCAGCTGATCCAGCAAAATCACCGCCGGGTCGCGATAGGTCGCCAGATTGCGGGTGGAAACCTTGATCGCCAGATGCTTGTCCGGCCCGTAGCCGGTTTTCGCCATCAGCGCCTTGGCCGCGGTGCGGCTCGCGGCCACATCGGGGCTATAGCCGGGCAGGGTGGCCAGCATATCCTTCGGCATGCCCCAGATGCCCTCCGGCTGCGGCAGCAGCGCGCCGCCCATATCGGCTTCACCTTCAAACAGAATGTCGATGAACGCCTTGCGGTCGATGGTCAGCGCCATCGCCCGGCGCAGATCCGCGTTATCAAACGGCGGCTTGTTGCGGTTCACGATCAGGTTCAGCCCGACATTGGTCGGCGCGGTCATGCAAACCGATTTCGGCGCCTGCTTCATAATATCCCGCCGGATCGCCTGGGTGACCTCGGTCGGCATGGTAATGTCCACCTTGCCGGACATGAAGGCGAGCATGGCGGTGGCGCGATTGGTGATGATGGGGAATTCGATCGCATCCAGATACGGCCTGCCCTGGCGCCAGTAATCCGGATTGCGCACCAGCTTGATATCTTCGTTCTGCTTGAATTCGACAAACTTGAACGGCCCGGTGCCGATCGGGCTGGTGCGCATTTTCGCAGTGGAGACGTGGCACGGATAAATCGGCGAGTAGCCGGAGGCGAGCATCGACAGCAGCGACGGCTGCGGCCGATCCAGCTTGAAGGCCACTTCCAGATCGCCGTTCGGCACCACCGCCTGCACGTTGTCGTACCAGGATTTGCGCGGGTTCTTGCGGAACTTGTCCGCCAGCTTGCCTTGCAGCAGATCGATGGTGCATTTCACGTCATTGGCGGTGAACGGCTTGCCGTCATGCCATTTCACGCCGGGATGCAGCTTGAAGGTCAGGGTTTTGCCGCCATCGCCCCAGGCCCAGCTATCCGCCAGTTCCGGCCGGATCGTGTCCGGGCTGTTCTGGGCGATGTGCTGATCGAAGATCACCAGATTGTTGAAAATGCCCATGAACGGCACGTTGTTGGAGAACGTCGCTTCCTCATGGATTGAGGCGCTGGCCGGGCTGTCGCGCTGATAAATCTTCAGCGTGCCGCCCGATTTCGGGGTTTGCGCCCCCGCCACGGAGCCCACCAGCGCCAACGCCAGCGACAAACCACCCAAGCCTAGTTGTTTCATGGCCATTTTCCCCTCGCAGTGCGCCCCGATTACCATGCCTTGGCCATGGGAACCAGATTGTCCTTTCATGGTATTGCTGGCACATCTTGGCGCATGGATGCGCCCCCACCTTCCTATGCCGGCCGGCTGCGTGAATGTGAGGCTTGCGGCCTGCTGCAACGCCTGCCGGCCTTGCCGCGCCATGCCGTTGCCCGCTGCCCGCGCTGCCAGGCCGTGCTGCGCCGCCGGCGGGTGGACCCGCATGGCCGCGCGTTGGCCATGGCGCTGACCGGGCTGGTGCTGTTTCTGGTGGCCACGCGGGAGCCGTTCATGCAACTGCGCCTCGGCGGGCGCGACAGCCTCGCCGGGCTGGCCACCGGACCCACCGAATTAAACGCCACCGGCGCCTGGCCATTGGCCATCGTCGTGCTGGCCACCACCATCGGCGCCCCGTTGGTCAAGCTGCTGGCGACGATTTACGTGCTGATCATGATGCGCCTGCGCCAGCCGCCGCCGCATCTGCGCCGCGTTTTTCGCTGGGTGGAGCTTCTGTCCCCCTGGTCGATGGTGGAGGTATTCCTGCTCGGCGCCTTCGTCGCCTATACCAAGCTGGTCGATATGGCGCAGGTGGAAGTTGGCGCGGCACTTTATGCGCTCGGCGGGCTGATGCTGGCGATGGCGGCGACCGACACGTTTCTGGACGATGCCGCGGTGTGGGACCGGCTCGCCCCGGCGCAAGCCCCCAGCCCAGGGCCGGGCGTGCTGGTGGGCTGCGACTGCTGCCATCAGGTCAGCCGCCTGCCGCCCAGCGGCCGGCTGCGCTGCACGCGCTGCGGCACAATGTTGCATCACCGACGGCCCGGCAGCCTCGGCCAAAGCTGGGCGCTGCTGATTGCCGCCGCGGTGCTGTATCTGCCGGCCAATCTGCTGCCGGTGATGAACCTGGTGTCGTTCGGCCAGGGCGAGAGTGACACCATCATCAGCGGCGTCATCGCGCTCGCGGCGGGCGGCATGTGGCCGCTGGCGGCTCTGGTGTTTTTCGCCTCCATCACCGTGCCGGTGCTGAAACTGGTGGGCATGACCGTGCTGCTGGTCGGCGCGCAGCGCGGCGCCAGCGGCCGGCTGCGGGAACGCACCGTGCTCTACCGGATCGTGGAAGCCGTGGGCCGCTGGTCGATGATCGACGTGTTCATGATCTCCATCCTCACCGCCCTGGTGCGGCTTGATGCGCTGGCCACCATCACCCCCGGCCCCGGCGCCATCTGTTTTTGCGCCGTGGTCATCCTGACCATGCTATCTGCGATGTGCTTCGACACGCGCCTGATGTGGGACGCCGGAACCAAACCATGACCGACACGCCCGACCATCCGCACGCCGAAATCCACCTGCCGCGCATCCCCCGGCTGATCTGGCTCATCCCCGCCATTGCCATCCTGCTCGCCGCCTATCTCGGCTGGCAGGCGTTGAGCGAGCGTGGCCCGGCGATCACGGTGGCCTGGCGCAGCGCCGACGGGCTGCAAGCCGGCCAGACCAAGGTGAAGCACAAGGCGGTGGAACTCGGCGTGGTGGATAAAATCACCCTCTCCGACGACCTCAGCCACGTCGTCGTCCGCATCCGCATGCGGCGGGAGGCGGAGCCACTGCTGACCGAAAAAGCCAAATTATGGGTGGTGCGCCCGCGCGTGACCGCCGGCACCATTTCCGGCCTCGATACCCTGGTCTCCGGCGCCTATATCGAACTCGATCCGGGCAGCGAGCACGGCGCCGCCAGCCGGCTGAACTTCACCGGGCTGGAAGACCCGCCGGCGATCCGGTCGGACGAGCCCGGCCACACCGTGACTTTGCATACCGACCGCATCGGCTCGCTCTCCAGCGGCTCGCCTTTGTTCTTCCGCGATATTCCGGCCGGCGAGGTGCTGTCCTACACCCTCGACCATGCCGACCAGGGCGTGACCATCCAGGCCTTCGTGCGGGCGCCGTATGATGCGCTGGTGCGGCGCGGCTCACGGTTCTGGAATGTCTCCGGCCTGGCGGTCGATCTAGGCGCGCAAGGGGTGCGGCTGAAGGTGAACAGCGTGCTGGCGCTGCTCAATGGCGGCGTCGCCTTCGATACCCCGCCGGAGGAGCATGACGGCTCCCCCCCGGCTGAAGGTGCGGTGTTCCCGCTCTACGCGGACGAAGCCGCCGCCGCGGCGGCGGGCTATCGGGAGCGGATCAAACTGCTCACCCGGTTCGAGGGCAGCGTGCGCGGCCTCGCTATCGGCGCGCCGGTGGAGCTCTACGGCATTCAGATCGGCAACGTCACCGATATCAAGCTGGATTTCGACCCGTCCGGCGCCTCGTCGCGCGTGACGGTGCGCTTTGAGGTGCAGCCCGAACGCATGTCGCAGATCGGCGCCTCCCGCCTGAATGAAACCGACAGCCTCGCGGTGGCCCGGCGGCTGGTGGCGCGCGGGCTGCGCATGGAACTGACCACGGCGAACTTCCTCACCGGCCAGCAGGCGCTCAGCATGGCCTTCGTGCCGCACGCCGCCCTGGCCGAGGTGGCGCAGGAGGGCGATGCCATCGTGCTGCCCGGACAGACCAGCGGGCTGGACGGTATTATGACCTCGGCCGGTGATTTCGTTGCCAAGCTCAACAGCCTGCCGCTGGAACAGATCGGCGCGCGGCTGGCGGAAACCCTGAACGGCGTCAGTGCCATCGCCAATGGCGCGGAGTTGCACGACACGCTCAAGGGGCTGAACGAAACCCTGGCCGCCACCCGCGATGTCGCCCGCAGCCTGCAAGCCGGCATCAGCCCGACGGCGAAGAAATTGCCGGACCTGGCGCAGGGGCTGCAAACCGCGATCGACCGCACCAACGCGCTGATCGTCTCGGTGGATAGCGGCTATGGCGGCGCCTCACCGTTTCAGCGCGATGTGACCCGCCTGCTGGGGCAGATCAGCGACGCCGCCCGGTCGATGCGGTTGCTGGCGGATTATCTCGGGGCGCATCCGGACGCGCTGTTGCGCGGGCGGGAAGGGGGCGGAAAACAATGAAGGCTCGCACGATTACCCTGCTGCTGGCCTTGGCCGTGGCCGGTTGCAGCGCACCGCCGCTGGAACTCTACACCCTGGCCTTCGCGCCCGGCCCGGTGCGACCGAGCCCGCCGATCAGCATCGAACTGCACCGCGTCGGCCTGGCCGGCTATCTGGACCGCGCCGAACTGGTGCGCAGCCCATCGGCCTATCGCCTGAACGTGTCCGACAGCGAACGCTGGGCGGAGCCGCTGGGCCGGATGCTGGAACGGGTGTTCGCCGAGGATCTGGTGCAGCGCCTGCCCGCGGCCAGCATCTTCACCGAATCCGGTGCCATCGCCACGGAGGCCGATCGGGTGGTGGAACTCGATGTGCAGCGCCTGGATGCGGACCCGGCTGGGAACGTGGTGCTGGTGGCGCAGATCGCCGTGCGCCGCGACATCAGAAGCCGCCCCGCCATGGCGCGGACGGTGCGGCTGCAAGCCAACGCGCTCCCGGGCCAGCCTGTTGCCGCGACCATCAGCGTGCTGGTCGGGCAACTGGCCGACGCGGCGGCGGCGCTTATTTCCGGCTAACCGCCACCTGCGGCAGGTCTTCTTCCAGAATCGCCATCGTCAGGGTGAAGGAGACTTCGCCCTCATCCTCGTCACGATGCAGCGTGCCGATGAAATCGGTGCCGACGCGCACTTCCACCGAGGCGCCTTTGCGCGCCGGCGGGTCGATATGGATGCGGTCATTGCCGAGGGTGGCGCGCAAATAAGCCTGCACACGGGCGATATCGGTCGGGTTCACGGCGGGAGCCTTTTCGGTGGGTATGCCGACTCGCATCGGCAGGAAACGCGCGTTCTAGCGGAACCGGTTTCACGGCGCCACAGAAAGCCCTTGCACCTGATGTTTCGCGATCAGCCCGGCAATCAGCCCGCTGGTCTTGGCCTCGGCGATGAAGCCGCGCAAAAACGCCAGCGCGCTGGCATTGCCCTTCGCGGTGCCCACCGCCTGCTGCACGGCGGTGAACTGCCCGTCCAGAATGCGGGCGCCGGGCAGTTTGGCCACATCGCTGAGCAAACGCGGCCGCAGCCCGGCCAGCACGTCGAGCTTGTCGTTCACGAACAGTTCAAACGCGCCATCCAGCCCCTGGGCCCGCACCAGCGTCGCGTGCTTGATATTGGCTTCCAGCCACAAATCATACGCTGCCCGCGCGGTCACCGCGATCCGCACCCCCGGCCGATCCACCTCGGCGATGCTCTGAATGGCGGAGCCAGCCGGCACCAGGTAGGTCGACTCGATTTCGGCATAGGCCGGGGTGAAGTCGATCGTCTGCGCCCGCGCCGGCTCGGCGCCGATCAGCCCGATATCCCAAACCCCTTTGCCTGCGTCATCGGCTAGCAGGCCGGGGGAGGGGTAGGGCACCAGCTGCACCGGCACCCCCAGCTTCGCCGCGATGGCCCGTGCCAGGTCGGGCGACACGCCCACCGGCACCCCATCCACCAGCCCGCCGCTGACCAGCAGGAAGTTGCTCATGTTAATCCCGGCACGCAGCGTGCCGGTCGGGGCCAGTTCGGCGAGGGACATGTCTGCTCCAACCATTTTTATGTGGCGCCAGGTTACGCCGCCAGAATCCCTTCGACAACGCGCTGCACCGCGAAGGCTTCTTCCAGCGTTGCCAGCGGATGCGCCTCCCCGCGCACCATCGCCGCCACCCCGGCCAGTTGCCGCTTCAGCACCAGCGGGCGGGCGGTGTCTTGCGGCATGGCTTCGGTATCGGGCTGCCACACCCCGTCCACCAGCCGTTCCGCCGCCGCCCAGTCGCGGATGCGCACCGCGCCACAGTCGCCGGTCAGCGTCCACAGATTATGGTCGTCCTTTTCGGTGCTGCCGACCGCGCCGGTCAGCTGCACCGGCAGGCCGCCGGCGGTCAGGGTGGCCGTAATCGCCCGCTCGCCGCGCCCGGCCTGCGGGAAGCTGGCGCTATGCGCCCCCAGCGTCATCGGCCCGACCAGCCGCCCGGTGAGGAACAGGAAATGCGACACCACCTCCCGGGTAAAGCCACCTTCGGCCGGGCCGTCGAGCCAGCTTGCCGCATCCTGCTGCCAGCCGCGCGGCCAGTTGGCGAACGCGACCTCGATCTCCAGCCGCTGCGGCGTGCCAATGGCCCCCTCGGCGAGCCAGCCGCGCAGCCGTTCAGCGGCGAAGGAGGTCGCCATCGGGAAATTCACCGCCGCCCGCTTGCCGCGCGCGCTCTCCACGAAGGCCGCGGCCGCCGCCACGTCGGACGCCAGCGGCTTTTCGCAGAACACCGCCTTGCCCGCCGCCAGCACGGCGGCCGAAAGCGGCAGGTGGGAGGCTGGCGGGGACGCGATGTAGACGCAGTCCGCCGCCGCGATCAACGCCTCGGCGGAGGCCGCCAGGCTCACCCCCGGCAACCCCGCCGCGATCCGTGCCCGCGCGGCGGCCGACGGGTCCCACACGCCGACGATCTGCACCGTGTCGGCCGCATGGTCCAACGCCGCGCGCAACATGCGCTCCCCCATGATACCCGCGCCGATAACCCCGAGCCGAATGGCCGTCATGCTGTTGTTCCCTTGCGATAGGCGTAGTTTTTATCCAGCCGTTCCATCAGATAATCACCGTAGCGCACTGGCGTGAAGCGCGGTGCCTCGGTGGCGCCCGGCACGCAGGCGACCACGCTGTCCATGTCCATGTCGAAGAAATACGGGCAGGAAAACCGGTCGCCGCCGGACAGGTTCTTCACCCGATGCGGGGTGGATTGCCAGCGCCGGTTGGTCCAGCGGGACAGCATATCCGCCACGTTGACCACCCAGGTGCCGGGCACCGGCGGGGCTTGCAGCCAGGTGCCATCGGCGCGGCGCACTTCCAGCCCGCCGGCGGTGTCCTGGCATAAAATGGTCAGAAAGCCATAATCGGTATGCGGGGCAGAGCCGAAGGCGTCATCCGGGCTATCGGGTGGCTGCGGCGGGTAGTGCAGCAGGCGCAGAAAGGTGGTGGGCCGGGCGAAATGCGGCGCGAACCAATCGGCCGGCAGATCCAGCGCCAAGGCCATCGGCCGCAGCAGTTGCAGGCAAAACGCCCGCATCGCGGCTTCATAGGCTTCCACCGTCGGGCGAAATCCGGGCAGGTCCGGCCACTGGTTCGGGCCGTGCACTTCCGTGCCCCAGCGCGGATCATCCGGGGCGACGTCGTGCATCAGCATCAGCGATTCGGAATTATTCGGCCGTTTCACTGCCGCGACGGTGGAGGTCACGATCACCGAACTGTTCGGCGCCATGTAGCCGCGATGGGTGGCATTCATCGCCAGCGCCCGCTTGGCCGCATCCGGCTGGGCATGGAACTGGCGGGAGGCGGCGAACAGCCCATCAACCAGCTCCGGCGCGATGCCGATATTGCGGAAGTAGCAGAACCCGACGCTGCGGAAGATCGTATCCAGTTCTGCCGCCAAAGCCCGGTCGCCGGCTTCGGTGCCGATGGCGGCGCAATCGACGATTGGCAGCCGGTCCGCCTCGGTCATTGGTTCACGTCCACCAAAACGCGGCCGCGCACCTGGCCTGCCAGAATGTCCTGCGCCAGCGCCGGCACATCGGCCAGCGTCGCCGGGCGGGTCATGGCGTCCAGCTTAGCGAAATCCAGATCGGTCGCCAGCCGCGCCCAGGCCTGCACCCGGCGTGGCATCGGGCAGCGCACCGAATCAATTCCGGCCAGGGTGATGCCGCGCAAAATAAACGGCGCCACGCTGGCGGGCAGATCCATGCCCTGCGCCAGCCCGCAGGCGGCCACCGCGCCGCCATAGCGGGTTTGCGCCAGCACATTGGCCAGCGTGTGGCTGCCCACCGAATCCACCGCCCCGGCCCAACGCTCGGCGCCCAGCGGCTTGCCCGGCGCGGACAGGCTGGCGCGGTCGATCACCTCCGCCGCACCCAGGCTGGTGAGGTAGGCGCCCTCGGCCGCCGCCCGGCCGGTGGAGGCGATGACGTGGTAGCCAAGGCCGGCCAGCAGGGCGATGGCCACGCTGCCCACCCCGCCGGCCGCCCCGGTCACAATCACGCTGCCAGCGTCTGGCGTCAGCCCGCTGCGTTCCAGCCCGATCACGCAGAGCATCGCGGTGTAGCCGGCGGTGCCGATGGCCATGGCGCGCGCGGTGGAAATGGCATCCGGCAGCTTCACCAGCCAGTCGCCCTTCACCCGCGCCCGCTGGGCGTAGCCGCCATGGTGGCTTTCCCCCACGCCCCAGCCGTTCAGCACCACCCGGTCACCGGGCGCGAACCCGGCATGGGCGGAGCTTTCCACCACGCCGGCAAAGTCGATCCCAGGGGTGAGCGGAAAAGTGCGGATAATCGGCGACCGTCCGGTGATCGCCAGACCGTCCTTGAAATTCACCGTGGAATAGTCCACCCGCACGGTCACGTCGCCGTCCATCAGATCGGCGTCGGTTAACGAGACCAACCGCGCCTCAACGCCGCTTTCGGTTTTGAAGGCGCGTAGCGCCCGGAAGCTTTCGGTCATGGCAGGGTTTCCCGGTCGGACATCGATCCGCCCTGCATAGCACTCAGCCGCGCGCGGCGTCACCCGTTGGTGCGATGCAGATCATCGCGCGCTGATGGCGGCTGAACAGTTTGGCGGCCAGATCCAGCAGCCGCTTCCACGGCCAGTATTTGCGGTTCAGCAGTCGCATGCCGGTGGCGAAGTCCGCGCCGTCAACCAGGCGCGCCGTGGCGTCGTACCACGGCCCATCAACTTTGCCACGCATATCGCAGGCGGCGATCTTCACCGCGCCATTGCGGCGGATGCGCTTGGTTTTGCCGGCATCAGCGGTGGTGTAGACGTAAAACCGGTCCGGCCCCTGTGGCGCGGCCGCAAACCACACCGCGGTCCGCACCCCCACGCCGGATTTGCGATAGGTCTCCAGGCTGATGTAGCGCGCCTGATCCAGCGGATGGGCCATGCAATGTCCTCAAAACCGGGCGGTGGCGATGTGCGCCGAACGGCCGCGCACATCGCCGGTGCCGCCGACGCTTAGGCCGGCACGCGGTGCAGCGCACAGAGCTTGTTGCCATCGGGGTCGCGCAGATAGGCCAGATAGAGCTTGCCCGCACCGCCGGCACGAATGCCCGGCGGATCTTCGATCGCCATGCCACCCGCTGCCACGCCCGCCGCGTGCCAGGCATCGGCTTGTTCCGGGCCGGTCATGGCAAAGCCAACCGTGCCGCCATTGGCGCCGGTTGCCGCCTTGCCGTCGATCGGCTTGGTGATCAGCAGCAGGCCGCCATTATGGGCATAGATTAACCGGCCCTTGGCGTCCTGCACGCCCGGCTTGCCGCCAACGGCGGTAAACAGCGCGTCGTAAAATTTCTTCGAACGATCGATATCGTTACTGCCAAGCATGACATGGCTGAACATTCGTTTGGATCTCCCCCGTAGGCATGGGGCGGCTGCCCCAGCGGCGACAGCAGACCACGATTTGCGCCCGGCGAGAAGGCCCGCCGCGGCATCGTCCCGCCTTGCGTGATGGCGATTGGCGCCCGATATGAAGTGCATGGCCCTGTCGATTCCGTTTCACAACACCTACGCCACCTTGCCCGAGCGTTTGTTCGCCCGTCTGGCACCCACCAAGGTGCGGGCGCCGCGCCTGTTGCAGGTGAATACTGGCCTGGCCGAGGAACTCGGGCTGGACCCGGCGGCCCTTGCCAGCCCGGAGGGGGTGGAAATCCTCGCCGGCAATCGGGTGCCCGCGGGGGCCGATCCGGTGGCCCAGGCTTATGCCGGGCATCAGTTCGGCCAGTTCAACCCGCAACTTGGCGATGGCCGCGCGGTGTTGCTGGGCGAGTTGATCGCCGCCGATGGCGCGCCGCGCGACCTGCAACTGAAGGGCAGCGGCCCGACCCCATGGTCGCGCGGCGGCGATGGCCGGGCGGCGATCGGCCCGGTGCTGCGGGAGTATCTGATCAGCGAGGCGATGCACGCCCTCGGCATTCCCACCACCCGGGCGCTGGCGGCAGTTGCCACGGGGGAGGAGATTTTCCGCGACGAACCGCAGCCCGGCGCGGTGCTGACCCGGATTGCCCGCAGCCATCTGCGCGTGGGCACCTTCGCCTATTTCGCCGCCCGGCAAGATACCGATGCGTTGCAGGTGCTGGTAGATTACGCTTTGGCGCGGCATTATCCGCAGGCCGAGGGCGCGTTGGGGCTGCTGGCGGCGGTGACGGCACGGCAAGCGGATCTGGTGGCGCAATGGATGCTGGTGGGCTTCATCCATGGGGTGATGAACACCGACAACACCGCCATCAGCGGCGAGACCATCGATTACGGCCCGTGCGCGTTCATGGACCAGTATCACCCCGATACGGTGTTCAGCAGCATCGACCGCGGCGGCCGCTATCGCTACGGCCACCAGCCCCGCATCATCCAATGGAACCTCGCGCGGCTGGCCGAGGCGCTGCTGCCGCTGATCGCGCCGGACCCGGATGTTGCCGTGGAGCAGGCGCAGGCGGTGCTGGCCGGGTTTGCGGACCGGTTCAACGCCGCCTGGCTCGGCGGGCTCGGCCGCAAGCTCGGGTTGAGCGTGGCGCAGGAGGGCGACCGGGAGTTGATATTGGATCTGCTGGCGCTGATGGCGGAAACCGAAGCCGATTTCACCCAGACCTTCCGCGCGCTCACGGCGGCGGCGGTGCAGGCAGACGCTGCCCCGGCAGCGTTGGTGGCCTGGCTGCCGCGCTGGCAGGCCCGGCTGGCCGCCGAGCCGATGCCGCCCGCCGTGCGGCAGGCGGGCATGGCCGCCGCCAACCCGGCGGTGATTCCTCGCAACCACCTAGTGGAGGAAGCTTTGGCCGCCGCCGCTGCGGGCGACATGCAGCCGTTTGAGGCATTGCTGGCGGTGTTGCGCCGGCCGTATGAGACCCCCGCCGACCTGCGTTACACCCTGCCGCCGCCGGCGGGGCAGGGGCCGTATCGCACCTTCTGCGGCACTTAACCCGCCAGATAGCGCCCGAACCAGCGCAGCGTATGCTGCCAGGCTTCCTTGGCCGCCGCGTCGTCGTAACGCGGCGTGGTGTCGTTATGGAAACCGTGATTGGCGGCGGGGTAGATATGCCCCTCATGCGGCACACCGGCTGCGGTCAGCGCGGCATCGAACGCCGCCCATCCGTCGGTAATCCGTGTATCCAGCGCGCCATATTGTGCGTTGATCGGCGCTTTGATCCGCGCGGCCTCCGCCGGCGTGGGCTGGGCACCGTAAAACGGCACCCCGGCGGCGAGTTCGTCGCCCATCTGCACCGCCAACTGGTTCACCACCCCACCGCCGAAGCAAAACCCGATGGCGCCGAGTTTGCCGCTGCTATCGGGCCGTGCGCGCAGCCAGCGTGCGGCGGCGAGAAAATCCTCCGCCATTTTCGCCCGGTCGATCTGCCCGAACAGCGCCAGCCCCTTTTCATCATCCCCCGGATAGCCGCCGACCGAGGTCAGGCCATCCGGGGCGAAGGCGATATAGCCGGCCACCGCCAGCCGGCGCGCGACATCGACGATATAGGGGTTGAGCCCGCGATTTTCGTGCACCACCAGCACCACCGGCCGGGTTCCGGCCGCGGCCGGGCGCACCAGCGTGCCTTTGATGCTCCCATTGCCGCGCGGGGAGGGTACGACGCCCTCAGATACCGCGATGCGCGGGTCATCCGCCGCCACCTGATTGGCCCAGGCGTAATTCGGTCGCAGCATTTCCAGCAGCGCGGCGGCGGTTACCCCGCCGACCGCGAATTCCTGCGCCCCGGTGAGAAATTGCCGCCGGTTCATCCGGCCATGCACATAGCCATCGAACAGGTTGAGCAATCCCTGCGGAAAATCCGCCGCTGTTTTGCGCTGCATTGGCCCGGTCCCCCTGCGGTTCGCGATGTTGCGCCGCCATGGCGCGATTTATCCACGTCCGGCGGTATCGCTCAACATCCGGTTGCATTTTCCCGGGCGTCTCGTTCACACTCGCACACACATCATGACCGGCGGGCAACGCAACGGCATATCGGGAGGGGGACAGGGCGTGAGCATTCAGGCACTCGGCTATCTCGGGATCGGCACCCATAACCTGCAGGACTGGTCGGCCTTCGCCATCGGGCAGCTTGGCTTGCAGCAGGTGGATCGCGGCGGCAACAGCCGGGCCTTCCGCATGGATGACCGGCGCCAGCGCATCATTGTCGATGCCGATCAGCCGGTGGCGGACCGGTTTTATGGCTGGGAAGTGGCCAATGCGGCCGCGCTCGATGCGCTGGCGGCCCGGCTGGAAGCGCATGGTGTGGCGGTGACACGACCACCGCAGGCGCGGGCGGATCAGCGCTTCGTCGGTGGGCTGATCAGCTTTCGCGACCCGGATGGCACCCAGTTGGAAGCGTTCCATTCGCCGATGCTGGCCGATACGCCCTTCCAGCCCAGCCGCGACATTGCCGGCTTCCGCACCGGCCCGCTGGGCATGGGGCATATCGTGCTGATGGTGCCGGACCTGGAGACCACGCTGGCGTTCTACGTGGACCTGCTCGGCTTCAAAGTCAGCGACTATATCCGCACCCCGCTGCAAGCCTGTTTCCTGCACGTCAATCCGCGCCATCACAGCCTGGCGATTTTCCAGCACCCGCACCGCCACGGCATGCACCATCTGATGATGGAACTGAACTGCCTCGATGATGTCGGCCAAGGCTACGATATCGCCCAATCCGTATCCGACCGCGTCGCGGTCAGCCTCGGTCGGCATCCGAATGACTACATGACCTCATTCTATACCCGCACCCCGTCGGACTTCCTGGTGGAATATGGCTGGGGCGCGCGGGAGATTGATGACGCGACCTGGACGCCGACGGAAATGACCACCATCGCCAGCTTCTGGGGGCATGACGGGTTGATCCGCTCGGTCGCTGGTGACCACGCGCCGCCGCCGGGCGACCATCCGCCGCCCGCCGCGCCCGGCCGCCGGGCGCCGTTGCAGGTGGTGCCCGGCAGTTACCAGACCATCAGCGGCGTGTGCGCGTTGTGGGATGCCGCCACCGGCTGAGCCCCGGGCGCAATGTTCACCATTACGTCATCGAACCGCCGTCGCACCGCGCCATCAGCCCACGCTAACACCCGCCCCAGGCGTCGCCCGCCATTGCGCCGCGACTGCAAGGGGAATTCGCATGGGCAAGCACCCGACTTTCGTGCATCTGACGGACCTGCATATTGGTGACCCGGATGTGGTGGATGAAAAACTCTACTCCGATACCTCCGCCACGCTTGCGCGGATTTTACAGGATGTGAAACGGCTGCAACCGGCGCCCGATTTCATCGTCGCCAGCGGAGACCTGACCAACCGGGGCGACCTTGGCAGCTACGCCGAGCTGAAGCGCATCTTTGCCGAGGCGGCGCTGGACATCCCGGTGGTCTGGGCGCTCGGCAATCATGACACGCGGCCCGGCTTCTACCAGGGCATGCTTGGCCGCACCGATGATCTGTCGGCGCCGTATGATCACGATCAGGTCATCGCCGGGTTGCATGTCATCACCCTGGATTCCAGCCGCCCGCATCGCATCTGCGGCTTTCTGGACGCGACGCAACTGGACTGGCTGGCCGCGACGCTGGCGGTCTACCCGGATTTGCCGAAGCTGATTGTCTGCCATCACCCGCCCTCGCTCGACGAATATAATGTGGCGATGGAGTGGGAGGCGATTTCCTGCGCCGATACCATCCGCCTGCGGGAAACCCTGGCCGGCCATAACGTGATCGGGATGTTGAGTGGGCATATCCATTTCGACCGCGTGAGCCATTGGTGCGGCTTTCCCGTCGTGGTCGGCATCGGCCAGCACGCGGCGACCGATGTGCTGGCCTTGCATGCCGGCCTGCGCATGGTCTCCGGCGCATCGTTCGCCGTGGGCACGGTGCGGCCGTCCGGCCTGACCATCGCCTTCGTGCCGCAACCGGCGGAACGGCGGGAGCTGAAATACCACTCTTTCGCCGACATGCTGGTGCTGATCGCGACCTATGAAGAACGCCGGCTTGCCGCCCTGGCGGCCGGGTGATGGCCATGCAACGCCGCCACCTGCTCGCCGGCCTCGCTACCGCCGCGACCGGCCTGCTGCCACCGCGCCCGGCAATAGCCGCGTTTGCCGCAGCCGGGATCGACCATCCGGTGCAGATCAATTTCTACAACTATAACCTCGCCACCGCCGGGCTGGGGGCGGATGCGACCCGCAAATTGCTGCGGGAGTTCATGCGGGCCAATCCGAATATCAAGGTCAACGGGGTCGGCGTGCCCGTTACCGGCTTCACCGCCCGGGTGCAGGCGGATCTTGCCGCCCATCGCCAGGTGGACCTGATCCAACTCGGCTTTGGCGATCTGGATTTCGCCGTGCATAGCCTCGGCGCCAAAGCGCTGGAGGATTTGATCCCCGCGCCGGAACTGGCGGCCAATTTCGCCGGCATTGCCCCGAACGGCCTCAAGCTCGGCATGCTCGACGGCAAAACCTATGGGCTGGCCTACACGTTTTCCACCCCGGTGCTGTTTTATAACGCCGACCTGTTCCGCGCCGCCGGGCTGAACCCGGACCAGCCGCCGTTGACCTGGGCGGAGGTGAAGCAGGCGGCGCTGACCATCAAGGCGAAAACCGGCAAAGGCGGGCTGGCGACAGGCATTCTCGGCCCGTCCGCGTTCGACTGGCTGTTTCAGGGTGTGGTGCGCTCTAACGGTGGCGAAACGATTTCCCGCGACCGGAAAACCATGAAATTCGCGGCTCCTGAGGCGGTTGAGGCGGTGGCGATGCTGCGCGACCTGAACGACAGCGGCGCGATGGCGAACCTGGATGTGAACGCGGCGATGGAGGCGATGGCCGCCGGCGACATGGGCATGTACCTGCAAACCAGCGCGGTGCAGGGCTTCATCGTCGCCGGGGCCAAGGACAAGTTTGACCTGCGCGCCTCCACCATGCCGTCGTTCGGCGCCAAGAAGGTGCGCCCGAATAATTCCGGCAGCGCACTGATTTTGCTGGCGACCGATCCGGTGTTGCAGCGCGCGGCGTGGGAGTTGATGAAATTCCTGACCTCCAAGCGCGGCTACACTATTATCACCTCGGAAATCGGCTATCTGCCGCTGCGCACCGATATTGTCGATGATCCGCAATATCTCGGCGAATGGGTGAAAACCCATCCGTTGGTGCAACCGAACCTGAAACAACTGGCGGTGCTGGAGCCGTGGGACGCAATGCCCGGGCCGAATTATCGCCAGATCGTCAAAACCATGATGGATGCGGTGGAACTCGCGGTGACCGGCAAGGTCGATGTTGCGGCTACTTTGTTGGCGGCGCAGCAAACCACACAGGCCATGCTGCCGAAATGATCCGCCGCCGCCGCTGGCGCCAAAGCCTGACACCGTGGCTGTATCTGCTGCCAGTGGCCGGCACCTTTCTGGTTTGGGTGTACGAGCCACTGGCCCAGGCGGTCTGGCGCAGCTTTTTCGAGTGGAACATGCTGCCGGATACGCCGATGACCTATGTCGGCTGGGGCAATTACCAGAATATTCTGGCCCTGCCGAAACTGTGGCAGGCGCTGCGCAATACCGCGCTTTACATGTTCGGCCTGCTGCCCTTCGCCGTGGTGGCGCCGCTGGCCATCGCCATCTACACGCAAGATCTGCCGACGCGCTGGCGCAATTTGTATCGCGGGCTGATTTTCGTGCCGATGTTGATCGCCCCGGTGGTGGCCGCATCGGTATGGCGCTGGCTGCTGGACCCGGGGCATGGCGTGGTCAATCGCGCGCTCGCCGCATTTGGCCTTGGCCCGGTGGCGTTTCTCAGCGATCCGCGCCTGGCGATCTGGAGCATTATCGGCATTACCGGCTGGAAGCTGATCGGCTTCGCAACCCTGATTGCCTCGGCCGCGAACGCCCGGATCAATCCGTCGCTGATCGAGGCCGCGCGCATGGATGGCGCGTCGGGCTGGGCGATCGTGCGCCATATCCGCCTGCCATTGCTGTCATCTACCGCGCTGCTGCTGGTAACGATGAGCATCCTGCTCGGGGCGCAATGGACGTTCAGCTATATCAATGTGCTGACCGATGGCGGCCCGCTGGGGGCGACGACCAATATTTATTATCTGCTGTGGGATTTCGGCTTTTCCAGCCTGTCGGTGGGGTGGAGTTCGGCCTCCGCGGTGCTGCTGTTCATCGGCTTCGCCCTGCTGGCGCTCGGGCTGCTATGGCTGACCGAACGGGTGAGCTTGCATGACGCCTGATGCCATTCCCGCGCCGGGCTGGCGCCTTGCCATCCGCCCGCAGGCGATGGCCCAGCGCCGGGGGCGCCGCTTGGGGCGCGGCGTGCTGGGGCACGGCGTTTTGCTGGCATTGTCCTTCGTGTGCCTGTTCCCGATTTATTGGATGGTCGTCACCTCGCTGCGCCCCGCCAATGCGATCTTTGAGACCACGCTTTGGCCCAGCGCGGCCTCGCTGGCGAATTACCGCTACACGTTGAACGCCATTCCGGTGGCGCAGATGCTGGGCAATACGCTGGTCGTGGCGCTGCTGGTCACGGCCATTCAACTGCTGACCGCGTTGCTGGCGGCGTTCGCCTTCGCCCGCTGGCGCTTCACCGGCGACCGGCTGGTGTTCGCGCTGGTGGCGTTAACCTGGCTGGTGCCGTTTCAGGTGGTGATGATCCCGAATTTTCTGCTGGTGGCGCAACTCGGCCTGCTCGATAGCCTGACCGCTTTGGTGCTGCCGCATTTTGCGTCCGCATTGGCGGTGATGCTGCTGACCCAGGCCATTCGCGCATTCCCGCAGGAGGTGATCGAGGCCGCGCATATGGATGGGGCCAGCAGCTGGCGCCTGCTGTGGCAGGTTCTCGTGCCCAATCTCGGCGGATCGCTGGCGTCGCTGGCGATTTTGATCTTTATCTCCACCTGGAACGAATATTTCTGGCCGCTGCTGCTGTCACGCACGCCGGAGAATTCGGTGATCCAGATCGGCATTCAGATGTTCATGTCGGCCGAGGGCAATCAATGGGGGCCGCTGATGGCGGCGTCTACCATGGCGAGCGTGCCGATCCTGGCGTTTTACCTCGTGCTGCAGCGCCAGGTGGTGCAGTCCTTCATGCAATCGGGGCTGCGGTGAGGCTGGCCAGCACCAGAACCGGGGCGCCCAGCGTTTCCGCCAGCGCGCCGGCCTGAGCCAGATCGCCGCTGAAGCGGTCGCGCGCCAGGATCAGCAGCCGTTCCCGCACCCCGGCCAGGGCGGCCAGCAATGCGGCTGGGGTGACGCCGGCGAGCGGCCGGGTGACCAGCCGGGCCACGCCGGCCGTGCGGGCCACCTGCTCGGCGTGCACGGCGCTGGCGGGCTCGGTCAAGAACAGCACCATGTCCGCGCCGAGCGCTGCCGCGACCCGGCAGGCAAGGGCCAGGCCTGGATCATCCAGACCGTCCAGCACCGCCGCCACCACACCGTCGCGCGGTTTGAACCGGGGCGGCAACAGCAGGACCGAGGCTGGGGTTATCTCCAACGCCGGCTGCCAGCGTTGCCGCGCCTGACCGGCGACCGCCTGCGGCGGCGGTAGCACGACGATGCTATCGGTGTGGCAAATTCCGGCCATGCAGGTGACCGGATCGCCGCGCAGACACTCAAACCCTTGGCCGATCCCGACATCCGCCAGCGCCTGCGCCATCCAACGCTGGGTGTGCGCCGCCGCATCGCGCAATTCCGCCGCGACCGATGCGGCATCCATCGGCCGCCACTCGCCGGTGGGCAGGCGATATTGCCGGGCAAACGGCAATTGCGCCAAGGCCAGCACGGCCTCGTCCTCGATGAAAACGCCGTGCAGATCCACGCCGAGTGCTGCCGCCAGCCCGGCCAGCGCGCGTAGGGTCGCCACATCCGGCGCGTCGCCCATATCGAGCACCAGCCGGCGGAACAGCCTGGTCACGGCGCTTTCGCCTCGGCTGAGGCCTCCTTGCGCAAGGCGGCGAACTGCACCAGCCGATCTTCGACCAGTCGGTTCAGCGTGCCCTCGGGGAAGTGGCCATCGGCGCCGCGCGCCCCGGCGTTCATGCCGGTGAGCAGGGCAATGCCCTCGTCGATGTTGCGGATCGGGTAGACCGCGAACTGCCCGGCCGCGCAGGCCGCCACCACATCGGCGCGCAGCATCAGGTGCTGCACGTTGGCCGCGGGGATCATCACGCCCTGGTTTCCGGTCAGCCCGCGCGCCTGGCAGATATCGAAGAAGCCTTCGATCTTGTCATTCGCCCCGCCAATCGCCTGCACCTGGCCGTGTTGGTTGACCGAGCCGGTCACCGCCAGATCCTGCCGCAGCGCCACCCCGGCCAAGGCCGAGAGCAGGCAATACAACTCCGCAGACGAGGCGCTATCGCCCTCCACCCCGCCATAGGATTGTTCAAATACCAGGCTCGCATAGAGCGACATCGGCGCCTGTAGCGCGTAGCGGCCGGCGAGGAAGCCGGACAGGATCAGCACCCCCTTGGAATGGATCGGCCCGCCCAGCTTCACCTCGCGTTCAATGTCGATAATCCGGCCGGCGCCGGGGCGCACCTGGCAGGTGATGCGGGTGGGCTGGCCGAAACTGCTGTCGCCGAGGGTGAGCACGCTCAACCCATTGATCTGGCCCACCTGGGCGCCGCTGGTTTCAATCAGGGCGATGTCGCGCAGGATCATCTCCTGGCTCAACGCCTTCACCCGTGCGGCGCGGTGGCGGCGCTGGGCGATGGCCGCATCAATATCCGGCTGGATGATCACCGCCCGCCCAGCCCGCCCGGCCAGATGGTTGGCCTCCGCCACCAGGTCGTGCATGTGTTCGACCAGCAGGGTCAGCTTGTTCGCATCATCGGCCAGCCGTGCCGCGTGTTCCACCGCACGCGCCACCGCCGCCCGGTCGAGCGGCCGCAACTGTTCCTCGGCGGCGATGGTGCCGATCAGCCGCGCCAGCATGGCCTCGCTCTCCGGCGCCCGCGCCACCTCGTCGTCGAAGTCGGCCAGCACTTTGAAATGCTGCGCCACTTCCGGGTCGATCGCGGTGAGCAGGTAGTAAAGCATCCGGTCACCGAACAGCACCACCTTCACGTTCAGCGGGATCGGGTCTGGCTCGAGCGATACGGTCGTGGTCAGGCCGACGAAGCGGGCCACGTCCTCGATGGTGACTTCCTGGCGCAGCAGCGCGCGCTTCAGCGCCGCCCAGCTGAATGGTTCGCTGAGCAGGCTGCGGGCGTCGAGCAGGATGATACCGCCATTGGCCCGATGCAGCGCGCCGGATTTGATCAGGCGGAAATTGGTCAGCAACGCCCCTTGGACTTGCAGGTATTCAATCCGCCCGACCAGATTGGCCAAAGTGGGATGCGGCTCCTCAATCACCGGGCCGCCGGCGGCGTGGTCGGCCTGGGAGACGAAGACGTTCACCTCATAGCGATCAAACGGCCCGGCCAGTCGCATCGCGGCCTGCATCGCCCCCTGGGCGGCGGCTTCGGGGGAGATGAAGGCGGGCACATTGTCCAGCAAATCCGCCCGCATGGCCGCGATATGCCGCAGCACCGCGGGGATTTCGGCATAGGTCGCGGTCAACTGGTCGAATTGCGGGCCGATCGTGGCTTCCGCCGTTTCCCGGTCGAGGGCGCGCAGGGCGTCGCGCAGGGCGTTCTCGGCGCGGGGCAGGGCGCGCAAGGTTTCCTCCAACTCCTTTTCCAGCGCGGCAATCGCGTCCCGCATTGCCTGCTGCGCGGGCTCTGGCCAGGTGTTGAATTCGGCGGGCGGCACCACCTTGCCATCATGGATCGGGGCCATGCCGAAGCCCATCGGGGTGCGCAGGATCACGATGTCCTTGGCTTTGGCCTTCTCGTTCAAGGCGGCGAATGCCTGCTCGCTTTTGGCTTGCATGGCCTGTTCGATGCCGCTGCGGCGCTTCTGATAGTCCTCACTTTCAAAGGTTGCCGGTAGAGCGAGGCGGAGGTCCTCCACCAGCGTATGCACCGCCTTTTGGAAGGTGGGCGCTTGCCCGCCGGGCAGGGCGATGGCCACCGGGCGGTGCTGTTCGGTAAAATTCGCCACATACACCCAGTCCTGCGGCAGCGGCCGCCCGCCGGCCATATCCTGCAGCAGCAGCTTCACCGCGTGTTGCATGCGCGCGCCGTTGGCGCCGATGGCGAAAATATTAAACCCGCGCTGCCCGATTTCGGTGCCGAAGCTGATCGCCTGCCGCGCCCGTGGCTGGTCGGTCAGGCCGGGCAGGGCCGGCAAGTCGGCCGTGGTTGCAAAGCCGATGTCACCGAGCGTGGCCGGCCGGTAAAGTTGCGCCACCAAGAGGGGCGTGAGCGTCGGGATGACAGGCTCGGCCATGGATCATTTCCTCGCTGCGGATCTCCGAGGCAGCGTGCGCAGGAAGTGGTGGCGCGCGCATTGACCGATATCAAGTCGGGGGGCGCGACGAGGTGCGGCTGGCTCGGATCGGCGGATTTCGAAGAAAGATAGATGTAGTATGTTGATATTAAAAGATATTTTGGCGGATGAGGTGGGATTCGAACCCACGGTACGCTCACACGTACGGCGGTTTTCAAGACCGCTGCCTTAAACCACTCGGCCACCCATCCTGTGTCGGGCGCAATTTGACCAACGCCTGGACTTCGGACACGATACCCTGGCGCGGCGCGACAGGAAAGAGCACTTCTATTCGGCAAGATGCCCACGGTTTGGCGATCAGCACGGACTCGGATGCCGCGGTGGTGGCGTTTGATCATATGATGATCGGGTTTCTGAAAAACCGCGCCGATGTTGGCCAACGGCTGGCGGCGGTGCTGGCGGCGGACCCGGAATTGGCGTTGGCGCATTGCTGCCAGGGGTATTTCTACCTGATGGCCTATCACCAGCCGTTTTTGCCGGCCGCGCGGGCGGCGGCGGGGCGGGCGGCGGCGTTGGTGGGGGAGGCGACGGCGCGGGAGCGGGAGCATATCGCGGCGCTGAATGCTTGGCTTAAGGGGGATATCGATCGCACCTTGGCGATCTGGGAGGCGATTTTGCGTCGTCACCCGCATGACAGTCTGGCGTTGCGCCTGGCGCATTTCGCGAATTTCTGGCTTGGCCGGGCGCAGGATATGGCGGCTTCCATCGAGCGTGTGCTGCCGGACTGGACGGCTGATTTGCCCGGCTATGGCGCCGTGTTGGGCTGCCGCTGTTTCGCGCTGGAAGAAATTGGCCAGTATCTGGCGGCCGAGCCGGATGGGCGGCGGGCGATTGAACTGGATGCGGGCGATTTGTGGGCCGCGCATGCCGTGGCGCATGTGATGGAAATGCAAGGCCGCCGGCTGGAGGGGATCGACTGGTTGCAGACCCTGTCGCCGCGTTGGCAGGGTGGCAACAATATTCAGCATCACCTGTGGTGGCACTGCGCCTTGTTTCATCTGGAGGAAGGCGATTTCGGCCGGGTGCTGGCGTTGTATGATCAGCGCTTCCGCGATCTGTCCTCACCGCTGACGGCGGCGATGCCGGATTTGTATATCGACGTGCAGAACGCGGCCTCCATGCTGTTTCGGTTGCAGCGCCAGGGTGTGGCGGTGGGTGCGCGGTGGGAGGAACTGGCCGACCTTGCCGAGCAGCGCATCGGCGATTGCCTGTCTGCCTTCACCTTGCCGCATTGGATGATGGCGCTGGCGGCCACCGGGCGGTCTGGCGCGGCGGATCGGCTGCTGGCGGCCATTCGGGGGGCGAGCGGCCCGGACCGGGCGTTGCTGCACGATATCGCGCTGCCGGTGACCGAGGCGGTGCGGGCGCATGGGGAAGGGCGGTTTGGCGATGCGGTGCGCCTGATGCGGCCGGTGGTGGGCGGGATGTGGCGGCTCGGCGGCAGCCACGCGCAGCAGGATGTGCTGGAGCAACTCTACCTCGATGCCGCGGTGCGCGGCGGGCAGCGCGAGGATGTGCGGCTGTTGTTGCAACGTGTGTCCGGGCGCCGGCCCATTCCCCCCGCGCGTGCCATTGGCTGGGCGGCGGCGGCGCATCACATCGGGGTCTGATCCCACGTGCGCTGCATTCCCCCTGTTCCGCATTGCAGATGACACGACACGAAACCGGCTGCTAGCGTATCGGGTCTGGCGAGATTGAGATGGTGTATGGCTGGTTCGAATCGGTTTTCCAAAACGGCGCTGCTGGCTCTGGCGGCGGGCACGCTCGGCCTGGGCGCCGTTGCGGTGGCGCAAACGGCGACGGTTGATCCGTCGGCGATCTGGACGGCGCAATGGGAAAACGCGGCCATCAGCACCGGGGCGATTACCGACCGGCTGTATACCAACGGATTGCGCCTGGGCTGGACCTCACCCACCGGGGATGTGCCGGCGCGCGTGCAGAGCCTGGGGCAGAGCGTGTTCGGCGATGGCCAGCAACGGCTGACCTTTGGGCTGTTGCAACAGATCTATACCCCCGTCGCCACGCAGTTGCGCATTCCACCGCCAACGGATCGGCCCTATGCTGCGGTGCTGATGGGCAGCCTCGGCCTGGTGCAGGACAGTGCGAATGTGCGCAACCAGGTGGTTTTGGGCCTGGGTGTGATCGGCCCGGCAGCCCTTGGCGGGCCGGTGCAGAACGGGTTTCACGATATCATCGGCCAAGGCCATAACATGGGCTGGCCGCATCAGATTGCCAATGAGCCGCTGGCCGAACTCACCGGCAGCCGCACCTGGCGCTTGCCGCTCGGGCAGGTCGGCCAGTGGGAGACGGATGCGCTGCCCAACCTGACCGTCGGCTTCGGCAATCTGCGGCTCTACGGCCAGGGGGGGCTGACCTTCCGGCTGGGGCAGGGGCTGAATACGGATTTCGGTGTGGCGCGGGTGTTGCCGGGCATGTCCGGCGGGGACGCGTATTTGCCGGCGGATTTCGCTTGGTATGTGTTCCTCGGCGCCGACGGGCAAGCGGTGGCGCGCGATATCACGCTCGATGGCAGTGACATCGGCGCCGGGCCGTCGGTCGCGCACAAGCCGTGGCTGGGGGAGGCGCAGGCGGGCTTTGCGGTGATGGGCTATGGCATGCGCCTCAGCTACACCCATATCGTGCAAACGCAACAATTCCAGCGCCAGAAAGGCGGGCTGCACCAGCTCGGCTCGCTCGCGCTTTCGGCTAAGTTCTGATCGGAACCGGTTTATGCGCATTGCCGTGATTGCACCTGGAATGATGGGGGCGGCGGTGGCCCAGCGGCTGCACGCGTGCCGTGCGG
Organism: uncultured Rhodospirillales bacterium; assembly: GCA_903893975.1. GTDB lineage: Bacteria > Pseudomonadota > Alphaproteobacteria > Acetobacterales > Acetobacteraceae > CAITOL01. The sequence continues at coordinate 17,958 of CAITOL010000064.1, read as the reverse complement.
AGGTGGCCATTACATTGGAAGGCCGGTCGGCGGCGAGCGCCGCGCGGGCCGCCGGGCTGATGACCTTGCCGACCGAGGCCGCGTTGGCCGGCTGGGCCGATGTGGTGCTGTCCATCCTGCCACCGGGTGACGCGTTGGCGCTGGCGCAACGGTTGGCCCCGGTGTTGCGGCCGCGCGGGCAGGCGGTGCTGTATGCCGATTGCAATGCGGTCAGCCCCGCCAGTGTGCAGGCGATTGCCGCCACATTGCCGGGGCTACGTTTCGTGGATATCGGCATCATCGGCGGCCCGCCGCGTGGGCAGGATCAGGGGCCGCGGCTGTATGCGTCGGGCGCGGCGGCGGCGGATCTGGCTGTGTTGCAGCAGCACGGCATCGATCTGCGGGTGATCGACGGGGATGTTGGGGCGGCGTCCGCGCTCAAGCTCAGCTATGCTGGCATCACCAAGGGCATCACCGCGCTCGGCAGCGCCATGGCGCTGGGGGCGGCGCGGGCGGGTGTGGCGGCGGCATTGCGGGATGAGCTGGCCGCCAGCCAGCCCGACGTGCTGCGCGCCCTGCAACGCAGCGTGCCCGATATGTTTCCCAAAGCGTATCGCTGGGTGGCGGAGATGGAGGAGATTTCCGCCTTCCTGGCTGGTTTGCCGGCAGCGCCGATCTATCAGGGCGCCGCGCGCCTGTATGAAGCCCTGGCTGAAGGTGGCGCGCCCGTTGCCACCCTGGCTGAATTTTACCGCCGTCCGGAGAGCAAAGCATGAGCGCCGAAGCCCGTCTCGCAGCCCTTGGCCTGATCCTGCCGCCGCCGCCCAAGCCCGGCGGCAATTACGTGCCATTCCGCATCGGTGGCGGCTTGCTGTTTCTGTCCGGCGTCGGTCCGCGCCATGCGGACGGCACCAGCACCACCGGCCGGGTGGGGGACAAGGTGACGAAGGCGGAGGCGTATCAGGCCGCCCGGCTCTGCGGCCTCAACCTGCTATCCAACACCCGCGCGGCGCTTGGCTCGCTCGACCGGGTGGACGGGGTGCTGAAAGTGCTTGGCATGGTTTACGCGGTGCCGGATTTTGCCGAGCATCCGGCGGTGATCAATGGCTGCACCGATCTGTTTGTCGAGGTGTTCGGCGAGGCCGGCCGTCCGGCGCGCAGTGCGGTGGGCATGGGCAGCCTGCCGGGCCATATCTCGGTTGAGGTTGAAGCCATTCTGGCCATTCGCGCATGACCGGGCGGCGGATGGTCGCGCTGGTGGCCGCCACCTTGGCGTTCGCCAGCGTGGCGGCCGCGCAATCCTTCGCCCCGATCACTGCCAGCAAAACCCGCAATGAAGGCTTTGGGGAAGTGATCCGCATCACCCCCAAAGTCGCCAAGGTCGATATCCGCAGCATTACCGTCGATCGTGGCCGCTGTGCGGCGATGAGCGCGGCATTGATGGGCACCGAAGGCGTGTTGGCGACCAAGCCACCGTTTGAACTCGGCACCAATCGCTGGGTGAAGGTGGATATTTTCGGCGTCGGCTGCCCGGGGCATGAAATTACCGTGGAAACCGCGTCCGGAAGGTGGGATTTCCGGCTGGACTAAAGCGGCGCCACGGCAATTTTGGTCGGCTATGCCGGCTCCGGCACTCCGGCTGCCGCCAGGGCTGCGGCTTGCCGGGCGGCGAGGGCGTCTTCGTCGAAGCCTTCGATCAGTTCGCGGAACAGGCGCGACCAGTTCAGTTCCGCGCCCAGGCGGTGGAACACGCTGCCGAGGCCGACGGCGCTGCGATCCATCAGCACGAATTCGCGCGGCGGCCGCACGCCGCCGGTGCGTTTCAACCCTTCATGCACGCGGGCGGCGACTTTCTGGCCGAAGCGGGGATCATCGGTCTCGTTGATGCGGCGCACCCGGTCATCCAGCAGCGGTTCGTGCAGGAAGGCGGCCCATTCGCCGAGCACCTCGATCTGCGCATCGCTGAGATTGGTGAAGCCCCAGGTGACGTAAGCCTGGCGGGCTTTGTCGGCGTCATCATCGCGCACGGCGGCGTAGAGTTCCAACACCCCGCGCACGAATTTGGGCGGGAAGACGCGCACCACGCCGAAATCCAGCAGGTTGATGCTGCCATCCGGCCGCACCTGATAATTGCCCAGATGCGGATCGCCGTGGATGATGCCGTAGTGGTAGAACGGCACATACCAGGCGCGGAACAAGGCCTCGGCAATGCGGTTGCGTTCTTCCTGCGGCGGGTTTTCTTCCAGCCGTTGCGCCAGCGACCGGCCTTCCAGCCAGGTCATGGTCAGCAGCCGCTTGGTGGACAGTTCCGGGATGGGCGTTGGCACGTGGACATCCGGCGTGTTGGCCAGCACGGCGCCGTAGAGCCGCATATGCGCGGCTTCCCTGGTGTAATCCAGTTCTTCACGCAGGCGTTCGGCGAGTTCGACATAAACATCGTCGTGCTGAATGGCGCCGTCCATGCGGTGATAGACTGCCATGGCCAGCTTCAACTGGCGCAGATCGGCATCCACCGTGCTGGCCATGTCCGGGTATTGCAGCTTGCAGGCGACGTCGCGCCCATCGGGCAGGGTGGCGCGATGCACCTGGCCGAGGGAGGCGGCGGCGGCGGCGGTTTGGGAAAAGCTGGCAAACCGCTTCTGCCAGTCTGGCCCTAATTCGCCCTGCATGCGCCGGCGTACGAAGCCCGCGCCCATGGGTGGTGCGTTGGCCTGTAATTGCGCCAGTTCGTCGGCATATTCCGGCGGCAGCGCATCGGGAACGGTGGACAGAAACTGCGCCACCTTCATCAACGGGCCTTTCAGGCCGCCGAGGATGGTTTTCAGATCCTCCGCATGGCCGGCGCGGTTGGTTTTAATGCCGATCCGCTCGCCCAACACCCGGGCGGCAATGCCGCCGACGGCGCCGGAGGTGCGGGCAAAGCGCCACGCTTCCCCGAGCAGATTGCCGCGCTCCTCGCGATCGGCCATCAGGACATGGCCTCCAGCTCATCGATGAAGCCGGCGATGATGTCGAGGCCGCGCCGCCAGAAGCCGGGGTCTGACGCATCAAGCCCAAACGGCGCCAGCAATTCCTGATGCCGCAACGTGCCGCCGGCCTTCAGCATGGCGAGATATTTGTCGGCGAAGCCGGGATGGCCGGACTGGTAGACCGAATAGAGCGCATTCACCAGGCAATCCCCGAACGCATAGGCGTAGACATAGAACGGGGAATGGATGAAATGCGGCACATAGGCCCAGAAAATCTGGTAGTCCGGGGTGAATTCGAAGGCCGGGCCGAGGCTTTCGGTCTGCACCTGCATCCAGAGTTCGCCGATCCGTTCCGGCAATAGCTCGCCCTTGCGGCGTTCGTCGTGCAGCAGGGTTTCGAAGCGGTAGAAGGCGATCTGCCGCACCACGGTGTTCAGCATATCCTCCACCTTGCCGGCCAGCATGATGCGGCGGCGGGCGGGGTCGGTTTCGGCATCCAGGGTGGCGCGGAAGGTGAGCATTTCCCCGAACACGCTGGCGGTTTCGGCCAGAGTGAGCGGGGTGGAGGACATGAAGTAGCCCTGCGCCCCGGCCAGCACCTGGTGCACGCCGTGGCCCAGTTCATGCGCCAGGGTCATCACGTCGCGGGTTTTGCCGTGATAGTTCAGCAGCAGATACGGGTGCGCGGACGGCACGGTGGGGTGGGCGAAGGCGCCGCCGGATTTGCCGGGGCGGGGGGGCACGTCGATCCAGGGATTGTCGAAAAAGCGTTGGCCGATTTCCGCCAGGGTTGGGGAAAACGCCGCATAGGCGTCCAGCACCCGCCGCCGCGCATCCGGCCAGGCGATTTCGCGGTCGTCATCGCCGGGGAGCGGAGCGTTGCGGTCCCAATGCTGCAATTTTTCCAGCCCGAGCCATTTCGCCTTCATGGCGTAATAGCGATGCGACAGGCGCGGGAAATCCGCCACCACGGCGGAGACCAGCGCATCGACCACCGCATCTTCCACCATATTGCCGCGATTGCGCGCGCTGGCCGGGCGGGGGAAGTGGCGCCAGGTGTCGATAATCTCCTTATCCTTGGCCAGCGTGTTGGTGATGAGCGCGAACAGGCGCTGGTTTTTGGCGAATACGTCACCGATGGCGCGGGCCGCGGCTTCGCGCACCGAACGGTCGGTGTCGGAAAGTTTGTTCAGCACGGCGGAGACGGTCAGGTCTTCGCCATTTAGCGGCACCACCAGGCCGGCGATGGTTTCGTCGAACAGGCGGCTCCAGGCGCTGCGGCCGGTGACTTCCTTCTCGTGCAGCAGTTTTTCCAGCTGGTCGTCCAACTGATGCGGGCGGAAAACCCGCAGGTCGCGCAGCCAGGGCTGCCAGCGTTGCAGGGCCGGGGCGGCCAGCTTGCGGTCCAGCACCGCGTCGTCCATCCGGTTCAGCTCCAGGCTGAAGAAGATCAGATGGCCGGAAATCGCGGTCACCCGCTCCTGCATGGATTGGTAGAACTGGCCGCGGGTGGCGTCGGTCGAGTCGGCGGAGAACAGCAACTGGGCGTAGGACATCACCCGGCCCATCACCTCCTCGATCCGCTCCAGCCCCTCAATCGCCGCCGCCAGCGCTGCCCCGTCCAGGCTGGCGAGGTGGCCGGCATAGCGGGCGGCAAAAGCCTTTGCGTCTGCCTCCGTCCGATCCAGATCGGCGATCAGGTGCGGGCTGTCCGGCGCGGGGTAGAGGTCTCGGAGATCCCAGGTCGGGAGTGACGCAGCCTGTCCGTCGGGCATAGGGCGAGGGTCCTGTGTTGCGGGTTGTGCTCCCTCATGTAGGTTATGCCGGATAGTTGGCAAAGGGCGCCGCATTGGCGCTGGGAAGGAAACGACGCGGTGGATCGCTATCCGGATTGGCCAAACCTGGCCGCGATGATGTTCGGTTGCGCGCGGCACTGGCCGGATCGGCCGATGTTGCGGGCCTATCGGGGCGAGCAATGGGTGTCGATGGGTTGGGGGGAATTTGCCCGCCAGACCGCCTCCGTCGCCCGTAGGCTGCGTGCGGCCGGGGTTTCCGCCGGGGACCGGGTCATGATCGTATCGGAAAACCGGCCGGAATACCCGATTATGGAAACCGCGCTGATGGCGATCCGCGCGGTGCCGGTGCCGACCTATACCACCTACACCACGGCGGATTTCGCACATGTGCTGCGCGATTCCGGCGCACGCGTGGCGGTGGTTTCTACCGCCGAACTGGCCCAGCGCGTGGTGCCCGCCGGGCCGTTGGACCTGCTGATCGGGCTCGACCGGTTCAATATCGGCGGGGTGGTGACGGCGCATTTCGAGCGACTGGCCGATGATGCCACCGGTTACGACGATATTGCCGCCGAAGCCGCGCTGATCCCCGGCACGGCTTTGGCCTGCCTGATTTACACCTCGGGCACTGGCGGGGCGCCGCGCGGGGTGATGCTGCCGCATCGCGCCATTCTGTCCAACTGCGCCGGGGCGTTCCGGCTGCTGAAGATGATCGGCTTGCAGGACGAGATTTACCTGTCGTTCCTGCCGCTGTCGCATGCGTATGAACACACGGCCGGGCAGTTTTTCATGCTCAGCCTGGGGGCGGAGATCGTCTACGCGCGCGGGGTGGAAACCCTGGCGGCGGATATGGCGCATATCCGCCCGACGATTATGACCATGGTGCCACGGGTGCTGGAGGTGATCCGCGCCCGGGTGTTGCAGCAGATGGCGCGCGAGCCGGGTTGGAAGCGCTGGCTGTTCAACACGGCGATTAAAGTAGGGGTGAAGCGGGCGGACGGCATCCGCCGGGCGGCGTGGGAGGTGCTGCTCGACCCGCTGCTGGAGCGGTTGGTGCGCCGCAAGCTGCGGGCGCGGTTCGGCGGCCGGCTGCGGGTGACCATTTCCGGCGGGGCGCGGCTGGAGCCAGAGATTGGCCGCTTCTACCAGGGGCTGGGGATGCTGGTCATTCAGGGCTACGGGCAAACCGAGGCCGGGCCGGTGATCTCCGCCAATATTCCGACCAAGGTGCGCATCGACACCGTTGGCCCGCCGCTGCAAGGGGTGGATCTGCGCATTGCCAGCGACGGGGAAATTCTGGTGCGCGGGGCGCTGGTGATGGACGGGTATTGGGGCCGGCCGGACGAAACCGCCGCCGTGATCCGCGCCGGCTGGCTGCATACCGGCGATATTGGCGAGTTGGATGCGGAGGGCAATCTGCGCATCACCGACCGCAAGAAGGATATGATCGTGCTGTCCGGCGGGGATAATATCTCCCCCGCGCGGATCGAGGGGATGTTGATTGCCGAGGAGCCGATTGCCCAGGCGGTGGTGTTAGGCGATGGCAAACCCGGCCTGACCGCGTTGCTGGTGCCGGCGGAAGGCTTCGATGCGGCGGCGGTGGCCAGTGTCGTCAGCGCGGTCAATAAGCGGCTATCGGTGACCGAGCGCATCCGCCGGCATGCGATTGTGGCGCCGTTCACCATCGATAACGGGCTGATGACCGCGACGCAGAAGATCAAGCGGCATCTGGTGGTGAAGGAATATGCGGAGATGCTGGCGAAGCTGGGGGGGTAGGCGCGCGGCCCGGTGCGGGTGCGCTTGGCAAAGCGGCCCAGCCGGCGCCATGCTGGCGGACACGCCACCAAGGGGGCCGCCATGCATCGTCGCCATTTGCTGCAAGTCGCCGCGGCCAGCCTGGCCGCCCCGGCGATCGTCCGGGCGGAAGCCAGCCGGGTGCTGCGGGTGATCCCGGAAGCCGATCTTGCGGTGCTGGACCCGGTTTGGACCACCGCGAACATCACCCGCAACCATGCCTTCATGGTCTACGACACGCTGTATGGCCAGGATGAGGGCTTTAATGTGCAGCCACAGATGCTTGCCGGGCATACGGTGGCGGGGGAGACCGATTGGACCCTGACCTTGCGCCCGGGGCTGCGGTTTCATGATGGAGAGCCGGTGCGTGGGCGCGACGTGGTGGCCAGCATTCGCCGTTGGGCGGAGCGCGACAGTTTCGGCCAGGTGTTGATCGCCACCGCTGACGAGGTGAGCGCGCCGAGCGACAGCACCGTGCGCCTGCGGATGAAGAAGCGCTTTCCGGTGGCCCGGGCGCTGGCCAATTCGGCGCAGATTATGCCGGAGCGCCTCGCCGTGACCTCATCAGCCAAACAGGTGAGTGAGGTGATCGGCAGCGGCCCGTTTCGGTTTTTGCCGGATCAGCGCGTCGCTGGCTCCCGCGTCGCCTATGCCAGGTTTGACGGCTACCAGCCGCGCGAGGGCGGCCAGCCGAGCTTCACCGCCGGGCCCAAGCGGGTCAATGTCGATCGTGTCGAATGGACCGTGATCCCCGATAGCAGCACCGCGGCCGCCGCGATGCTGGCGGGGGAGGCGGATTGGTGGGCGCCGCCGGCCGATCTGGTGCCCAGCCTGCGCCAGTCCGCGCGGCTGCGGGTGGAGATGCTCGACCCGATGGGCGGGATTGCCGTGCTGCGCTTCAATCACCTCTACCCGCCGTTCGACAATCCCGGCATTCGGCGCGCGTTGCTGGGGGTGATCGACCAAAGCGAGTTCATGACCGCCGCGGCTGGGGAAGATCGCAGCTTCTGGCGCGCGGAGGTGGGGGTGTTCACGCCGGGCAGCCCGATGGCCAGCGCGGTGGGGATGGAGCGGCTGACCGGCAAGCGGGATTTCGCCCAGGCGCGGGCCGACCTGCTGGCGGCGGGCTACAAAGGCGAAAAAATCGTGCTGCTGACGGCGGCGGATATGCAGGAACTGAACGCCATCGCCCTGCTGGCCGCCGATGTGATGACGCGCATCGGCCTGAATGTGGATGTGCAGACGATGGATTGGGGCACGCTGATCCAGCGCCGTGCCAAGGATGTGCCGCCGGCGCAAGGCGGGTGGAATGTGGTGTTCACCTCGCTGAACGGGTCCGGCACCATGGACCCGGCCGCCCATCTCGGCATCCGCGCCAACGGGTTGAAAGCGTGGGCGGGGTGGCCGACCAGCCCGAAGCTGGAGGATTTGCGCAGCGCCTGGTTCGATACCCAGGATGTCGCCGAGCAAGCGGCGATCTGCGCCGAAATCCAGCGGCAATTCTGGCTGGACGTGCCGTATATCCCGCTCGGCCAACGCTTCGGCGCCTCGGCGCTGAACCGGCGGGTGTTGGATGTGGTGCGTGGCTTCCCGCTGTATTACGGTTTGCGGCTGGGCTGAGGCTTACCAGCCATCCACGCAGGCGCGCTTTTTGCCGTGGCGCACCGGGGTTGGCGGCACGGAGCGCAGGCCGGTGACGATCCAGCGGCGGGTTTCGGCTGGGTCGATCACGTCATCCACCTGGTAGTGCGATCCGGTGTTGAGCGCCTTGCCGATTTCGTAGAGTTCGGCGACCCATTTTTCGTAGGTGGCGCGGCGTTCCTCCGGGTCGGCGATGGCGGCGAGTTCCTTGCGGCGGCCGAGTTTCACCTGGCCTTCCAGCCCCATGCCGCCGAATTCCCCGGTGGGCCAGGCCACTGCGAACACGCCCACCTTCATGCCGCCGCCGGTCATCGCCAGTTTGCCGAGGCCGTAGGATTTGCGGGTCATGACCATGAAGGTTGGCACGTCCAGATTGGCGCCGACCACGTAGGCGCGGCAGCAATGGCGCACCAGGGCGGTTTTTTCCGCTTCCGGGCCGACCATGTTGCCGGGATTGTCGCAGAGTGACAGCAGCGGCAGGTCGTGCGCGTCGCATAACTGCATGAAGCGGGCGGCTTTGTCGGCGGCATCCGCATCGATGGCGCCGCCGAGATGCAGCGGGTTGTTGGCAATCACTCCCATCGGCCGGCCCTCGATACGGATCAGCGCGGTGATCATGCCATGCCCCCAGCCGCGCCGCAGTTCCAGCACGCTGCCGGTGTCGGCGAGGGTGGCGATCAGGTCGCGCATATCGTAGCCGCGCAGGCGGTTATCGGGCACCACGTGGCGCAGCAGGCGCTGATCGGGGCAGGTCCAGCCCTGCACCGCGCCTTGGAAATAGGACAGATATTGCTTGGCCGTCGCCACGGCTTCCGCCTCGTCCTTGACCGCGATATCCACCACGCCGTTGGCGACCTGTACCGCCAGCGGCCCCACTTCCTCCGGCCGGTAGACGCCCAGGCCGCCGCCTTCGATCATCGCCGGGCCGGCCATGCCGATGGTGGTGCCTTCGGTGGCGATGATCACGTCGCAGCAGCCGAGCAGCACCGCGTTGCCGGCGAAGCAGCGGCCGGAGGCGATGCCGATCAGCGGTGCGCCGCCGGAGAGCGCGGCGAAGCGGTAGAACGTGTCGGTTTCCGAGCCGCCAATGGTGTCGCTGTCGCTGCCACGCCCGCCGCCGCCCTCGGCGAACAGCACCACGGGAATGCGCAACTGCGCCGCCAGTTCGAACATGCGGTCTTGCTTGCGGTGGCCGTTGCGGCCCTGGGTGCCGGCCATGACGGTGTAGTCGTAAGACGCCACCATGGCGCGGCTTTTATCTTCGGGGAACCGGTCGCCGTTGATGCTGGCCAGGCCCATGATGATGCCGTCGGCCGGGCTTTCGGCGACGAGTTGTTCGACGCTATGGGTGCGGCGGCGGGCGGCGAGGGTGAGGCCGCCATATTCGACGAAGCTGTCAGCATCGGTCAGGTCGGCGATGTTTTCCCGCGCGGTGCGTTGGCCGGTGGCGCGGCGGCGGGCCACCGCATCAGGCCGGGCGGCGTCTTTGGTGCGGGCGTGGCGGGCGAGCACCTCGGCCAGATCGGGCCGGATATAGTCGAGGTCCACCGCCTCGGCCGCCTGGGTTTGTCCGCTGAGGTCGGCGCGCGGCTCGACGAAGGCGAGCGGGTGGCCTTCAAACACCGTATCGCCGGCGGCGATGGTGAAGCTGCGCACCACGCCGGCCACCGGGGCGGAGATGGCGTGCTGCATCTTCATCGCCTCCATCACCATCACTTCCTGCCCGGCGAGCACGATATCGCCCTCGGCCACGCTCAGGGCCACGATGGTGCCTTGCATCGGCGCGCGCAACGCCTCCGTGCCTTCTGGCCCGGCGAGGTCGTCGAGGGTGTCTGGCGCCGCTGCGGCGACCGTTTCCTTGCCGTAGCTGACGATGGCCAGCGGGTCGGAGGTGTCGAGCTTGGTGCCGAGTTTGCGCCCGCCGGACGCCACCGGGGTGAAGTGCCGGGTGGGGCCGGGTTCGGCGGTGGTGAGGGCGGCGAGGTGTTCTTCGACGAAGCGGGTGTGCAGATGCCCGGCCAGCAGGGCCGGATGGCGCAGCACGGCTTGCAGGAAGCCGATATTGGAAGCGGCGCCGGCGAGGCGGAATTCGGCCAGCGCCCGGTCTGCTTTGGTGGCCAGATCGGTGAGGCGCGGGCTGCTGGCGTGGACGATCACCTTGGCCAGCAGGCTGTCAAAGCGCGGATTGGTGCGGTAGCCGGCATAGCCGTAGCCATCCACCCGCACCCCGGGGCCGGATGGCGGATCGTAGGCCGTCAGGACCCCGCCCGCCCCGCGCACGCTGCCATCGGCGCCCATGGTTTCCAGATTCACCCGCGCTTGCAGCGCCATGCCGCGCGGGGTGGGGATATCGGTCTGGGTCAGCCCCAGTTCCGCCAAGGTGGCCCCGGCGGCGATTTCCAGCTGCGCGCGCACCAGATCCACCCCGGTGACTTCCTCAGTGACGGTGTGTTCGACCTGGAGCCGGGCATTGGCTTCGATGAAGGCGATGGTGGCGTCGTCGCGGTCTACGCTGGCATCGACCAGGAATTCGAACGTGCCGGCGTTGCGATACCGCGCCGCCGCCGCCAGCCGGGTTGCCGCCGCCAGCAGCCGGTCCCGCACCGCTGGGCGCAGGAACGGGGCGGGGGCGATTTCGATGATTTTCTGACGCGCGCGCTGCACGCTGCATTCGCGTTCCCACAGATGCGCCACCGCGCCGGTGCCGTCGCCGAGGATCTGGATTTCGATATGGCGCGGGCGCAGGAATAACTGCTCGACATAGACATCGCCATTGCCGAATGCGGACAGAGCCTCCGCCTGGCAGCGTGCGAAGGCGGTCGGCAGATCGGCGGCCTCGGTCACCGGACGCATGCCGCGGCCGCCGCCGCCGGCGATGGCCTTGATCATGATCGCTCCGCCGGAGCCGAGCCGGTCGAGAAACGCGGTGGCTTCCGCCAGGCTGGTCGCGTGGTCGGTGCCGGCGACCATTGGCACGCCGTGCGCCCCGGCAAAGCGCCGCGCCTGGGCCTTGTCGCCGAACAGGTCCAGCACGTCCGGCTGCGGGCCGACGAAGCACAGGCCGGCGGCGGCGCAGGCGCGGGCAAAGCCGGCATTTTCGCTGATGAAGCCGTAGCCGGGATGCACCGCGTCGCAGCCATGGGTTTGTGCCAGCGCGATCAGCTGGGCCGCATCCAGATAGGCGGCCGCGCCGGAGCCCGCCAGCGGCACCGCCTCATCCGCCGCGCGCACATGCAGGGATTGCGCGTCGTCCTCGGAATAGACCGCCACGCTGGTGATGCCCATCTCGGCGGCGGTGCGGGCAATGCGAATGGCGATCTCACCGCGATTGGCGATGAGCAGGCGGGAGATGGGCATCTTGCGGGAACCTCGTTTGTTGTCAGGTTTTAGCCACGGTCGCGGCGGTAGCGTTCCAGGGCGACCTGCACCATCGGCCGCCGCTTGCCGGGCGGGGCGGACAGGGCGAAGCCAGGGTCTTTTTCCGTCGCCCAGTTCGACATGTACATCGCGTGCGAATTCTGGATGCCGGCGGTGAAGCCTTGGGCATCCTGCACCTGGTTGACCGCCTGCTTGACCAGCCGCATCTGCTGCGGGTCGTTCTGCGCCACATCCTGCGCATAAGCGATGACGGCATCCATCAGGCCGGCGCGTGGCAGTACCCGGTTGACCAGGCCGAGTTCGCGCGCCTGGGCGGCATCGACAAACCGGCCTTGAAACAAAATCTCCTTCGCGCGGCGCGGATGCAGGTCCCAGGGGATGGAGAAATATTGAAACAACGAGCCGAGGAACATCGCGTCATCGGCGGCGAACACCACATCGGCGGTCGATGCCACCATCCAGCCGCCGAAGATGCAGTAGCCCTGCACGGCGGCGAGCATCGGTTTGGGCACGTTGCGCCAGCGTAGGTGCATATCGACATAGAGCCGCCAGGTGCGGTCGTGAAAGCCGCGCATGCCCGGAGCAACCGGATGGGCTTCGCGCCAGGCCATTTCCTGCTGTGTGCCCAGGTCGTGCCCGGCGGAGAAATGATCGCCGGCGCCGGACAGCACGATTACCCGCGCCGCCGGGTCGTCGCCGGCGCGCAGGATGGCGTGGTCGAGTTCGTGCAGCAATTCGGTGCTCTGCGCGTTGCGGGCTTCCGGCCGGTTGAGGGTGATGCGGGCGATCTGGTCTTCCACGGCGTAGAGGATGGTTTTGTAGTCCGTCATCGGCGGGACTCCCCGGGTTACAGCGGCACCGCCGAGATCGCCCCGGCGGCGTCTAGCGCGGCAATTTCGGCGTCTGACAGGCCACCGATCTGCGACAGCACGCGTTGGCTGTGCTCACCCAGGCAGGGGGCGGCGAAGCGGTCGCTGCCGGGCGTGGTGGCCAGATGGAAGGGCAGGCCTTCCTGCACCACCGGGCCGATATCGCTGTGCACCAGCGCGGTGAAATAGCCGCGGGCGTGCAGATAGGGGCTGGCGGCGCCGTCGCGGCCGTTTTGCACCGGGGCGGCGGCGATGCCGCGCGCCTGCAAGGCAGCGGCGGCGGTGTGTTTGTTCTGACCGCGGGTCCAGGTGGTGATGGCGGCGCCAATTTCGTCGTCATGCGCCTGCCGGCCGGCGAGGGTGGCGAGGCGGGGGTCGGCGGCCAGATCGTCCCGCCCGATGGCCGCGCACAGCGCCTGCCAGGCGGCGTCATCAGGGGCGGCGATGGCGATCCATTCATCGTCGCCAGCGGCGGGGAAGGCGTCATGCGGGGCGGCCCAATCGACCCGGTTGCCGCGCCGGGGCGGCGCCAATCCGGTTTGCAGCGCGTGCAGGATATGTTCGCCGATGAACTGCATGCCGGCTTCGACCTGCGGCACTTCCACGTGCTGCCCGGCGCCGCTGGCCTGGCGGTGCAGCAGGGCGATCAGCACCGCCGCTGCCGCGTTCAGCGCGCCCACCGGGTCTGGATAGGTCGGCCCGGTGACGGCGGGCGGGCCGTCGGCATAGCCGATCATGCTGGCCATGCCGGCGGCCATTTCCATCGACGGGCCGATGGCGGTGGCGGCGGCCATGGGCCCGGTGGCGCCGAAGGGCGGCATTTCCGCCACGATGATATCGGGCCGCAACGCTTGCAGCCGGTCGTAGCCGAAGCCCATCCGCGCCAGGGTGCCGGCGGTGAAGTTGCACAGCACGACATCGGCTTTGGCCAGCACCCGGTCCATCGCCGCGCGGGCGGCGGGCTGCTTGATATCGAGCGAGAGGGATAATTTGTTGGCGTTTTGCGAGTTGAACAGGGCGCAGCGATCCCAGGGATGGTCGCCGGCGCCGTCGCGCGGGTAGCGGCCGGGGTTGAAGACCTGATTATGCTGGCGCCAGGAATCGAGCCGGCCGGCGGATTCGACATGCACCACCTCCGCCCCCAGCCAGGCCAGAATGCGCCCGGCCATCGGCCCGGCCCAGGCGGTGGTGAACTCCACCACGCGCAGTCCATCCAGCGGCCCGCGGCCGGGTGGGGGCGGGCAGGGCGGCGGGGGCAGGCGGTGCGGGCTGGTAAAGCGGGTTGTGGCATCGCCCAGGCGCGGGGCGGCGCGGGTGATCTGGCGCGGTGTGGCGGAAAAGCGGAATTGCGGCCCGAGGATGGTCTCTGGCCCGATGGTTTCCCAGAAATTCCGTGCGTCCAGCTGCGCGTTCTGGCCGCGCAACTCCGGCAGTGAAAACGCCCGTGAGGTGACCACGCGGGCCGATTGCAAGCGTGCGACCAGATCATCGGCCGGCCAATTCGCGCAATGCGCCTGCACCGAAGCGGCGAGGGCCGCCCAATGGTCTAGCCGGGCTTTGGGGGCGGCGAAGCGTGGGTCGGTTGCCAGGTCTGGCAGCCCGAGGGCGGTGCACATCGGCGCGAATAAATGGGCGTGCAGGTAGTAGCCCACCCAGCCATCGCGGCACTGCACCCAGCCGACCGGGGACCGGCGCCCGGCGCGGCTTTCCACCCGGCCGCTGTAGAGGAACTGGGTGACGAAGGGGTTGGCCATGCAGGCGGCGGTCTCCGCAATATCCACCGCCACCGCCTGCGCCACCCCGTAGCGCCCGCGTGCGAACAGGGCGGCCAGCACCGCGATGCAGGCCGCGACGCCGGCGCCGTATGATGCCCGGTCGCCGCAGCCGTAGAGTGGGGGGCGGCCGGCATCGCCGCTGGCGTGCATCACGCCGGACAAAGCTTGGTAAATCATCTCGCAGCCGCGCCAGTCCCGCCACGGCCCGTCGGCGCCAAAGTCGGAAATGGTGGCGAGGATGGCCTGCGGTGCCAGGGTGGTGAGGCTGGCGCGGTCGGCCTGGGCGCCGACTAGAATCACATCCGCCGCTGCCGGCAGCGTGGCCAAGGCTGCCGGTGTGGCGCCGGCTTTGCCGGTGTTGAGGTGGCGGAACAAGGCGCTGGCGCCCTGGCGGGTGCGGCTGCCGTCCGGCGGCTCCACCAACACGACCTCGGCGCCGTAATCGGCCAGCATGCGGGCGCAGAATTGCCCGGCGATGTCATCGGTGAGATCGAGCACATGAATGCCCGCCAGTGCACCAGCCATTGGTTTCCTCCGCCCCGTTTTTTTACGTCGGCCGTGTTGCCGGCACTGTGACGCCTGCCGATCGAAGGCGTCAACACAGACTGGTTGGGCTTGACGTGGCGCGGAGGCAATGTATCCTTGTATACAAGATACCGGACCACCTGCTGCAAGAAACCATAGGAGTGAAACCCATGCCCACCAAACGCGGACTGTTTCTGCGTGGCGCGCTTGTCGCCGCCGCACTGCTCACCACATCGGCCACCTCGGCGCTGGCGCAAAGCGGCACGGCGCTGCAACAAATTCTGAGCCGTGGCACCATTCGGATTGCCATTCTTCCCAGCCTGCCGCCGTACAGCAAGCTGCTGCCGAACGGGGAGGCCGAGGGCTATGATATCGATATCGCCCGCCGCCTGGCCGATGCGCTGAAGGTGAAGCCGGAATTTGTGGTGACCGACATTGCCGGGCGCATCACCTCGTTGCAGACGCACAAGGTGGATGTGACGATTGCCGACTTTACCCGCAACGTGGAACGTTCCACCACCATCGCGTTCACCAATCCGTATCTGGTGACGGCGATGCGGATGCTGGCGCCGGCGGATGCGAAGGTGAAGTCGCTGGCGGAAATGGCCGATGGCACCGGCTACAAAATCGCCATCGACCGTGGCGGCACCGCGGACAAGGTTGTGCCGGCGGCGTTCCCGAAGGCGAATTTGGTGCGCTTCAGCGGGCAGGCGGATCAGATGAGCGCGCTGCTGAACGGACAGGCGGACATGATGGCGGAAGATCAGTTTTACAATCTGCAGGCGATCAAGGACCGTCCGGGCAAGCTGAAGCAGCTGGATGGCACGCTGGCGCGGGCGGAAATCGCCATTGGCCTGCCGCAGGGTGAGCCGGATCTGCTGCGCATCCTCAACCTGTTCGTCGATCAGTTCAACGCATCGGGCGACAACGCCAGGCTGTTTGAAAAGTGGTTCGGCTTCGAACAACCGAAGATCCAGGCGCCGTACTAACCGAAGGGTCGGGGATCAGCGCCGATGGGGTATAGTTTCACTTTACGGACGATATATCCGTATTTCGGGGATCTATGGCAATCGGCGCTGAACACCCTGTCGCTGTCGCTGCTGGCGATTGTGCTGTCCATCGCGCTGGGCGCGTTGGTGGCGCTGATGCGCCGCAGCGCGTTGCGCCCGGTGCGGCTGCTGGGGGCGGCTTACGTGGAGGTGATGCGCAACACGCCGTTGCTGGTTATTCTCTACCTGGTCTACTTCGCGGCGCCGGAAGCGGGGGTTCGGCTGTCGTCGTTCATGGCGGCGCTGGTGGGGCTGACGTTGAACAGTGCCGGATATATGGCGGAGATTTTGCGCGCGGGGTTGATCGCGGTGCCCCCGGGCCAGTTTGAAGCGGCGCAGTCGCAGGGGATGTCCTCGGCGCAGGTGCTGCGCCATGTGGTGTTCCCGCAAGTGTTCCGCACGATTTATGCGCCGTTGGGCAATCAGGTGATCGCGGTCATTCTGGCGTCGTCGCTGGCAACCGCGGTGGCGTTGGATGAGGTGGCATCGTGGATGCAGACGGTCGGATCGTCATCGTTTCGGTTTTTTGAAACCTTCGTCGTGGCCGCCGTGGTGTATCTGGTGCTGTGCCAGAGCGTGAACATTGCCCGCATCCTGATCGGCCGTAAATTGTTTCCGCAGGGGCGCCGGGCATGATGCAGTATTGGCCGCTGATGTTGAAATCTGCCGGCACCACGCTGTGGTTGAGCTGGCTGGCGATGCTGCTGGGCGCGCTTGGTGGCACGGCGCTGGCGTTGCTGCGGCAGATCCGCTTTGCGCCGCTGCGGTGGGTGGTGATCGGGTATATGGAGTTCTTCCGCTCGATCCCGATTTTGATTGTGCTGTTCTTCGCCTTTTATGGCGTGCCGTTGCTGCTGGAGGTGGATATTTCCCCCTTTGTTGCGGCCACGCTGGCGTTGGCGTTGCATGCCAGTGCGACGATGTCTGAGGTGGTTTCCGCCGGAATTGCCAGCGTCGGCCGTGGCCAGTGGGAGGCCGCGGCGGCGGCGGGATTTTCCTGGCCGCAAACCATGCGCCACATCATCGCGCCGCAGGCGTTGCGGGTGATTTTGCCGCCTTCGGTGGGGGTGTTCATCACCACGCTGAAAGAAAGCTCGCTGGCATCCATCATCGGCTATATCGAGCTGACCCGCACCGGGCTTTTGGTGCGCGACTCCACCGGCGGCGGCTTCCTGCCGTTGCTCGCGCTCGGGGCGGTTTACTTCGTGATCAACTACGCAATTTCGCAGGTTGGCGCGGCGCTTGAGCGCCGCTTGCATATCGGCCGGCGATCCGACCTGGTGGGAGCCATGGCATGACCGAGATTTTGGCGCTCGATGGGCTGGTGAAGCGCTTTGGCAGCCGCACCATTCTGGACGGGATCAGCCTGAATGTCAGCGCCGGGGAAATTGTCTGCTTCGTCGGGCCGAGCGGCACCGGGAAATCCACCTTGTTGCGGTGCATAAACGGCTTGGAAGATATCCAAGGCGGGCGCATCAGCTTTGAGGGGCAGGCGGTGCAGGGCAATCCCAGCGCCATCCGCGCGGTGCGCAAGCGCGTTGGGATGATTTTTCAGCACTTCAATCTCTACCCGCATCTGACGGCGTTGCAGAATGTGATGCTGGCGCCGGTGGTGGTGCATAAAGAGGCGAAAGCGGAGGTTGAGGCGCGCGCCCGGGCGTTGTTCGACAAGGTGCGGCTGGCGCATCGGATCAACGCGTATCCGGCGGAAATGTCGGGCGGGGAGCAGCAGCGCGTGGCCATTGCGCGGGCGCTGTGCACCAATCCGCATCTGCTGATGTTTGATGAGCCGACCTCCGCGCTCGATCCGGAGACGGTGGGGGATGTGTTGACGGTGATGCGCGATCTGGCGTTGGAAGGTCGCACCATGCTGGTGGTGACGCATGAAATTCGTTTCGCCGCCGATGTTGGCACGCGGATGGTGTTCATGGACCAGTGCCGGATTGTTGAGCAGGGTGATCCGCGGGCGATGGTGGCGGGGGCGCAGACCGAGCGCGCGCGCAAATTCCTCGGCACGATCCACGGCTGATGGCGGCGCGACCGAAATTGCTGGCGCCGCGTGCCACTGGCCAGCAGGTCTATGACGATCTGCACGGGCAGATTGTGCGCGGGCAGTTGCGGCCGGGTGATGCGCTGACCGAAACCAAGGTTGGCGATGCCTATGGGCTGAGCCGGACGCCGGTGCG
>CAITOL010000063.1 GCA_903893975.1 uncultured Rhodospirillales bacterium | reverse complement strand
ACGGCTTATCGGAGAGGACTTTTCTGGACTGACGACCCTCACCCCGACCCTCTCCCGCAAGTGCGGGAGAGGGCGAAGAAAGGGTTGCAGCGGTTCGGGAATGTTTGTATATTTGACTTTATGGAAATAACTTCTCCCCGCGCGCGTGTTGGCGAGGTGGCACCGGAAATGGTGCGGCGGGTGGAGATGATTGTCTCGGCGGTGGCGGCGTTGATTGCGCGGCGGTTTCTGCGGGACCCGAGGTTTATGGCGTTGATTGTGCCGTTATGGGGGTGGTTGAACCGGACGGTGCGGCGGATGGGGCGGGTGCGGGTGGTGGCTGCTGTGCCGGCGGTGCGGGCGAAGCGCGAGCCTGTGGCTTCAGTGCCTCGGGTGCGGTTGCCTAGCGGCAAGGCTTGGCTGGTGAAGGCGTTGGGCTGGGAGGCGGCGGGGTATGGGTCGCAGTTGCAGGCGCTGATGGACGAGCCGGAGATGGTGGCGCTGCTGGCGGCGGGGCCCGGCGTGGTGCGGGTGTTGCGGCCGCTGGGGCGGATGCTTGGGGTTGTGGTCGGGCCGGTGGTGGTGCGGGTGCGCAAGCCTCGGGCGCCGCGTGTGCGGACGCCTCGGGCGGCGAAGTTTAAGCCTTGGTCCCCCGGACCGATCCCAAATTCCTGGTGGCGGCAAAAAGGGGTTTGATATCGCTCGGGGTTTTTGCGGCTATTTTGTTACGTTATCATAATATTATGGCTTGCCTAGGCTTGCGGGCCGCGCACCAGGATGCCGGGGAGGGCGCCGGTGGGGACGCCGTCGCGGTAGGTGATCTGGCCGGCTTTGATGGTGGCTTTGTAGCCGCGGGCTTTTTGCACCAGGCGGCGGCCGCCAGCGGGCAGGTCGAAGGCCATTTGGGGGAATTCCATGCCGAGATTGGCGAAGTCGATGATGTTGAGATCGGCTTTCTTGCCGATGGCGAGCACGCCACGGTCGTGCAGGCCGACGGCGTGGGCGGTGTCCGAGGTTTGGCGGCGGACCAGTTCCTCGATGGGGAAAACGTCCTGGCCGACATCGCGGCCCCAGTAGGACAGCAGGAAGGTGGGGTAGCTGCCATCGGAGATGAAGCCGACATGGGCGCCGCCGTCGGACAGGCCGACGATGGCGTTGCGGTGGCCGAGCATGCTGCGGCTGGCATCCAGGGTGTAGTCCGCGTAATTCACCAGCGGGGCGAAGATATAGGCGCGGCCATCCTGTTGCAGCAGCATGTCGTAGGCGACGTCCTCCGCCGTGCGGCCTTCGCGGGCGGCGATGGCGTCGATGGAGGCGGATTGCGGCGGGGCGTAGTTCGGCGGATCGGTAAAGCCGAACATGCGGGCGAAGGACAGGCGCGGCAGCAGCGGGAAATTGCTGCCGGTAAAGCGATCTTCCGACAGCAATTGGGCGCGGAAGGCCGGGTCTCGCATGCGGGCCACGCGGTCTGGCAGCGGCAGATGGGCGATGGATTTGTAGCTGGGCGTGCCGGAAAACGGATTTTGGCTGCCTTCCAGGCCGAGCAGAATGCCGATGGGGCGCGGCGGGAACACCGGGCGGATGGCGAGGCCGTCGGACGCCGCCTGATCGGCCAGCGCCATCAGGGTTTTCCAGGCTTCCGGCCGGTCGTGCCGCTGGCCGATGGAGAACACGGCCGGGCGGCCGGAGGCTTCGACGATGCGGCGCAGCATGGCGAATTCGGTGGGCGCGTCGGGCATGTTCCAGTCCGACACCAGTTCCAATTGGCCGGAGCCGGCGTCTTGCAGGCCGAGGGCGATGCCGAGCAGCTCGTCTTCTTGCGCGCGCAGGGTGGGGGTGTGGTCGCCGGCCAGGGTTTTGTGGCTGATGGTGCGGGAGGTAGAAAAGCCGAAGGCGCCGGCGCGCATGGCTTCCGCCGCCAGGGTGCGCATTTGCGCGATATCGGCCTGATTGGCGGGTTCGAGCTGGATGGCGCGGTCGCCCATGACATAGACGCGCAAGGCGGCGTGCGGCAGTTGGGCGCAGATGTCGATATCGCGGGGGCGGCGATCGAGGGCGGCGAGGTAGTCGGCGAAGCTTTCCCAGGCGAAATCCAGCCCTTCATGCAAAGCGGGGGCGGGGATGTCTTCCACCCCCTCCATCAGCTGGATGAGCTTGTCGTGATCGCCGGGGCGGACCGGGGCGAAGCCGACGCCGCAATTGCCCATGACGGCGGTGGTGACGCCATGCAGCGAGGAGGGGGCGAGGTGGGAGTCCCAGATCGCCTGGCCGTCGTAATGAGTGTGGATATCGACGAAGCCGGGGGTGACGAGGTGGCCGGTGGCGTCGATCTCCTGCGCGCCGGTGCCGTCGATCTGGCCGATGGCGGCGATGCGGCCATCGGTGATGGCGAGGTCGCCGGCATAGCCGGGCGCACCGGTGCCGTCGATGATGTGGCCGTTGCGGATGACGAGATCGTATGTGGCCATGTTGCCCCCCGGCAGAATGCTTGCCGCGAGCTTAGGGGGATTGCGGCGCTGCGACCAGCCTTCAGCTGGGGGCCAGGCGATAATGGCTGACCGCCCATTCCTGGCCGCCGGCATGGCCGAACAGCCCGGCGGTGGCGAGGAAGAAAATGCGCCAGCGGCGGGCCCATTTACCGGCCTGGTCGCCGTAGACCGTGTGCAGGATGGCGTTGATGGCCGGGCGATTGGCATCAAAATTGGCCAGCCAGTCCAGCGCGGTGCGTTGGTAGTGGGTGCCATCCCAGCGCCATTCGGCCTCGACCGTGAACAGGTCCGGGTAGGCCCGGATCATATCGTGGCTGGGCATGATGCCACCGGTGAAGAAATGCTGGGCGATCCAATCCGAGGTGTCGGCGGTTTCGAAGCTGTAGGGGGTGGTGCGGTGGCTGAACACGTGCAGGAAGGCGCGGCCGTTCGGGGCGAGCCAGCTGCGGACGCGGCCGAGCAGGTCGCGCCAGTTGGACATGTGTTCGAACATTTCCACCGAGACCACACGGTCGAACCGGGCGCCGGGGTCGAAATGGTTCATATCGGCGGTGATGACGGTGAGGTTGGTGAGGCCACGGCGCTGCGCCTCGGCTTCGATATAGGCCCGCTGTGGGCGGGCGTTGGAGACGACGGTGATGCGGGCCTGCGGGTAGCGGGCGGCCATCCACAGGCTGAGCGAGCCCCAGCCGCAGCCGAGTTCGAGGATGTGCTGGCCGTCGGCGAGGTCGGCATGGCGGCAGGTTTCGGCGAGGGCGCGGGCCTCGGCGGCTTCCAGCGTGTCGCCGGGCTGGTAGAGGCAGGCGGAGTATTTGCGGTGCGGGCCGAGCACGAGGGCGAAGAACGCGGGCGGCAATTCGTAGTGCTGGGTGTTGGCGGCGTCGGTATGCACGGCGATCGGGCGGCGGGCCATCGCGGCGACGAAATCGGCGGTGGCGCTGGGGGCGGCAGCGGCGAGTTCGCGCCGGGTGCGGGCGCAAAGCTGGCGGATGCAGGCGGTGAGCAGCCAGTCGGGCAGCGGCAGATGGTCGGCGGCGAGGAAGCCAAGGCGGCGCAGGGTCATGCTGAGATTACCGATTGGAGTGCGGGGGACGGGGGAAGAAGGCGGCGACGCGCTGTTGGTAGGCGCGGTAGGCGGGGCCGCGGCTGCGCAGCATGGCGGCTTCCAACGGGGGGATGCCGGAGACGTGCACCAGCAGCCAGTACATCATGGCCGGCGCCAGCAGGGCCGCCCATCCCCAAGGCCAGGCGGCGCTGACGGCGAAGCAGGGGCAGGCGCACCAGACCAGCCATTCGAAGAAATAATTGGGATGGCGCGACCAGGCCCAGAGGCCGGCATCACAGACCTTGCCGTGACTGTCCGGGCGGGCTTTGAACGCGGCCAGCTGGCGGTCGGCCAGGGCTTCCCCCAGCACGGCGATGGCCAGCAGCAGGGCGCCGAGCCCGTCGGACAGGCCGAGCGGGGCGGGATTGCGGGCGGCGAGCAGCACGCCGAGCGCGAGCAGGAAGGCGGCGAGGGCCTGGATTTGCAGGAACCAGAACATGCGCCGCTGGAAGCCGGCGCCCCAGTCCCGGCGCAAGGCGGCGTAGCGGACATCCTCCACCCCGCTGGCGGAGCGGCGGGCGATGTGCAGGGCCAGGCGCAGGCCCCAGGCGGCGATCAGGGTGGCGACGAGAGACTGGCGCGGCGTGGCGGGGCCGAGCGGCAGCAGGGCGGCGCAGGCCCCGGCGGCCGCGGTGGTGAGACTCCAGACCGCATCCACCCAGCCGGCATTGCCGGTGCGGCGCTGGATCAGCCAGGCGCCGGACATGGCCAGCGCGCAGAGCACGGCCAGGCCACACATCAATTCGATCACACCCATGTTCCCTTGCCGGTCTGGTTGCCCATGCCATGTCCTACGCAGCAGCAACGGACATGGATGCAGCGCACATGGTCATGATCGCCCGACGCACAATGCTGGCTGGCACGGCGGCGGCGATGGCCGTGCCGGCGCGGGCGGCGGCCCCGACCGAGGATCTGGCGTTCCGGGTGACGCGCAATGGCAGCGAGATTGGCAGCCACACGGTGGCGTTCGCGGCCGACGGCGCGGCGCTGACGGTGCGGATTGCGGTGGATATTCGGGTCGGGTTCGGGCCGTTGACGCTGTATCGCTATACGCTGCGGGCGACGGAGCATTGGCAGAGCGGGGTGCTGATGGCGGCCGAGGGCGAAACCAACGACGATGGCACCAAGGATTTTCTGCGGCTGAACCGCCAGGATGCGGCGCTGGTGGTGGAGGGCTCGGCCGCGCCGCGCTTTATCGCCCCCGCCGACTGCCTGTGCGCCAGCCATTGGAACCGCGCCGAACTCGCCGCCCCGATGGTGAACATCCAGAACGGCGAGTTGCTGCGCTTCAATGTGACGTCAGCCGGGCAGGAGCGCGTGGCGGTGCGCGGGCAGGCGGTGCTGGCGCAGCACCATGTGCTGGAGGGCAAGAACCGGCTGGACATCTGGTATGATGCCCAGGGCACCTGGTCGGCGTTGCGCGCCGCCGCCCGGGATGGCTCGGCGATCGACTATGCCCGGGTGTGACCGGGCGCGGCGATTAGCGCAGCGGGGCGCAGGCGGTGGCGAGCCAGGCCGCGTCGTCGCCCGCCAGTTCCGGGCCGACAATGGCCAGCACCTTGGCGTGATACGCGTCGAGCCAGGCGATTTCGGCGGCGGTGAGCAGGTTGGCCGCGATCAACCGCCGGTCCCACGGCGCCCAGGTCAGGGTTTCGAACCCGAGGAAGGGTTTGAGCGCATCGGGGAAGGCGCGGTCTTCCACCAGCAGGAGATTTTCCAGGCGGATGCCGTACTGGCCAGGCAGGTAGTAGCCGGGCTCGTCCGACAGCACCATGCCGGCGGCGAGCGGCACCGGGCGGGCGGCGCGCGACAGGGAGACCGGGCCTTCATGCACCGAGAGGTAGCTGCCGACGCCGTGGCCGGTGCCGTGGTCGAAATCCAACCCGACCTGCCACAAAGCGTGGCGGGCGAAGCTATCGAGATGCGCGCCGCAGACGCCGACCGGGAACACCAAAGTGGCGATGGCGATGTGGCCCTTCAGCACCCGGGTGTAGCGTTCGCAGATCTGTGCCGGCGGGGCGGCGGGGCCGGTCCAGACGGTGCGGGTGATGTCGGTGGTGCCGTCGCTGAATTGCGCGCCGCTGTCGATCAGGAACAGTTCGTTGGCGTGGATCGGGCGGTTGGTGTCTGCGGTCACCCGGTAGTGCATGATCGCGCCGTGTTCGCCGGCGCCGGCGATGGCGGGGAAACTTTCGCCGCGAAACAGCGGCAGCGCCTGCCGCAAGGCGAGCAGATGGGCGGCGGCGGATTGCTCGGTCTGGCTGCCGGCCGCCGTTTCCAGCCAGCGCAGGAAGCGGCAGACGGCGACCGCATCGCGCGCATGGGCGGCGCGGAAGCCTTGCCGTTCGACCGGATTTTTGCAGGCTTTCGGCAGCAGGCACAGGTCCATGCCCGCCACTACGGTAGCGCCGGCGGCGCGCAGCTGCTGGGCGAACCAGGCGGGCGAGCCGGTGGCATCAACGCGCACGGTTTTGCCGCGCAAGCGGGCCAGAGCGGCCGGCAAGGCGGCGCGCGGGGCGATGGAAACGGCATTGCCGAGCCAGGCGCGGGTGGCCTCGGGGATTTTTTCCGGCGCCATGAACAGTTCGCAGCCGCCATCGGCATGCACCAGCGCGAAGCCGAGGGCGAAGGGGGTGTAGGGCACATCATCGCCGCGCACATTCAGCAGCCAGGCGATGGAGGCTGGGTCGGTCACCACGGCGGCATCTTGCCCGGCCTCGCGCAAGGCTTGGGCGATGCCGTCGCGCTTGGCGCTGCTGTCTTGCCCGGCATAGGCGAGCGGGTGCGGGATGGCCGGGGCGAGCGGGGGCGCGGGGCGATCAGCCCAGACGGTGTCCACCGGGTTGGTGTCCAGCGCCACCATGGTAAGCCCGGCTTCAGTAAAGCGGGCAATGGCGTCTTCGGCCAGCAGCAGCGGGTCGTAGCCGATGCGGGCGTTGCGGCCGGCGGTGGCGACGATCCAGGCTGGCGGCGGTTCGTCGATAATGTGCCGCCGTTCCCACAGCGTCGCGTCGGTCTGGGCGGCGAGTTGCAGCACGTAGCGGCCATCGGTGAAGGCGCAGGCGCGGTCGGCCAGCACCACGGCGAGGCCAGCGCTGCCGGTAAATCCGGTCAGCCAGCGCAGCCGCTCCGCGCTTGGCGGGACATATTCGCCCAGATGCTCGTCAGAGCGGGGCACCAGCAGGCCATCCAGCGACAGGCGCCGCAACTCTTCACGCAATTTGGTCAGGATCGTGGCGCTCACCGTGGCATTCCTTCACATCAGGCTTAACGAATATTCATAACTAAATTCGTCAGCATGCGTTTGAAGCATAGCTGACGGAGCAAACCGGCAGTTTATCCACAGGCCCGTCGCGACTATGTTGCGCTGCATCAAAACCGCGTGGCCGCGTGCAGGTTCGCACAAGGTCCGCCACGGTTAAACCCAGGACGCATACCATGACCCCCCGCTATGCCACGGAAGAGTTGGCGCTGATGATGCCCACCAGCCTTGCCACGTATTTTAATCCGAACAGCGACCGCAATGGCGGTTACGAGTTCTCCAACAGCTTCAACAGCAACTATTTTGCCGTTGCCGCGCGCGATGCCAAGGCCCCCGGCCTGTTCGCCCGCATTGGCGCTTGGCTGCGCCGCCGCGCTGCGATGGACGAGCTGGCTGGCCTGACCGACCACGAACTGTCGGATATCGGCCTGAACCGTGGTGACCTGTCGATGGCGTTCGACCCGAACTTCGTGGCCCAACACAATTCGGAGCGCTTTGGCGCGACGAAGCAGACCGGCCGCATCCAGCTCGCCTAAACGCGTCGCCGTCGCGTTGGTTGGCTGCCTCCGCAGCGAACCGCCACCCCGCCCGCCTTGCCTATGCCGCCTGCCCCCGCTTCGGGGCGCGGCGTAGCCAAGGGGGAGATGGGGTTTCCGGGTCCTTGGGCGCACAGAAGGGCCGGACTAGCGCTTCCTTAAGACCAACGTGGCCCAACGGCCCTCATGCAGGGTCGATTCCAGCACCAGCCCGGCCTGGCGGTGCGCATGTAGCACCCAGCGGCGTTGGGTGCTGAGCAGGCCAGCTAAAATGACCGTGCCGCCCGGCGCCAGATCCTGGGCCAGGTCTTTCGCCATCGCACATAATGGCCGCGCCAGAATATTGGCGAACACCAGATCATACGGCGCCGGCTTGCGCACGCAGGTGGACAGCCATCCATCCGCACGTTCGGCGCGCAGCAGCGGCCCCATGCGGTTGAGCCTGGCATTGGCGCGGGCGACCCGCACCGACCAGGGGTCTATATCGGTGGCCAGCACCTTGCGGTGCAACACCTTCGCCGCCGCCATGGCGAGAATGCCGGAGCCGGTACCGAGATCGAGGATATGCCGGGGCTTGCGATGTGCCACGCGCTCGAAGGCGCGTAGGCAGCCGCGAGTTGAGCCGTGTTCGCCAGAACCGAAGGCAATCCCGGCATCGAGCAGCAATTCCAGCTTACCCGCCGCCGCGCGGCCTTTCAGATGGGTGCCGCGCACGGCAAAGCGTTTGCCGACCAGTTGTTCGGGGAAGCTTTGCTGATTGCGCGCCAGCCAGCCCTCGGCCTCGGTCGGGCGGCGGCTGGGGGTGACCTCCACCCCGGTCATCAGCGCCGCGAGGGCGAGGGCGCCGGCGAGTTCCGCTTCTTTCTGGCCCTGGTCTTTGACCCCTTCGATGGTCCAGATCCGCGTGCGTTCATCGAGGAAGAACCCGACCGTGCCGCACGCCGTTGCCAGCGCGGCTTCGTAGGCATCGAGCGCGTGTTCGGGTACCACCAGGGTGATGGTTTCCAACTGGGTGGCGTGGCGGATCATGCCGGCACCACGAAGCGGTCGATCACCCGCTTATCGCCGGCCTTGTCAAAACTGACGTTCAATTTGTCATCCTCCACCGCGGTGACTGTGCCGTAGCCGAATTTTTCATGAAAGACCCGCGTGCCAACCGGCATAGCGGCCTCGCGTTTCGGGCGGATCGGCGCTTCCCAGGCCGGAACCTCACGCGGTTTGCGCGCCATCATGGGGAACGCGATCGGGGCGGCCTGCTGCATCGGGCGGCGGCTGGCGGCCGAGCCGGCGACTTCGATTTCGTCCTCCGGCAGTTCCTCGATGAACCGGCTGGGGACGTTGGATTGCCAGTTGGCGTAAATGCGCCGGTTGGCGGCGTGGCTGATGATGGCGCGCTGGCGGGCGCGGGTGATGCCGACATAGGCCAGCCGGCGCTCCTCCTCCAGCCCCTTGGTGCCGCTTTCGTCCATGCTGCGCTGGCTGGGGAACAGGCCTTCCTCCCAGCCCGGCAGGAACACGGTATCGAATTCCAGCCCCTTGGCGCCGTGCATGGTCATCAGGCTGACGCGGTCGGTCTCGCCGCTTTCCTCGTTCTCCATCACCAGGCTGACATGATCGAGGAAGCCGGCGAGGCTTTCGTAATCCGCCAGCGCGCGCACGAGTTCCTTCAGATTGTCCAGTCGGCCGGGCGCTTCCGGCGATTTATCGGCCTTCCACATGCCGGTATAGCCGCTTTCGTCCAGCATGCGGGCGACGGTATCGACATGGCCGTTACGGTCGAGCCCGGCGCGCCACTGGTCGAACTGGTCGAGCAATTCGCCCACGGCGGTGCGGACTTTGCCGCGCAGGCCCTGGCCTTCCACCAGGGACGCTGCGGCGGCGGTGAGCGGGATGCTGGCCGCGCGGGCGCGTTCATGCATGGCGCGCAACGCCTGCTCCCCCACGCCGCGACGGGGCAGGTTGACGATGCGTTCAAACGCCAGATCATCCGCCGGCTGGTGCAGCACCCGGCAATAGGCGATGGCGTCGCGGATTTCCGCACGCTCGTAAAAGCGCAGGCCGCCGACCACGCGGTAGGGCAGGCCCAGGGTAATCAGCCGTTCTTCAAAGGCGCGGGTCTGGAAGCCGGCGCGCACCAGCACCGCCATTTCGGACAGTTTGTGCCCGTCCCGGCGCAGGGTTTCCATGCGGTCCCCGACCATGCGGGCTTCTTCGTCCGAATCCCACAGCCCGACCACGGCGACTTTCTCGCCCGTCGCATCCGCCTTGCCGGTGCGCAGGGTTTTATCGTGCCGGCCGGAATTATGCGCGATCAGCCCGGCGGCGGCGGCCAGAATGGGCGCGGTGGAGCGGTAATTGGCTTCGAGCTTGACGATGACCGCGCCGGGGAAATCCTTCTCGAAGCGCAGGATGTTTTCCACCTCCGCCCCGCGCCAGGAATAGATCGACTGATCATCATCACCCACGCAGCAGATGTTCTTGTGCCCCTGGGCGAGCAGGCGCAGCCAGAGATACTGCACCAGGTTGGTGTCCTGGTACTCGTCCACCAGGATGTAGCGGAACATGCGGTGATACTGCGCCAGCACATCGGGATGGGTGCGCAGGATTTCTGTCATATGCAGCAGCAGGTCGCCAAAATCGGCGGTGTTGAGCGTGCGCAGCCGGTCCTGATAGGCCGCATAGAGCGCCTTGGCCTGGCCATTGGCGAAATCCGAATCATCCGCCGCCGTCACCCGGTCCGGCGGAATGCCGCGATCTTTCCAGCGTTGGATGATCGCCATCAGCGCCGGGGGCGGGAAGCGTTTGGCGTCCACCCGCTCGGCTTCCATCACCTGCTTCAGCAGGCGGAGCTGGTCGTCGGTATCGAGGATGTTGAAGCTGCTGGTGAGCCCGACCAGCTCCGCATGGCGGCGCAGCATGCGGGCGCAGAGCGCGTGGAAGGTGCCGAGCCATAAGCCTTCGGCCGGCTGGCCGAGGATGCTGGCAACGCGTTCGCGCATTTCCCGCGCCGCTTTGTTGGTGAAGGTGACCGCCAGCACCTGGTTGGGAAAGGCGCGCTGGGTCAGCAGGATATGGGCGAAGCGGGTGGTCAGCACACGGGTTTTGCCGGTGCCGGCGCCGGCCAGCACCAGCACGGGGCCATCGACGGTCTCGACAGCCGCGCGCTGCTCGGGGTTCAGGCGGGAGAGATAGTCGGTCATAATTCCCGGCAGGTCATGGGGGCGCGACCGCGGTCGCAGGGGCAGAGGGTATAGAACACTTGGTGAACGCATCCAACCCGGCGCTGCGCTTTCTCGCCAGTTCCGCCCGGCATGGCGGGGCGCTGCTTGGCGGGGGCGTGTTCCTCGGCGTGCTGGTGCCGCCGCTGGCGCGGATGTTCCATCCGGTGATCGCGCCATCCATCATCGGGTTGATGACCTTGGTGCTGCTGCGGGTGGATATTCCGGCGGCGATCGGGCATTTGCGCCAGCCGGTGCGACTGGCAGTGATTGTGGGCTTTCATGCGCTGGCCTGCCCGGTGATCGCCTGGGCGGTGGTGGAGGCGCTGCCGCTGGATGCCGGCATTGCCGCCGGGGTGGTGATTTTCGCCACGGGCTGCGCGGCGACATCCGGCGCGGCGTTCGCGCGGATGGTGGGGCTGGACCCGGAATTGTCGCTGATCGCCACCTTGGTGACGACGATCGCCTTGCCGCTGACCGCGCCGCCGATGGTTTACGCGCTGATCGGGGTGGATCTGGCGATCTCCCTGCCCGCCTTCATGGGCCGGCTGGTGCTGGTGGTGGGGTTGCCGCTGGTGCTGTCGATGGGCATTCGCCGGCTGGTGGGGCCTCAGCGCCTGGCCCCCTTCGGGCCGGCGGTGGATGGTGGCGTGGTATGGCTGGTGCTGGTCTACGGCATCGGGGTGATGGACGGGCTGGCGGCGCGCATGCTGGCGGACCCGCTTTGGGTGGCGCTGGCCTTCATCGCGGCGGTGGTGGCGGATTTCGGCTTTAATGCGCTGACCACCTTGGTGCTGGCCCCGCTTGGCTGGCGGGTCGCGGCGTCGGCCGGGATGCTGTCCGGCAATCGCAATATGGCGCTGTATCTGGCGGTGCTGCCGGCGGCGGCCGATGCGCGGCTGGCGCTGTTTTTCGCGCTCTGCCAGTTTCCGTTGTTTCTGAGCCCGTTTTTGTTGCGGCCGGTTTATCGGGTGTTTGGGAGGGGGGCGTAGAGGAAGGGTGTTCTTTTTATGAACAAAAGGAACCATTTTCTAAATCTACTTCCAACTAGACGTATAAAACCGCGGCATTTCATCCGGAAACGGTTTGAACGCGAGGCCACGCCGGTAGACATAGGTGGTGACGTAGGTGTGAAGCGGCAGCCAGTAGGCTTTTTCGGTGATCCGCTTGATGGCGGCGCTGTAGAATTTGCGCCTGGTATCTGGCTCGACGTTGTTGCCGCCTTGTTCGATCAGAGTTTTTAGCTCTGGATCGCGGGCGTAGTCGGCGTTGGTGAAGGTGAAGAAATTCGGCAGGATGGCGGAGACGTCATTGACCGAGTAGCTGCCCCAGGTGCCGAGGTCGAGCGGGTTGCGGCCTTCTTGCGACCGTTGGATGGCGGTCGCGGTTTGGAGTTGGCGCACGTCGGCGTCGATGCCAACGGCTTTGAGATAGCCCTGGATGGCGGCGGTAATGGCGGGCTGCACGTAGCTGACCATTTCGGTGGGAAAGCCGTTGGGGTAGCCGGCATCGAGCAGCAAGGCGCGGGCTTTGTCGGGGTCATAGTCATAGCGCAGGGCGGCGGCAGCATCGCAACCGAACTGGGTGGGGTAGCATGGCCCGTCCGGCACCCGGGCGCCGCCGGGGATGAGGGTGCGGGCGATGGTTGGCCGGTCGATGGCGTGGAAGATGGCCTGCCGCACCTTAAGGTTGGTGAGTGGGTTATCGGCGCCGGTGCGGCCGGCGGCATCGAGCGAGAGGTAGCCGATGCGCATGCTTTCGGCGCGCACACCGGTGAGGAAGGGGACCTGGGACAGGTGGTCGAAGGCGTCCGGCACCACCTGCCAGACCCAGTCGGCGCGATTGCCGAGAATTTCAGCGGTCAGCCCGGCGGGTTCATTGATGGCGCGCATGATCAGGCGGCGGATGGCGGGCCGGCCTTTCGGGCTGTCTGGATAATAGCCTTCATAGCGTTCCATCTCCACCTCCGCAGCGCCGTCCACGCGGGTGATGCGGTAGGGGCCGGCGCCGACTGGCAGCTTGGCGTAGGCATCGGCGCCGAGGCGTTCACGGGTGGCTTTGGGCCAGATAGGCAGGACCATGGCGATGTATTCGAGCGCCGCGGGGAAGACGCGCTTCAGGCGGATGCGCACTTTATAGTCGTCCAGCCGTTCCGCCCCGGCGAGCCAGAGGAAATTGGAGGGCACGGCGACGGCGGGGTCGGCCAGGATGGTGTTGATGGTGTAGACGACGTCGTCCGCGCTGAAGGGGCTTCCGTCGTGAAAGGTCACGCCGTGCCGTAGGTCGAAATCCAGCGTGGTGTCGTCCACATAGCGCCAGCTGGTGGCCAGCAGCGGCTTGATGGCGAAGGTTTCCGGGTCGCGCTGGAGCAGCCCGTCGAACGCGTGATGCGCGATGACCAGGCCGACGCGCTGCTGATTGTAGTACGGGTCCAGGTTCGGCACGCCGCCGAACCAGGAGACGCGCAGCGTATCGGCGGATTTTTGCGCGTGGGCCGGGCTGTTGGGCAGCAGGGCCGGCAGCAACGCCGCGAGCAGCGCCAATACGCACCGCATTTTGCGCCCCCCGTTTCGCCAGCCAGGCGCAAGGCCGGGCGTGACGCCCGACCCGGCGCAGTTCAGGCGGTGCGGTTGTTAGCCGAGGGTGGCGGGCTTGGGCGAGGTGTGCGCTTTGGCCTTGGCGTGTTTGACGCGGCTGGCGGGCTTGGTGGCCTTGGCGTGCAGCGGCTTTTTGCGCGGGGTGGCGGCTTCGGCAGCGGTGACGGCCACCAGGCTGGACAGGGTAACGCCAAGCGTCGCGAACAGGGACCGGCGAGAAAACATCGGACGTTCCTCCTGGGAGGGGCAAGGGTCTTTCGGAAACGCGCCCGTCTGTTTGCCGCCAAACGCCGGTTGGGCGGCTTGGCTAAGCTTCTGCACGAGCAATGGGCCTTAGCCCACTGATATAACATATGAACCAGGATAATTCGTGTCGCAAGCCAAAAATGGCATTTTCCGGGCTAAAGCAGGCCCAATTCGCGCAATTCGCGGCGCAGGGCGTCGGGCATGGTGGCTTCGCCGTCTGCGGTGGCGCCGGCGACCAAATCCGCCGGCGCATCAGGGGCGGCGAGGTAGCGCCAGCCCTGGAAGGGCTTGGTGGGGCGGCCGGCGACGCCGACGAGGGTTGGGTCCAGCACGATGGCCGCGCAGCGGCTGCCGTCGGACAGGGTGTCTTCGACGATATCGGTGATCAATTGCCGCACCACCAGGGCGCCGGCGACGACCCAGTAGAGCGAGCCGCCGTCGATGACTTCCGGCGCGCGGCGGGGAAAATTGCGGGTGCGGTGCACCAGCCGGCCTTCAAGGGCAAGGCGGGTGGACTGGATCGCGTCGAGATGGGCGACATCGCGCACGCCGACGGCGAGTTTCATAATGTGCAGCATACCGTCCCAACGCTGTGTGAAGCCGAAGCGGGCTTATGGCACAGGTTGGGGGTTCCTCGGCTAGGGCAAGGCGGGAACCGCGCAGGTATGTCTGGCGTGTGGCAGGCTCATTCAGCGCGCCACATCACGGTGACGGCAGTATCGATGGTCAGGCCGGCGCGTTCGCGGAAGCGGGCATGGGCGGCGGCGGCGGCAGGGTCGGCGCTGCCGGCCCAGAAGCGGGAGCCTTCCCAGGCGCCGAGGTCTTTGTACCAGGCCATCAGGCGCACCTCCACCAGACCGGGGCCGACATTGCGGCGGCTGCGCCAGAAGCCGACGACGCGGGTGGCGTGTACGCCCTCGAAATTATCCCAGGCGGTGTCGGATAATTCCAGAAAGCGCGGCCAGTCCGCTTCGCGGCACAGGAACCAGCGATGGCTGAAGCAGCCGGTGCGCTCGGGCAGGGTTTCGCCGGGAATGGGGCGGACGGTCGGGTCCCACAGGTCGCATTGTTCGGTGGTAACGCCGTCCGCGCCGCCCAGCACGCAGGCGCCGTGTTGCTGGGCGGCGGCAGCATCGGGCCATTCGGTCAGGATGATGGTGTGGTTCAGGCTGTGGCCGATGCGGGGGGTGAAGGCGCCGAACAAGCGCCCACCCGCCGCAGCGACGGCGGCGGCGCCCTGGTCGAGGATGTGGGCGTTGACGCGCGGTGCCTGATGCTGGCCGTAGGCGACGATACGATGTTCAAAGACCGACATTGTGCAACGCTCCCAAAGGATTTTTATTGGCTTAGCCGACAACAACCGGCACAAGCTCTTCCCAACCAGTACGCCGAAGGCCAGACAGCGACAGAAAGTTTTTTTGGTTCTTTTTGTTCACAAAAAGAACACCCTTCCCGTCCCTCACTGATTGGTCGCAAATGGATCCGCCACCCGCGGCCAATACGGCGTGGTGCGTTTGGTATAGGGAATGGCGGCGTAATCCGGCGCGATGGCCCCGGCGGTAGCGACGTAGCGCACTTCACGCGCGATCGGTGCGAAGCCGGCATAGAAATGCTGGGTGGATTTCACCACCACAATGGCTTTATCGGTCAGGGTGCAGCCGAGGCCGGTGAAGGCGTCCTGATGGAACACCTGGCCGCGTTCGCTGACCAGGATGATGTCGATGCCATTGGCGCGGACCCAGGCGCTGGGGCCGAAGCCGGCGCGGCCGCCGGACAGGCCGCCTTGGGAATGCGCATCCGACAGGCCCATGACGGTGACGGTGAGGTCGACCGGATCGCCGGAGGCGACGCCGCATTTGCCGCCGATGCGCAGGTCGAACTCGGACCCGAGGCCGGCTTCCTGGCAGAAGGACACCGCGACCGGGTCCCAGAAGCAGCCGATGGCGACGCGCTGCACGCCGCGATCCACCAGGCGGCGCAGGATTTCGGTGTTGTCGGACGGCGCGCCGCCGCCGGCATTGTCGGCGACTTCCGCGAGCACGACCGGCTTGCCGTCGCCGGCGGCCAGAGCGTGGTCGATGGCTTCGTCCACGCTGTCGTGTTGGGTGCTGGCGGCTTCGCGCATGGCCCAGATTTCCGCGCCCAGTTGGGCGGCGAGGGCTTCGGCTTTGGCCCGATCACCGTCAGCGATGACGACGATTTTGGCGCCGACCTCGGCGACGTCGCCCCAGGGGAAGCCGTGGCCGAAGGAGACGGAGAGGATGCCGTCCTTGCCTTCCAGCGCCTGCATGCGGGCGACGAAGCTTTTCACCGGCTCGACCGGGGTGCGCCACATGGAAATGCTGCGGCAGTCGTAATAGGCGATGACCGGCTTGACCTTGCCCTGCGCGGCGGCGAGGCAGAGGGCGTAGAGTTCGCGGGCGCGGTCGCCGATATCGGTGTGCGGGTATTCCTTGTAGGTGATGATGACGTCTGCGGCGGTGCGCATCGTCTCCGTCAGGTGGCAGTGCAGGTCGAGCTCGATCCCCAGCACCGCGTGCGGGCCAACGATGGCGCGGGCATGGGCCAGCAGGTCGCCTTCGCAATCATCGTAGCCATAGGCGACCATGGCGCCGTGCATTTTCAGCAGCACGATATCGACCGGGCCGGAAGCGTCCGCATGGGCGGCGCGCAGATCGGCGAGGATGGTGTCGCGGTAGTCCTCGTAGACGTTGCGCAAGGTGGTGCCGGCCGGCTGGGCGAAGGCGCACATGCTCTCGACAATGTGCAGCCCGTCGGCCTCGGCCAGTTTGCGCCATTCCTGCAGCGCCAGATTGCCGTGGCCGGTGGGGCCGAGGCTGCCGTCGCGGCGGTAATAGCCTTGCGCGGTAAAGCCGGCGTAACCGGTGGGGATGGGGGAAAACGTGTTGGTTTCGGTGGCCAGAGTGGCAAAGAAAATCTTCATCGCATGCTCCCGTTTGCCGCAGCCTAGCCGGGCGCGCGGCGGTTGGGGAGTGCATCGCGGCGATGGGTGCGCTAGGTTTCGGCAGCTGTAACGAAAAGGCTGCCCGTTCGTGTCACCCAACGATGCCATCGCCCCCGTTTTGCCGCCTGGCCATGCCTCCCTGCCCGCCGATGAGCTGCTGGTGATTGCCAATGAATATGTCGAAGCCGGGCGGCTGGATGCGGGCGAGCGGTTGGCGGGACATGTGCTGCGGGCGCTGCCGCATGCCGGCCAGGCGCTGCAACTGCTGGGGCTGATCGCGTTCCGGCGTGGCCGGCATGCGGATGCGGCGAGCTTTATTGAGCGCGGGATTGCCGCTGGCAGCGTGAACCACACGCAATGGCGCAACCTGTCGGAGATTTACCGCACCCAGGTGCGGTTGGATGAAGCGTTGGCCGCCGCCCGGCGGGCCATCGCGCTCGACCCGGCGGACCCGCTGAATTTCTTCAACCTGTCGATGGTGCAGTTTGACCGGCTGGAGCTGGAGGGAGCGGTTTCCGCCGCCCGCGCCGCGCTCGACCTGAACCCAAAGCTGCCGGAAGCGCATATGAAGCTGGCGCAGATCCTGCTGACCCAGGGGGCGTTCGCCGAGGGCTGGCGGGAATATGAGTGGCGCTACCAGATCCCCGGTGCGGCGCCGCTGATGCCGGCGACCGATAAGCCGCAATGGGATGGGACGAAGCCGGATGGCAAGCTGCTGCTGATCGGCGATCAGGGCTATGGCGATGTGATCCAGTTCATGCGCTACATGCCCTGGGTGAGGTCGATCGCCGATGACATCGTGATTGCCAGCAGCCAGGAACTGGCCGGCATCGTCGCCCAGGCGGCGCCGGGCATTCCGCAATTCCATCGCTGGGAGGATATTCCCCCGTTCGCGGCGTATTGCGCGCTGTCCGGCCTGCCGCGCCTGCACGGCACCACGCTGGAGACCATCCCGCAGGGCGTGCCGTATCTGCAGGCCGATCCGGCGCTGGCGGCGGCGTGGAAGGCCAAGCTGGATGCGCGGCTGCCGGCGGGGCTGAAGCGGGTTGGCATCGCCTGGGCCGGGCGGCCGACGCATAATAACGACCTGAACCGCACCGTGACCCTGGCGACGCTGAAGGAGATTGGCGATGTGGCCGGGGTGGCGCTGGTGTCGCTGCAAAAAGGCCCGGCGGCGGCGCAGGCCGATAGCTTCCCCGGCGCGGCGCCGATCCTGAACCTGGATGCGGAGATTTCCAGCTTTGAAGATACGCTGGCGATTATCGACGGGTTGGATCTGCTGATTACGGTGGATACGTCGGTGGCGCATATGGCCGGGGCGATGGGCAAGCCGATCTGGGTGATGCTGCCGTTTGCGCCGGATTTCCGCTGGCTGCTGTGGCGCACGGATTCGCCCTGGTACCCAACCCTGCGCCTGTTCCGCCACCGCGCCCCGCGCCGCTGGGATGTGCTGGTGCCCGAGGTGGCGCATGCGCTGGCCCAGTTCGTCGCCGGCGCGGCATAGTGCCAAGCATGGCGGGATGAGGCTATAAGCCCCGCGCCACCATGGGTGCGCCATGGCAGGGCATTGTTGCAGCGACCGTCAAGGGCAGACCGATCATGCGTTACCTCTCCACCCGCGGCCAGGCGCCGGAGCTTGATTTTGCCGGGGTTTTGCTGGCCGGGCTGGCGGATGATGGCGGGCTATATGTGCCGGCCGTCTGGCCGCAGTTTTCCGCCGATGACTGGCGGGCGATGCGCCGCCTGCCCTATCCGGACCTCGCGGCGCGGGTGATCCAGGCATTTATCGGCGATGCGGTGCCGGCGGATGCGGTGCTGGCGATGGCGCGGGCGGCGTATGCCGGGTTCGCGCATCCGGCGGTGGTGCCGCTGGTGCAGCTTGAGGGCGGGTTGTGGGTGCAGGAACTGTTCCACGGCCCGACTTTGGCCTTCAAAGACATGGCCATGCAGATGCTCGGGCGGCTGTTCGACTATGTGCTGAAAGCCCGTGATGCGCGGGTGACCATTGTGGGCGCGACGTCAGGCGATACTGGCTCGGCCGCCATTGAGGCGTTTGCCGGGCGGGAACGGGCGGATATCCTGATTTTGCATCCGCATGAACGGACGTCCGAAGTGCAGCGCCGGCAGATGACCACGGTGGCGGCGGCCAATGTGGCCAATGTGGCGGTGCAAGGCAGCTTCGACGACTGCCAGGACCTGGTGAAGGCGATGTTCGCCGATGCGCCGTTCCGCGACGCGGTGCATCTGTCGGCGGTGAATTCGATCAACTGGGCGCGGATTGCAGCCCAGGTGCCGTATTACGTCGCCGCCGCGCTGGCGCTTGGCGCCCCGGACCGGGAGGTGGCGTTCGCGGTGCCGACCGGCAATTTCGGCAATGTGCTGGCGGCCTATGTGGCCAAACAGATGGGGCTGCCGATCGCGAAGCTGGTGATCGGGTCTAACCGCAACGACATTCTGGCGCGCTTCCTGGCCGGCAATGACATGTCGATGCGCCCGGTGGAGCCGAGCCTGTCGCCGAGCATGGACATTCAGGTGAGCTCCAACTTCGAGCGGCTGCTGTTTGAATTGCTGGACCGCGACCCGGTGGCGACGGCCGATTGCATGGCGCGCTTCCGGGCCAGCGGCACCATGCCGGTGCCGCCGGCGGCGTGGGACAAGGCGCAGGCGTTGCTGTGCGGCTTCCGGCTGGATGACGAAGGCACGCTGGCGGAGATCCGCCGGCTGCATAAAGCCAGTGGCTACCTCGCTGATCCGCATACCGCCGTGGCGGTGGCCGCGGCCCGGGCGCATCCGGCGCCGGCCGGGGTGCCGATGATTGTGGAAGCCACCGCGCATCCGGCCAAGTTTCCGGACGCGATTGAAGCGGCGGTTGGCGTGCGCCCCCCTCTCCCCAGCCACCTCGGCGACCTATATGAGAGGGACGAGCATTACACCGTGCTGCCCAACGACCTGGCGACCATCGAGGCGCAGGTCCGCGTGCTGGCCAAAAGGAACACCGCATGAACGAGCAAACCGACGCGATCCGCGTGACCACCCTGCCCTCCGGGCTGACGGTGGTGACCGAACGCATGGATCGGGTCGAAACCGTGTCTTTCGGCGCCTATGTCGCCAGCGGGACCCGGCATGAGAGCGCCGAGGAGAACGGCGTTTCCCACTTCCTCGAACACATGGCCTTCAAGGGCACGGAGCGCCGGAGTGCCGCCGCGATTGCCGAGGAGATCGAGGCGGTGGGCGGGCATATCAATGCCTATACCGCCCGCGAGCAGACGGCGTTTTATGTGAAGGTGCTGAAGGAAGATACCGCGTTGGGGGCCGATATCATCGGCGACATCCTGACGCATTCGACCTTCGACCCCGGCGAGCTGGAGCGCGAGCGCGGGGTGATTTTGCAGGAGATCGGCCAGGCGAACGACACGCCGGATGACATCATCTTCGATCACTTCCAGGAAACCGCGTATCCGGACCAGCCGATGGGCCGGCCGGTGCTGGGCACCGAGGCGCTGATCCGCGGCATGAAGCGGGACACGCTGATGCGCTACATGCGCAGCCACTACACCACCACGAACACGCTGATCGCGGCGGCCGGCAATCTGCACCACGATGATATCCTCGATCTGGTGCAGCGCCATTTCGCCGATTTGCCGACCTCGGCCATCCCGGCGCCGGAAGCGGGCCGCTATACCGGCGGCGAATTCCGCGAGGCGCGCGACCTGGACCAGGTGCATATCGTGCTGGGCTTTCCCAGCGTTGGCTATTCGGACCCGGATTATTACCCGACCTTGCTGCTTTCGACCCTGTTGGGTGGCGGCATGTCGTCGCGGTTGTTCCAGGAAATCCGCGAGAAGCGCGGGCTGGTGTATTCGATTTACAGCTTCGCCGCGCCGCAGGTCGATGGCGGGGTGTTCGGCATTTACGCCGGCACCGGGGAGAGCGAGGCGGCGGAGCTGATGCCGGTGACGCTGGATGAGTTGCAGAAGGTGCAGCATTCGGTGACCGAGGCCGAACTCGCCCGCGCCCGCGCGCAGGTGAAGGCGAGCCTGCTGATGTCGCTGGAGAGCACCGGCAGCCGGTGCGAACAGATTGCCCGGCAGATCCAGGTGCATGGCCGGATCGTGCCGACGGCGGAGACGGTGACCAAGATCAACGCCGTGACCCCGGATGATATTCAACGCGCGGCGGTGCGGATTTTCCGCAGTGCGCCGACGCTGGCGACGATGGGGCCGGCCAATCTGGTGCCGGCGCTGCCCAGCATCGCTGAACGGCTGGCCGTCTGATGACCCAGATCGAATTGCTCAGCGAGCTGCTGGCCGCCGCCAAGCGGGCCGGGGCGGATGCGGCGGATGCGGTGGCGGTGGCTGGCACGTCGCTGTCCGTCAGCCTGCGGGCGGGGGCGACCGAGCATCTTGAACGCGCCGAGGGGCGCGATCTCGGCTTGCGCGTGTTCGTCGGCAAACGGTCGGCGATCGTGTCCTCCTCCACGTTCAACCCGGCCGGCTTTGCCGCCTTGGCGGAGCAGGCGGTGGCGATGGCGCGGGTGGTGCCGGAAGACCCGTTTGGCGGGCTGACCGAGGAAGCCCGCGCGCCGGATGCGCTCGACCTGGAAATGTGCGACCTAGCCGAGCCGGAGGCCGCCGCCCTGATCGCCCGTGCGAAGCAGGCGGAGGATGCGGCGCTCGCCGTGCCGGGCGTGACCCAGGCGGAAGGGGCGGAAGCGGGCTATAGCCGCACCGAATCCGCCATTGCCACCTCGGCCGGGTTTGCTGGCCGCACCGTGCGCAGCGGGCATTCGCTCAGCGTGTCCGCGCTGGCGGGCAGCGGCACGGCGATGGAGCGCGATTACGACTATACCAGCGCGGTGTTTCTGGCCGATCTGGAAGATGCCGGGCTGATCGGGCGTAATGCGGGCGAACGGGCAGTGCGGCGGTTGAACCCGACGCGGCCGAAGACCGCCGTGCTGACGGTGGTGTTCGACCCACGGGTGGCGGCCGGACTAATCGGGCATTTTATTGGCGCGATCAACGGCGCCAGCATCGCGCGTGGCACCAGCTTCCTGAAAGACAGCCTGGGCAAGCGGGTGTTTACCCCTGGGCTGGTGCTGGTGGACGAGCCGCGCCGCCGGCGTGGCCTGCGGTCCCGCCTGTACGACGGCGAAGGCGTGCCGACGCAGAACCGCAATCTGGTGGAT
This sequence comes from uncultured Rhodospirillales bacterium, assembly GCA_903893975.1. Taxonomy (GTDB): domain Bacteria; phylum Pseudomonadota; class Alphaproteobacteria; order Acetobacterales; family Acetobacteraceae; genus CAITOL01. Next base: position 8,331 of record CAITOL010000063.1, on the reverse strand, counting down.
GATGGCGTGGTGACCACCTGGCTGCTGGACAGCCGCACCGCGCGGCAGTTGGGCATGAAGACGACGGGCCATGCGGCGCGCGGCACCTCTGGCCCGCCATCGCCGGCGCCGACCAATCTCTATCTACAGCCCGGCAAACTGAGCCCGGCCGCGTTGATGGCCGATATCAAGGAGGGGCTCTACGTCACCGAGTTGATGGGCACGGCGGTCAGCACCCTGACCGGCGATTATTCCCGCGGCGCCTCGGGCTACATGATCCGTAACGGGGTGCTGGCGGAGCCGGTGGCGGAAATCACCGTCGCCAGCACGTTGCAGCATATCTTCGCCCAGATGGTGCCGGCGGATGATTTGCGGCTGCGTCGTGGCATGGACGCGCCGACGGTGCGGGTGGATGGGATGACGATGGCCGGCGGCTGAGGCGACCCCTCGAATCCGCGCCTGCGGCGTGCTATATAATAAACGAAATTCGGGAGAATGAGACGCATCATGCGCCGCACCGGTCTGGTTTTTACCGCTTTGCTCACCGCTGCCCTGACCTTCGCCCCCGCTTTGGCTGATGCCAAGGCCGGGCTGAGTTCGTCGATGGGGAGCCGGGGCACCAACACCTACTCCGCGCCGCGCCCCACGGCGACGGCGCCTTCAACCGTTGCGCCCATGCAGCGCAGCGCGACGCCAACCCCGTCCACCGCGCCGACGCCGGGCTATGCCGCGCCGGTGCGGCCGCGTTCGCCGTTTATGTCCGGCTTGCTCGGCGGGATGTTGGGCGCTGGGATCGGCGGGTTGCTGTTTGGCGGTGGCTTCTTCCACGGTATTTCCGGCATTGGCGGCTTTATCGGCTTCCTGTTCCAGATTTTCCTGATTGTGATGATCGCCCGCTGGCTGTTCGGCCGCTTCTTCCGCCCGGCCATGGCGGGTGGGCCGGAAGTGGTGACGCGGATGCCGGTGCAGGGCGCGCTGCCCGGCGGGTCCGGCCCGCCGCCCGTCGCGATCGGGCCGGCGGATTACCAGCAGTTCGAGCAGAACCTGCAAGCGGTGCAGGCGGCGTGGAGCGCGCAGGATATCAACCAGTTGCGTGCGGTGGCGACGCCGGAGATGGTCGGCTACTTCTCCGAACAGCTCAGCGAACTGGCCAGCCGTGGCGTGCGCAACATGGTGACCAACGTGCATCTGGAGCAGGGCGACCTGTCGGAAGCCTGGGCCGAGCCGGGGCGGGAATACGCCACCGTGGCGATGCGCTTCTCCATGGTTGATGTGACCGTGGATGCGGCGGGCCGGGTGGTCGAAGGCAACCCGAACCAGCGGACGCAGAGCACGGAAGTGTGGACGTTCCTGCGCGCGCCGGGCGGGCATTGGCTGCTGTCGGCGATCCAGCAGACTCAGTGATCGGCTGATCCTACCGGGGCGGCGCGCCCCAGGTGATCTGCCCCACCGCGTGACAGGCGGGGCAGGTGGCGTGCCACACATCCTGCCCCGCACCGCAGGCGGTGCAGGCCCAGCCCGGCGGGGCTGCGGCCAGGGCTGCCGCCCGCAACGCCGTGCGTTCGGCATCGGGCTGATGGTTGGCGCGGGCGATATCGGCGCGCAGCAGCCCGAGCCGCCGGTCGGCCAGCCCGCCATGCTCGGCGGCTTCCAGATGATACAGCGCATCCCCCGCCGCCCCGGCCTCAAGCGACAGGCGGGCGAGGGCGAGTTGCGCTTCCGGATGGTCGGCGCGCGGCAGGATGAAGCTGGTGAAAAGCTTCAGCCGCGCCGGGGCATCGGCGCCGGGGGCGACAATGAAGGCGACCAGATCCGGATGCGGCGCCAGGGCCCAACTTTCGCGGATAACGTCCATCGCTTTGCGTTCCTGCCCGGCGCTGCGCAGGCCGCCGGCATAGGCCAGCGCGGCGGGGGCGAGGGCCTTGGCGTCGTTCCAGGCGGTTTCGGCGAGGCGTAGGGCGTCCTCGGCGCTGGTGGTGCCGGCGGAGGCGGCGACGCTGAGGGCGGCGTGCTTGGGGCCGGGCTCTGCCAGGGTGATCGCGGTGCGCCAGTCGCCCTGGCGGGCGGCCAGCATCAGCCGTGTGTCGCGCAGCCAGGCTTTGCCGGGCTGCCGGGTTTCGGCCTGGCTGAGCAGCACGGTCGCCTCGTCCCAGGCTTGCCGGTCCACGGCCTGGCGGAACAGGCCGCGCAGGCCGAGGAAAGCGCCGTCCTGATGCGCGGCGAGTTTGCGGAACCAGTCGGCGGCTTCCGCGTCGCGCCCGGCGAGGCGAGCGGCTTCGGCGGCGTGCAGCAGGGTTTGCGGGGTGGCGCCGAGCAGGCGCAGTGCGCGCAAGGCGGCTTTGCGGGCGGCGGGGCCATCGCCGGCGGCGAGCGCGACCAAAGTGCGGGTGGTGGCGATATCGCCGGCGGCCCGGTTGTGCCCGGCGCGCCAGTGGCGCCAGTTGCGCGGCAGGTGCAGCAGCCCGCCGAGCAGGCGCAATGCGGCGTAGACCAGCAGCAGCCCCAGCACGGCGGCGATCAGGGCGACCGGGGTTTTGCTGCTGATGCCGTAGCCGGCGACGTGCAGGCTCACCTCCCCCGGCAGCCCGGCGAGCCACCAGGTGGCGGCCACAACCAAAGCGGAGACGACCAGCAGCGAGAGTACCCGGCGCATCAGCGTGGTGCCGCCATGCTGGCGGCCAGGCCGGCGAGGGCGGCACGGGCATCGAGCAGCGCCTGGGCGCGGGCGTGCCAATCCGCCATCACCGCGGCCGCCCCAGCATCCAGGGCGCCGAGGATGGCGACCGTGCCGGCGAGGTCGCCGGCGTTCAGCTTTTCCTCAGCCTCCCCCAGCACCACGCGGGCGGGGGCGCCGACGAGCACTTTTTCATGGTCGGTCACGGTCACCAGGGTTTGCATTTGCAGCCACATCCGCTCGGCCATCGACTGGCTTTCGGTCGCCGGGCGGCTGGCGTCGGCGGCGCGGGCGGCGAGCGGGCGGAATTCCAGCCGCAGCCCGGCTTCGGTTGGCGGGGCGCTGTCGGCGAAGCGGGCCAGGGCGGGCGGGGCGCCGGGCAGGGTGCCGAGCTTGCGCCCGGCGGCCAGGGCGATGCTGGCGGCTTGGATCTGTTCCAGCGCGACCAGGCGCGGCCCGGCTTCGGCGCCGGTTGGGCGTTGTTCCAGCGCGGCGAGGCGCGCTTCCAGCGGGGCGAGGTCAACGGGGGCGGTGGGATTGCCCGCCGGGCGTTGTTCCAGCGTGGCCAGCCGTTGTTCAAGTCGGGCGATCCGCGTGTTGAGGGCGGCGACATCCGGGATGGGCCGGGCGGCGAGGCGGGTGAGGTCGGCGTTGGTCTGGTCCTGCCAGGCCGCGCTTTGCTGCTGTTGCAGCCAGACCCAGCAGAGCCCGAGCGCCAGCAGAGCGAGGCCGAGCATGGTGAGCGCCTTGGCCGGGTTATGCCGGCGCGGCGCCGCGGGATCGGGGGCGACGAGGTGCGGCACCACCTTGTCCGGGTGCGGCGCGGCGGGGGCGGGTTCCGGGGTGATGGCGTCGTGCGTGTCTGTCATGAAAGCAGTTCCAACAACGCGTCCTGGTTCGGACGGGAGGCAACACGGATGCAGCGCCAGCGCAGCGGGGCGAGGGCGGCCGCGGTGGCGGCGGAAATCGCCAGCGCCTCGACCCCCCCGAGCGGGACGCTGCGGGCCAGCCGGACGAAGGCACGTGCGCTGGCCGGGGAGTAGACTAGCACGTGTTTGATCGTGCCGGCATGGAAGGCGGCATGAATATCTGCGGGCAGGATGATGGCGGGGCGGGTGCGGTAGACGATGCGGCGGATCACACGAAAGCCGTGCTGGCGCAGCGGTGTGGTGAGGTCGGCCGCGAGGTCCGCCGCGCCGGGCAGCAGTAGGCTGCCAGCCTTGGGCGCGCAGCTGGCGGTGGTGAGCGCGAGCAAGGCCTGGGCGTCGCCAGCCGCGCTGTGCACGGCGGTGAACCCGGCGGCGCGGGCTTTGCTGGCCGTGGCGTCCCCGACCGCGAGCAGCCTGGTGGCGTGGAAGCTGGCGGGCAGAGCCGGCAGTGCGGCGGCGCTGGTGACCAGGATGGCCTGCACCCCGGCAGGGGAGGGCAGCCGGACCGGGCAGGGTTCCATCCGCAGCACCGGGGCGATCAGCGAGGCCAGCCCCATGGCCTGTAGGCGGCACGCGGTAGCGGAGGCGCCGGGCTCTGGCCGGGTAATCAGAACGAAAGGCGGTGGGTAACGCTCAGGCAAATACGTCGCGTGGGCTGTCGGCGCGGAGGCTGGTGCCGAGTTCGTGGCCCATGCGCGCGGCGTCCCGGGCATCGCCAACGATGTCGCGGCGCAGCAGGAAGCTGCCATCGGCGCGGGCGACCAGGCCGGATAATTTCAAGCTGCCGCCGTCGAGCAGCTGGGCGTAGCCGCCGATCGGGGTGCGGCAGGAGCCATCGAGTTCCGCCAGCAGCGCACGTTCGGCAGTGGAGACGGCTTTGGCGTTCGGGTCCTCGATCCCGCTGAGCAGTTCCAGCAGCTCGACATCATCGCCGCGCACGGTGATGCCGACGATGCCCTGGCAGGCGGCGGGGAGCATGACATCGGGCGCGATGATGACGGAGGCTTTGTCCGCCAGGCCAAGCCGGTTCAGCCCGGCGAGGGCCAGCAGCGAGGCATCGCAATCGCCATTGCGCAGCTTGTCCAGCCGGGTCTGCACGTTGCCGCGCATGCCTGTGATGCGCAGATCGGGCCGGGCGTGCAGCAGCTGCGCCTGCCGGCGGACCGAGCTGGTGCCGATGGAGGCACCTTGCGGCAGGGCGGCGTAGGGGTCCGACGGGTCGGCCTGCAGATGCGGGGCGAGGATGAGCGCGTCGCGCGCGTCCTCCCGCGTCAGGGTGCAGGCCAGCACGATGCCGGCGGGCAGCTCGGTTTCCAGGTCTTTCAGGCTGTGCACCGCGAAGTCGATCCGGCCATCGGCCAGGGCTTCGTGAATTTCCTTGGCAAACAAGCCTTTGCCGCCAATATCGGACAGCGGACGGTCTTGCACCGCGTCGCCAGTGGTGCGGATGGCGTGTTCTTCGAACACGTCCATGCTGCGGAGCACCGGGCAGAAGGTGCGCAGCCGTTCCAGGAAGTGGCGGGTTTGCCAGAGCGCGAGCGGGGAGCCGCGGGTACCGACGCGCAACGGAAGGTCGCGGGCGTGCGGCTTGACCTGCGGGTGCGCGGGGGCGCTGGTCGCATGGGTGGACGCGGGGCTGGCCGCAGGGCCGGATGGGTGGGCAGAGGACATAATCATGTCCTATTACCTCAGCGGCATTTAGGAAAGATGGGACATGCAGGGCGCGTATACCCAGGTTAAGGGGCCCGTGTTGGGACTAGAAAGTTCCTGTGACGAAACCGCCGCCGCGATCCTGGCGCCGGATGGCCAGATTTTGGCCGAAACGGTGCTGAGCCAGACCGCGCATGCCGCGTTTGGCGGGGTGGTGCCGGAGATTGCCGCCCGCGCGCATCTGGCGCATTTGCCGGGGTTGGTGGCCCGGGTGATGGCGGAAGCCGGGCTGAATTTTGCCGATCTCGGCGCCGTGGCGGCCAGCGCCGGGCCGGGGTTGATTGGCGGGCTGATCGTTGGCAGCGGCTTTGCCAAGGGGGTGGCACTGGCACGCGGGCTGCCGTTTGTGGCGGTGAACCATCTGGAAGCGCATGCGCTAACGCCGCGACTGCCCGGGCTGTTGCCGCAACCGGTGGCGTTTCCGTATCTGCTGCTGCTGATGTCCGGCGGGCATTGCCAGTGCGTGGCGGTGGAGGGGGTTGGCCGGCATCGTCGGCTGGGCGGCACGATCGACGATGCGGTGGGCGAGGCGTTCGACAAAGTTGGCAAGCTGCTCGGGCTCGGCTGGCCGGGCGGGCCGGCGGTGGAGGCGTTGGCGCGCGAGGGCCAGGCGGACGCGTTTGCCCTGCCGCGCCCGTTGCTGGGCCGGGCCGGATGCGATTTCAGTTTTTCCGGCCTGAAGACGGCGGTGGCGCAACTGATCGGCAAATTTCCCGCCGGCAGCCTGCCGCGCCAGACCGCGGCTGATATCGCCGCCAGTTTTCAGCGCGCGGTGGCCGATGTGATGGCCGACCGCGCCAGCCATGCCATCGCGATGTTCCGCGCGCTGCATCCCGAAGGCCGCCTGCTGGTGGTGGCCGGTGGGGTGGCGGCCAACACGCTGTTGCGCACTGCGTTGCAGACGGTGGCGGAGCGGCACGGCTTCACCTTCGCCGCGCCGCCGCTGCGGCTGTGTGGCGACAATGCGGTGATGGTGGCGTGGACGGCGATTGAGCGGCTGCGGCTGGGCCTGGTGGACGGCATGGACCATGCGCCAAGGCCGCGCTGGCCGCTGGAGGCGTTGGCGGCATGAATTATCGCCACGCTTTCCACGCCGGGAATTTCGGCGACTGCATGAAGCACGCGCTGCTGATTGCGCTGCTCGACGCGTTGCAGAAAAAGCCGGGCGGCCTGTTCGTGCTCGATACCCATGCGGGGATCGGGCAATACGACCTCGACCAGGGGCCGGCGACGCGGACCGGGGAATGGCGGGCGGGCATTGGCCGTTTGCTGGACTATGCGCCGCTGGAAATGGACCGCTATGTCGGGCTGATCCGCGAACTCGGGCTGTATCCCGGCTCCCCGCGCATTATCCGCGCGCTGCTGCGGCCGCAGGATCGGATGGCGTGCTGTGAGTTGCACCCCGAGGATGCGGTGACGTTGCGGCGGCTGTTTGCGCGCGATCCGCAGGTGGCGGTGCATGCGCGCGATGCGTGGGAAGCGATCGGCGCGCTGCTGCCGCCGAAGGAAAAGCGCGGGCTGGTGCTGATCGATCCGCCGTTTGAAGCGCCGGATGATTTCGCGCAAATGGCGCAGGCGCTGCAGCGCGGCCATGCGCGGGCGCGGAATTTTGTGTTCGCGGCGTGGTATCCGATCAAGCATCGGGCGCCAGTGCGGGAATTCCAGACCCAGATGAAGCAGTCCGGCATCCGTGATATCATCGCCGCCGATATGTGGTTGCGGCCGACTTTGGATGCATCGCGGCTGAATGGCTGCGGTTTGCTGGTGATCAATCCGCCGTTCGGTTTCGCCGAGGCGGCGCAGGCGATGCTGACCGCGTTGAGCCTGACCCTGGCCGATGGGCCGGATGGCGGCTGCGAAATCACCCGGTTGGTTGATGAATAGCGTTGCCGTGATCGGCGCCGGGGCCTGGGGCACGGCGCTGGCGTTGCAGGCGCACCGGGCGGGCTGCGCGGTGGCGTTGTGGGCGCGCGACCCGACGCGGGCGGCGGAGATCGCCGCGACCCGGCGCAATCCGCGCCTGCCCGGGGTGGTGTTGCCCGACGCGATCCGGGTGACGGCGGTGATGCCGGCGGCCGAGACGGTGTTGCTGGTGGTGCCGGTGCAGCATATCCGCAGCATCGCCGCCGCGCTGCCGGCCGATGGCACGCTGGTGGTGTGCGCCAAAGGGGTGGAGCGGGACACGCATAAATTGCCGTTGGAAATTCTGGCCGAGTATTGGCCGGGGCGGGCGATGGCGGTGCTGTCCGGGCCGAATTTCGCGCATGAAATCGCCGCCGGCCTGCCCGCCGCCGCCACCATCGCCGCCACTGCGCCGGGGTTGAGCGAACGCCTGGCGCAGATCATCGGCACGCCCGGGTTTCGGGTTTATGCCAGTGACGATCCGATTGGCGCGCAAGTGGCCGGGGCGGCGAAGAACGTGATCGCGATTGCCGCCGGATGCGTGATCGGCGCGGGGCTGGGGGAGAACGCGCGCGCGGCATTGGTCAGCCGCGGCCTGGCGGAAATCACCCGGCTGACGGTAGCGCTGGGCGGCAAGGCGGACACCACCGCGGGGCTGTCCGGCTTGGGCGATTTGATGCTGACCTGCGCCGGGCCGGCGAGCCGCAATTATAGCCTGGGTCTGGCGTTGGGGGCGGGAACGCCGATGGCGGAGATTCTGGCCGGGCGCACCAGCGTGACCGAAGGGGTGGCGACCGCGCCGGCGATTGTGGCACGGGCGGCGGAGGCCGGCGCGGTGATGCCGATCTGCGCGGCGGTGGCGGGGATTGTGCGCGGGGAGCTGACGGTGGCGGCGGCGATTGATGCGTTGTTGGCGCGGCCGAGGCGGCGGGAGTAGGGGAAGGCAAGGGTTGTTCTTTTTGTGAACAAAAAGAACCAAAAAAACTTCATCAATTCCTAGGTCGTGTGGACAAACCGTATCCAGATTTTGATAGTAGCGAGTTGAACGAACCCAAGAAAGCTATTGGTCAACTTGTCATATCGTGTTGCCACGCGGCGTGAATGTTTGAGTTTGTTGAAGAAGCGCTCGATGCGGTT
>CAITOL010000062.1 GCA_903893975.1 uncultured Rhodospirillales bacterium | reverse complement strand
GTAGTTAGAATCGAGTAACCTGTGACCGTGTCAAACGAAATCTGCAATGCCGCCGACGGAATGGCAGGGTGCTGGACAGGCGGCCGCCGCAGGGTTAGCCTCACCCCAGGTGAGCAATTACGCCGGCATTTGTAACTGCTCACCCCACCCCGACCAACGGGTATCCGAATAACGCATTTCGGGTCGCATCGAGCACGGATCGTCCGGTGAGTTTCGCTGTGCTTCCCATCGACCTGAAGGCAGCATAGGCCTCTGCACCCCATTCGCTGCGGAATCCATTGGTGACCTTGCGGAAGATCACGCTTGGCCGCAGATGGCGTTCGGAGATGTTGTTGGTGGGCGGCACGTCGCGTTCGGTCATGAACACGAACAGATGCGCTCGATGTCGCCCGATGCGCTTGCGCAGCTTTTCGCCGTCGCGCCCACGCGGCGCGGTGGCCATAATGCGGTCGAGCCTTCGGTCGAGATCGGCGTGATACTGCGCCAATGTGGTGTCGAGCAGGCCCGGTCGCCGTCGTCCGATGGCGATCGCGCGCAGTAGCAAAGCCTTGAATTGGGTGCTGAACACTGCATCGCCGCAATCGATCGCGTATTGCGCATCCCGCAACAAATGCGCGAGGCACATCTGCCACTTCTCGGCATGACCACGCTGGCTGCCGAGCGCATCGGACACCCAAACGCCAGGCCGAACCCCGCCGAAGACCTCCTGTGGCACGATCTTGCCACGGCTCGGCCGGATCACATGCAGCACTGCGGCCCCAGTCACAAAAACCCACTCCCACCAGGTCCGACCAGCGACACGGACGGAGGTCTCATCCGAGCACACCACCGGCGCGGTGCGCACCGATGCTGCAATCCCGGTGGCTATGTCGGCCAATGGCACCCGTGCACGGGCGAGAATGTTGCAGAGTGCGCCTTCACTGATCGAAAGACCGAAGACCTCGCACATCAGCGTCCCCAGGCGTTCCAGGCTGATCGCGTGGGTGTAATGAAGATAAACCACCATCGCCTCCACAGAATGGCCGAACGGTGAGCCGGGCTGCAAACCCGCCGGCGCCGAGGCAACCGCGCGCATGCCGCAGCAGCCGCAGCGCCCGCCGAACAGATGCACCCGGGTGACATCGGGCTTGATCGGCGGCAGTTCAATGCGGTCATAGGCGTGCTGGCGGGTTTGCTCTGAGATCGGGAAAGCAGTTGTGCAAGTCTGGCAATTATCGACGTAAAGTTCGACCGTGCGATCTGGCGCGTCGTGCAATGCGCGGCCAATGCCGGGGCCGCTACGCCGGCGCCGGGTCTTGCCGGCGGCGCGGCGGTTGGCCTTGCGCGATGATGACGGCGGCTGCGACGAATTATCCGGCGTTTTTGGCGGGCGGGTCAGGGCCTCGATCTGGGCTTTTAGCCCGGCAATCTCAGCCAGAGCTACCTGCAACTGACCACCAAGCGAAAGGATCAACGCATCCTTCTGCGGATCGGTCAGGCTGCTGAGGTTGGGCGCGAGGGACATCCGAACGTTGAATCGAAAGAGCCGTGACCGTGTAAATAGCTAACTTGAGGCGAGGTGCCAGGGCGGGGGGTGAGCAGTTACCGGCATTTTGGCCAATGTCAGTATGTCGCGGGTCGCCGACAATCTCATCAAAGGCAGTAGTACCTATGGCATAGACTGCGGCGGTTCGCTGGCGACCGACATTGGGCACAACTTCATTCAAGGACCGCTCATCGGGGTGAATGCCGGTGGCGGCACAAATATCCGCGTTGTGCAGAACTACATCCAAGCATGTGTCGATTGGGCGGTTGCGGTCAGCAATGTCGAAGCTGACGCGAATGGTCAAACCTTTGGCATCGCAAGCTCGGGTACGGCCATCAGCGGAAACTGGATATCAATGCCGGCTGCAGGTGGAGGAATCTGGTTGCGCGACGGGCCCCAGAATGTCGTGATTGCAGATAATCACTTCGTCGGCGACGCGCCCGCCAGCCAAGCCTTGCGTCCGCAGACCGATAGCTACGTGGTGATCGGCAACCGCTACAATTTCCAGTGCCGCGCGACCATAAATCCCATCGCGCTGGCGGGCCGACAGACGATCGTGTGCCCAGACATTCTTGAAGACGTCATGGTCACTTATGCCCCGTCCGGCGTCCAGTCGATGCTAACCGGCTATCAGGCGGCAACGCTGGGCCAAATCGGCTTCCTCAGAATAACTGCGGGTGGGACCGGCTACACCCAGGCCGCCATCACCAGGGGATGTCCCGATCTCTGTTGAAATTGGCCGATCGAGCGCCGCTGGTTTGGACGTTATGCTGCGGCGCTCTGCCGTGCAAGAACTGGTTTGATGGTG
>CAITOL010000061.1 GCA_903893975.1 uncultured Rhodospirillales bacterium | reverse complement strand
GGCTTACTGGCCACAAACGCGACCCGGTGCCGCCGGATAAAATCACCGGGACGATCAGCAAACGCGATGCAGACAAAGGCTCAGCCCTCCAGCAGAAAACAATAAAGCCGGCCTATATCCCGCTTCATTTGCGATTTAAAAAAATGTTTTATGACAAATTAAGTATTACGCGGCAGCGAACCGCAGGTCAACGGTCAGAGCCGCATATTTCACGGCATTTGCGCTATCATTTGCGGCGGTTTTCCGCGGTTTGGCTGTTCCGGTGCCAGCGTGGCCGGCAGATATAGGCGCCGCGCGCCGATGTAAATTTGTCTTTACGATCACAAAAAAACCCCGCGACCGTTCCCGGCCGCGGGGCTCTTTGTCGGCTTGGTCAGATTAGACCGAGTAGTACATCTCGAACTCAACCGGGTGCGGGGTGTGTTCGAAGCGATACACTTCGCCCCACTTCAGTTCGATGTAGCTTTCGATCTGATCCTTGCTGAACACGTCGCCGGCCAGCAGGAAGTCGTGGTCAGCGGCGAGCGCGCCAAGGGCTTCACGCAGGCTGCCGCACACGGTCGGGATGCCCTTCAGCTCTTCCGGGGGAAGGTCGTACAGGTCCTTGTCCATCGGGTCGCCCGGGTGGATCTTGTTCTTGATGCCATCGAGGCCGGCCATCAGCATCGCGGAGAAGGCCAGATACGGGTTGGCGGTCGGATCGGGGAAGCGGACTTCCACGCGCTTGGCCTTCGGGTTGGTCGCATACGGGATGCGGCACGACGCCGAGCGGTTACGGGCGGAGTAGGCCAGCAACACTGGGGCTTCAAAGCCCGGGATCAGGCGCTTGTAGCTGTTGGTGGACGGGTTGGTGAACGCGTTCAGCGCCTTGGCGTGCTTGATGATGCCGCCGATGTAGTAGAGCGCCATGTCCGACAGATCGGCGTAGCCATTGCCCGCGAACAGCGGCTTGCCGGCCTTCCAGATCGACTGGTGGACATGCATGCCCGAGCCGTTATCGCCGGAAATCGGCTTCGGCATGAAGGTCGCGGTTTTGCCGTAGCTGTGGGCGACGTTGTGGACGCAGTATTTGTAGATCTGCATCTGGTCGGCCATGGCGGTCAGCAGGCCGAACTTGGTGCCGAGTTCGTGCTGGCTCTGCGCCACTTCGTGGTGGTGCTTTTCGATCACCAGGCCCATTTCGCCCATGGTGGACAGCATTTCGGCGCGCATGTCGCTTTCGCTATCGACCGGCGGCACCGGGAAGTAGCCGCCCTTGACCACCGGGCGATGGCCCATATTGCCTTCCGGATAGTCCTTCAGGCTGGCCTGCGGGCCTTCGATGCTGTCGAGCTGGTAGATGCCGTAGTTGCCGCCGGTGCCGAACTTCACGTTGTCGAAGATGAAGAATTCGGCTTCCGGGCCCATGAACACGCTATCGCCCACGCCGGACGACTTCACATAGGCTTCCGCCTTCTTGGCGGTGCTACGCGGGTCACGCGCATAGGACTGGCCGGTCGAGGGCTCGATGATGTCGCAGAAGATGATCAGGCTCGGCTTGGCCGCAAACGGGTCCATCACCGCGCTGTCCGGGTCCATCATCAGGATCATGTCGGATTCGTTGATCGCCTTCCAGCCGGCGATCGACGAGCCGTCGAACATGATGCCGTCACGGAACGCGTCGTCGTCGATGGTCGAGACGTGCTGGGCGGTGTGCTGCCACTTACCGCGCGGATCGGTGAAGCGCAGGTCGACGTATTCGACGCCTTGCTCCTTGATCAGCTCCAGGACCTTCTCGACGCTGCTTTTGCCGGCACCCGCCGCGGCGGCTTTCTTCGCCATGGTTTTCTCTCGCCCTCTGTTTAGTCGCCCGGCCGGCAGTACCGGCTAGGCGGGAATGAAACCGCACCATGCGGCTCCGTTGGCGCCCGTTTAGGGGTTTCCCTTTGCGATGGGTATCCCCGCGCGGGCAGATTCTTTCCGCGTGTCAGACGGCGTCTGATCCGCGTTCGCCGGTGCGGATGCGGATCACCTCCTCGACCGGACTGACGAAGATTTTGCCGTCGCCGATGCGGCCGGTGCGGGCGGCGTTAACGATTGCCTCCACCGCGCGTTCGACCATCTCGTCGTCGCAAACGACCTCGATCTTCACCTTCGGCAGGAAATCGACGACGTATTCGGCGCCGCGATACAGCTCGGTATGGCCTTTCTGCCGCCCGAAGCCCTTGGCCTCCGTCACCGTCAGCCCCTGCAACCCGATTTCGTGCAGCGCCTCCTTCACTTCATCAAGCTTGAACGGCTTGATAACCGCCTCGATCTTCTTCATCCCAAATCTTCCCCTAGCGCGGGGGCTCCCTGTTCCAGGCATCGCAGGATCACGCATCCCACGCGAAGGGTTGCGGTGGCATAGAGTTGCATGATGCGTGCCAACCGGCAATGGAGGCGATGGGCGCAGATTTCGGTCGGCTGGCGAAAAGTACGGCAGGCACGGGCGCACGGTTTGCGGGCAGTGCTGCCTGATTATAAGGCAAATAGGGCGCCGGGTTGAACGCTTGCCGCAGCCCCCCTAGTCTGGCGACAAGATTCCTCCAACAAGGCTAGGTCTCCGTTGAAGCCGCTCAATACGCAACTTGCCGGGCTCGGCACCACGATCTTCACAGTGATGTCGGCGCTGGCGAACCAGCACGGCGCGATCAATCTCGGCCAGGGCTTTCCGGATACCGATGGGCCGGAAGATGTGTTGCAGGCGGCGGTGGATGCGCTGCGTGACGGGCGCAACCAGTATCCGCCGATGACCGGCGTGCCGGAACTGCGCCAGGCGGTGGCGGCCGCCAATAAGCGGTTTTACGGGCTGGACGTGAACCCGGATACCGAGGTGGTGGTGACCTCTGGCGCGACGGAGGCGATTACCGCCTGCCTGATGGGCTTGCTGAACCCGGGCGACGAGGTGGTGCTGATCGAACCACTTTACGACACGTATCTGCCGGTGGTGCGCTTGCTGGGCGCCATTCCGAAACTGGTGCGGCTGAACCCGCCGGACTGGGTGCTGCCGCGCGCCGAACTGGCCGCCGCCTTCGGGCCGAAGACCAAGGCGATTTTGCTCAACTCGCCAATGAACCCGGCCGGCAAAGTGTTTGACTATGACGAGCTGAGCTTTATCGCCGGGCTGGTGCAGCAGCACGATTGCTACGCCGTGTGCGATGAGGTGTACGAGCATCTGGTGCTGGACGGGATGCGGCATATCCCGCTGATGACGCTGCCGGGCATGCGCGACCGCTGCTTACGGGTGGGCTCGGCCGGTAAGACGTTTTCGCTGACCGGGTGGAAAATCGGCTACATCACCGCCTGCCCCGCTTTGGCCAATGTGGCGACCAAGGCGCATCAGAACCTGACCTTCACCACGCCGCCAAATTTGCAGCGGGCGGTGGCGGTGGGGCTGGCCAAGGACGATTCGTACTTCACCCAGTTCGCCGCCGACCTGCAACGCAAGCGCGATATCCTGGCCAAGGGGCTGGCGGAGATCGGATTTGCCGTGCTGCCTACCCATGGCAGCTATTTCATTTCCGCCGACTTCCGGCCGCTCGGCTTCAACGGCGATGACGTGGCGTTTTGCCGCTACATCACCGAAGCGGCGAAAGTGACCGCGATTCCGGTCACTGCGTTTTATGAAGGCGACGGGCCGAAGTATTTCGCCCGCTTCGCCTTCTGTAAGCGCGATGAGGTTTTGCACGAGGCGCTGGCCCGGTTGGCGCGGTTGTTCGGCAAGACTTTGTCGGCGGAGCATTGACGCGACCGGTCGGTTCGGCTTACACCGCGCGCTCACTGGAATTCGGGGTTCACCCTCCGATGGCGGATGTAGCTCAGTTGGTAGAGCGCCAGGTTGTGGTCTTGGATGTCGCGGGTTCGAGCCCCGTCGTTCGCCCCAGTGGAAATTTCCCTAAATGTTGACCGTTGCGATTGCTGGGCTGGGCGCCATTGGTTTGCCCTTGGCACGGGCGTTGGATGCCGGAATTGACGGGTTGCGGCTGGTGGCGGTGGCCGTGCGCGATCAGGCCAGGGCGGCAGCGGTGTTGGATGGGTTCGCGCGGCGGCCGGAGTTGGTCGGTCTGGCGGAGTTGGCGCAGGCCGATGTGGTGGTGGAAGCCGCCCCGGCGGCGATTTTCGAGCGGGTTGCGATACCGGCGTTGACGGCGGGGCGGATTTTCGTGCCGTCATCGGTCGGCGCGTTGTTGCCGCGCATGCACCTGGTGGACCTCGCGCGGGCGCACGGGGCGCGGATTGTGGTGCCAACCGGGGCGTTGCTGGGGCTGGATGCGGTGCGGGCCTGCGCCGAGGGCGCGGTGGCGAGCGCCACGATTGAAAGCCGCAAACACCCGCGCGGCTGGGCTGGGGCGCCGTATCTGCTGGCGCATGGGATCGACGTTGCCGCGATTACCGAGCCGACGGTGATTTTTGAAGGCAATGCGCTGGATGCCGCCGCCGGCTTCCCCGCCAATGTGAACGTGGCCGCGGCCCTGGCGCTGGCCGGAATTGGGCCGCAGCGGACGACGGTGCGGCTATGGGCTGACCCGACGGTGGACCGCAATATCCACACCATCAAGGTGGAAGCCGCAGCGGCACGGCTGACGATGACGGTGGAGAATGTGCCGTCCGAAACCAACCCCAAGACCGGCAAGCTCACCCCGCTTTCGGTGCTCGCCTGTTTGCGCGGGCTGACCAGCACGTTGAAGGTGGGCAGCTAGCTCACGGTTTGGCGAGCACGATGATGCCCTCAGGCGCAAAGCGGTGCTTGAGCGACGCGTTGATGCCGGCATCGAAGGCCGCCAGCGTATCCCACAGCTGATCCGGCGTGGGCATGTCCCCCAGGCCGGCGACGGAAAGCGTGCCGCGCACCGCGTTTTGGAACAGGTGTGTCGGATCATCGGTCGTGGGCGTGATGCTGTGCAGCGTGAGGCCGATGCTGGCAGCCATGTCGCGCAGGTACGCGGGGTGGAACAGCCATTTGTCGTCCAGATGTTCGGTCCATGGCTTGACCCTGGGGATGCCGAAGCGGGCTTCGTAGTCGTGGCACATCGCTTTGAAGAACGGCAGCAGGCGTGGGTCCAGGTCGGGGCATTGGGATAATGCGTCGATCAGACTGAGATAGATCGCGGCCATCATGTGGGCGCCGATTTCCAGCGGCTCAAACAAGAGGATTTTGCCGCCGGGGCGCAGCCATTTGGCGACGTTGCGCAACGCGGCGGCCGGGTCGAGCATGTGGTGCAGGATCGAGCCGCCGATGGCGAGGTCAAAGCAGGCATCGGCAAAGAAATCCTTCGCCAGGTCGAAGCAATAGGCATCGAGGCGACCGGTCAGGGCAGGGATCGTGTCTTGGATGCCGAGCAAAATTTGCAGCAGTTGCGGCGAGATGTCATTGGCGATCACCCGGGCATTGGGCAGGAGTTCCAATGCCGCGAACACCGAATTACCGCTGCCGGAGCCGATATCGAGCACATCGAGCCTCGCCGCGCGGGGCTGATCGATGGCATCGAGACCGCGGCCGACGAGATACTTCCAATACCCGTTCTGGAAGTAGCGGGCGTGATAGGTGGCGGCGTTTTCCAGAAACTGGGCGGTGACACCCACGGGCTGCCAGGCGGTATCAACCTCGACCCGGCCATCACGGCGGGTGGCAACGCCGGGCTTGAGCTGTGGCTTGGCGTGGGACACGCGGGGACTCCGTTGCAATATCGTGGCAATCTATCGCGCGATGGTAGGCCGTGCCAAGCGGAGGCGGCTTTTTTACGCCGAAAGGGCGCATGGCACTTGCCCCGCGTCGCGCGCCGTGCATGCTGCGCATTACAGAAATGTTGCGGCGCAGCGAGCCGCCAGAACAGGAGTCTCCCGCATGAAACGTCGCGCTCTATTGCTGTCCGCCGGTGCCCTGGCCGCCACAGGCCGTATGGCGCGCGCTGCCGAAGACGTGGTGATCGGGGTGGTCTACCCACTGACCGGCAACGGCGCCGCGGTCGGGCTGGATGCCAAGGCGGCGTATGAGGTGGCGGTGGATATCGTCAACGGCACCCATGCGCCGATTCCGATGCTGATGGGCCAGGGCGGCGGGTTGGCGAAGCTGGGCGGGGCCAAGATCAAGCTGGTGTTCGCCGACAGCCAGAACGACCCGCAAAAGGCGCGGGCGGAGGCCGAGCGGCTGATCACGCAGGAAAAGGCAGTGGCGATCCTGGGCAGCTATACCTCGGCCACCGGGGCGACGATCAGCCAGGTGACCGAGCGGTATGAGGTGCCGTATCTGGCGGCGGATAACTCCTCCCCCAGCCTGCATCAGCGCGGCTTGAAGTGGTTTTTCCGCACCAGCCCGCATGATGAGATGTTCACCCAGGGCATGTTCGACTTCTTCCGCGACATCGGCGCCAAAACCGGGCGCAAGGCGAAGACGGTGGCGCTGTTCTACGAAGATTCGATCTTCGGCTCCGACAGTTCCAACGTGCAGCGCAAGCTGGCGCAGGCGGCGGGGATGGAGGTGGTGGCCGATATTAAATACCGCGCCGCGTCGCCGTCGCTGTCCACCGAGGCGCAGAAGCTGAAATCGGCCAATGCGGATGTGATCCTGCCGTCGTCGTACACGTCGGACGCGATCCTGATCATGAAGTCGATGAACGACATCGGCTACAAGCCGAAGGCGATGATGGCGCAGGCGGCCGGGTTCCAGGAAAGCGCGTTCCTCGCCGGAGCGGGGGCGTTGGCGGAAGGGGTGATGAGCCGGTCCAGCTTCGCGCTGGATGCGACCAAGAGCCGGCCGGCGATCACGCCGGTGAACACGCTGTATAAAGCGCACAACAACAAGGACATGAACGACAATACCTCGCGCGAGATCACCGCGTTGCTGACCTTGGCGGATGCGATCAACCGGGCCGGGTCTGCCAAGCCGGAGGCAATCCGCCAGGCGCTGGTGGCGACCGATGTGCCGGGCGATCAGACGATCATGCCGTGGAAGGGCATCAAATTTGATGCCAGCGGGCAGAACACGCTGGGCACGCCGGTGATGCAGCAGGTGTCCGGCGGGATTTACCGCACCGTGTGGCCGTTCGAACTGGCGGTGATGGAGGCGAACTGGTTGGTGTGAGCGCGATGCCGGTTGCCGAGATTTTGCAGGTCGCCGCGGGCGGCCTGCTGATGGGGTTGATTTACGCGCTGGTGGCCGCCGGGCTCAGCCTGATTTTCGGGCTGATGGATGTGGTGAACTTCGCACATGGCGAGCTGATGATGCTGGCGATGTACGCGGTGTTCGCCATCTGGCAGCTGACCGGCGCCGACCCGCTGCTGTTGCTGCCGGTGGTGGCGGTGCTGCTGTTTGGCCTGGGGATGGCGATTTATCGCGGGCTGATCGCGCGTGCGCTGTCGGTGCAGTTTAATCGCGGCATGGTGCAGATTTTCGTCACCTTCGGGCTGGCGATCTTCATCCGTGGCGCGGCGCAGTTTGTCTGGGGCGGGGAGTTCCGGTCGGTCACCGGGCATTGGCTGGCGGATCGCAGCCTGAACCTGGGCGGAGTGTTCCTGCCGCTGCCGCAGGTGGCGGCGAGCCTGGTGTGCCTGGCGGCGTTTGCTGGGCTGCTGATGGTCAGCCGCACCGAGTTCGGCAAGGCGCTGGAGGCGACGCGGGAAGACCGGGACGCAGTGGCGCTGATCGGCATCGACCGCGACCGGATTTTCGCCATGGGCTGGGGCCTGGGCGCCGGGGCGGTGGGAATCGCCGGGGTGATGCTGGCCGGGTTCTACTATGTCGGCCCCAATGTCGGCGCGAGTTTCGCGGTGATTGCCTATGTGACGGTGGCGCTGGGCGGCTTTGGCAGCATGCTCGGCGCGCTGGTGGCCGGGGTGCTGATTGGCGAGGTGGAAGCCTTCACCGCGGCGCTGTGGGAGCCATCGTTAAAGCAGGTGGGCGTGTTCGCGGTGTATCTGCTGGTGTTGACCTTCCGGCCGCGCGGCCTGTTTGGAAAAATGTGATGGACAACGCCATTTTGCGCCGGCGCAAGCGGGAAGTGCTGGGCGGCGTGATTGTGCTGGCGGCGCTGGCGCTGCTGCCGCTGCCGATCAAGGACGTCTACACTCAGAATCTGATCATCATCACCGTGCTGTTCGCCGGGCTGGCGCAGGCATGGAATATTCTGGGCGGCTATTGCGGGCAGATTTCGCTAGGGCATGCGCTGTATTTCGGCGTTGGCGGGTATGTGTCCACGCTGCTGTATCTGAAGGCCGGGCTGCCGCCGTCTTTGGGGTTGTTCGCGGCCTTTGGCGTATCCGGGTTGCTGGCGCTGCCGGTGGGGTGGCCGTGCTTCCGGCTATCTGGACACTATTACGCCATCGCCACGGTGGTGGTGGGTGAGATCGGCTATCTGCTGTTCCTGAACTGGGATTTCGTCGGCGGGGCGACTGGGGTGTTCATCCCGTTCCACGGCGAATCCTGGGCGCAGTTACAGTTCAAAACCGCCAAGCTGCCGTATCATTACCTGGTGCTGGCGTTCGCGGCGGCGACCTGGCTGACGGCGTTTCTGCTCGAAGGTTCGCGCTGGGGCTTTGCCTGGCGGGCGGTGAAGGATGATGTGACGGCGGCGCGCTCGCTAGGGGTGAATATCTTTTCCTCCAAGATGGCGGCGGCGGCGCTGTCGGGCGGGTTTACCGGCATGGGCGGGGCGATTTACGCGCAATATGTTGGCTATATCGACCCGGACAGCGTGCTGGCCGGGCATTTTTCCATTCTGATCGCGCTGCCGGCCGTGCTGGGCGGGGTGTCCACGCTGTGGGGGCCGCTGATCGGCGCGGCGGTGCTGATGCCGGCAAGCGAGCTAAGCCGGTCCTATCTCGGCGGGTCCGGGCGCGGGGTGGATCTGATGCTGTATGGCGGGTTGATTGTGATTGTGGCGCTGGCCCGGCCGCAAGGATTGGTGAGCCTGTTCGGGCGGAAGGATGACCATGCCCGCATTGCTTGAAATCAGCCATGTCTCCAAGCGGTTTGGCGGAGTGGCGGCCAATGTGGATATTTCCTTCGACGTGCAGCAAGGGGAAATCCTCGGGCTGATCGGGCCGAATGGCGCCGGCAAGACTTCGCTGTTCAACTCCATCGCCGGCGAGGTCACGCCCGATAGCGGTGAAATCCGGCTGGACGGGGTGAAATTATCCGGGCTCGGCCCGGTGGCCTGCGCCCAGCGCGGCGTGGCGCGGACGTTTCAGGTGGTGCGCAGTTTCGACAGCATGACGGTGCTGGAGAATGTGATGGTCGGCGCGTTCGCCAAGCATGCCAGCAGCCGGGCGGCGATGCGGGCGGCGGTGGATGTGATTGCGTTCTGCGGCCTGTCCCCCCGGATGGACCGGCCGGCCTGGTCGCTGTCACCGCCGGAGAAGCGGCGGCTGGAAGTGGCGCGGGCGCTGGCGACCGAGCCGCGGGTGCTGCTGCTGGATGAAATGCTGACCGGGCTGACCCCGACCGAGGCGCAGTCCGGGGTGCAGCTGATCCGCGACGTGCAGGCGCGCGGCATTACCATCGTGATGGTGGAGCATGTGATGGAAATTGTGCTGCCGCTGGTGGGCCGCGCGGTGGTGTTGAACCTCGGCCAGGTGCTGACCATTGGCACGCCGGCGGAGATTGTGAAGAACCCGGACGTGATCCGCGCCTATCTCGGCGACCGCTATGCCGCATAGCGCCATGCTGACCATGCAGGATGTGGCCGCGAGCTATCGCGGGCTGAAGGCGTTGCAGGGCATCAGCCTCGAGGTGGGGCGCGGCGAGATTGTCGCCGTGGTCGGCGCCAACGGGGCGGGGAAATCCACCCTGCTGAAGGCGATTGCCGGGCAGGTGGCGACCGAGGGGACGATCCTGTTCGATGGTGCAAGCCTTGCCGGCGTGCCGCCGCATATGATCGCGCGGCGCGGCGTGGGGCTGGTGCCGGAGGGGCGGAAACTGTTCCCGCGCCTGACGGTGGAGGATAATCTGCGGCTGGGCGCCTACGCCAAGCGCGGCGATCCGAACCGGTTTGCGCCGCTGGAACTGGTGTTTCAACTGTTTCCACGACTGGCCGAACGGCTGTCGCAGCGGGCGGAAACGCTGTCGGGCGGCGAGCAGCAGATGCTGGCGATTGGCCGGGCGTTGATGACGCAGCCGCGCCTGCTGATGCTGGATGAGCCGAGCCAGGGTATTATGCCGAAGCTGGTGGATGATATCCTGGCCGCGGTCAGCCGCATTCGTGACCTGGGGGTGACGGTGCTGCTGGTGGAACAGCGGCTGGTGGAGGCGCTGGAGATTGCCGACCGGGCCTATGTGTTGCAAACCGGGCGCATCGTGATGCAAGGCGCGGCCAAGGATATCGCCGCCGATGGCGCGGTGCGCCGTGCGTATTTGGGGATGTAAGAAGGAGTTTGTGATGACCAATCGTCTGTCTCGCCGTGGCCTGGCCGGGCTGGCCGCGCTCCCGGCGGCGTTGTTTGTGGGCAGCGCCCAGGCGCAGAGCACCACCGAAAGCGCGTTCGACCGGGTGACCCGCACCAAGGTGCTGCGGGTGGCGGCGTTTCCGGGCGCCCTGCCCTATTTCACCAAGGATATCAGCACCGGCCAGTGGGCGGGGGCGTGCGTGGAAATGGCCAATGATCTGGCCAAGGTGTTCGACGCCAAGGTGGAATTTGTCGAAAGCGGCTACGGGCCGGCGGTGCTGGACTTGCAGACCAACAAGATCGATCTGGCGTTTGCGCTGAACCCGACCCCGGCGCGGGCGCTGTCGATCACCTTTACCAAGCCGATGATGATCCATCCGTTCGGCGCCATTCTGAAGCCGGGGATGGAGGCGAAGACCTGGGCCGACATCAACAAGCCGGATGTGCGGATTGTGGTGGACCGTGGATCCGCGCATGACGTGGCGGCGCATCGCTTTGCGCCGAAGGCGCAGATTATCGTGGTGGACAAGCCGGATGAGGCGGTGTTGACCATGCTGTCCGGCCGGGCGGATGTGAACATTCTGGCGGCCATGCTGGCGCTGAGCACCTTGGGCAAAAACCCGGCTTTGGGGCATTTCGTACTGCTGGGCAGCCCGCTGTTCGCGCTGCCGAGCTGCATCGGGCTGCGCCGGGAGGCCGATACGCGGCTGAAGGAAGTGGTGGATGCGTGGCTGGATATGGCGCGCGGCACCGGGCAGGTGCGGGAATGGCTGATCGCCGGCATTGAGATGACCGGGGCGAAGCGGGCGGATATTCCGGCCGATCTTTCGTTCTAAATGGGCTACGTTTGGACCTGGGGCTTTCTCTGGCGCTATGAGGCGCTGTTTGTGCGCGGGGTGGGGGTCACGCTGGCCTTCACCTTCGGCACCATCCTGCTGGGGCTGATCTTCGGCCTGGTGGTGGGGATGCTGCGGCTGTCGAAATCCTGGTGGGTGAACGCGCCGCTGGTGGCGTTGATCGAGGTGTTTCGCTGCATGCCGCTGCTGGTGCTGATGGTGTGGTTTTACTACGCCCTGCCGGTGGTGCTGAATGTGCAGATCCCGGCGACGCTGGCGGCGACGATTGTGCTGTCGCTGTATACCGGGGCGTTTTTTGCCGAGATTTTCCGCGGCGGCATTGTCTCCATCGAAACGGGGCAGTGGGATGCGGCGCGGGCGCTGGGGCTGCGGCGCTGGCAGATGATGCGCCATGTGGTGTTGCCGCAGGCGATGCGGCGGATGCTGCCGCCGTTCATCAACCAGTCCATCATCCATCTGAAGAACACGTCGCTGGTGTCCACCATCGCGGTGCCGGATTTGCTGTATCAGGCACAGGCGATCACGGCGGATACGTATCGGCCGCTGGAGACCTATACGGCGGTGGCGGTGATTTATTTTCTGCTGCTGTTCCCGACCACGTTGCTGGCGCAGGCGTATGAGCGGCGGCTGAACGCGGGGCGGTAGGGGCGGATTTTTCGGCGACGGGATGGTGCGAGCGCGGCGATTAGCTGGCGTCTATTTAATATCGATACAGCATCTATTATATTAAAGAAAAAGCTGCGGCCCCAAGGGGAGCCGCAGCTTTTGCCTTATTCGTAGACGAAGGCGGGGTCG
>CAITOL010000060.1 GCA_903893975.1 uncultured Rhodospirillales bacterium | reverse complement strand
TATCGTGGGTGTCAGGCATCGTGTGGGGTTCCTTCTTGGTCGTTGGAACGCCTACACCGCCCAGGCCGCAAACTGAATTTCCAGACGTCAGGGTACACCACCCCAGATACGGCCGGTCGGTGATGAACACCAGCGCCAGAATAATCGCCAGCGACGACAGTTGCAGCCCCATCGCAACGGCGCGAAACCCGGTGATTTCCACCAGCGACATCAGCGACGCCAGAATGAGAATAATCAGCCCCACCGCGTGCCAGTATTCCGATGGCAGGGCGATCTGCGCACTTTCCAGCCGCGCCTCACGCGCCTCGGTAATATCGTCGATCTTCTTCAGCATATCGGCGAAAACCTGCATCTGCCGGCCGGGCTGCGGCACCAGCAGCACCACACCGCGCGCAACCGGCGTGAACAGATGGCGCGTCGCCTCGCTGCCCGCCCCCTGCCGCATCGTCAGCCATTCATCGGTCACGATCGACCGCACATAGGCTTGCAGGTCCACCCGCAACGCCTGCGCCTGCGGGTCACCAAACCGCGACAGCAGCCGGTCCAGATTGTTCAACTGCGCCGCCTCGGCCGTCACCAGCGCGTCAACCCGCTTCAGATTACCTTGCACATTCACCAGCGAAAACGCCAGCAGCAAGCCGCACATGGAAAACACCGGAATTTGCATCCGCATCGCAAAATCGAACGTCTCCGGGCGCGGCCGCAGAAACGGCACGGATCGCGCGATGAAATGCAGAATTGTAAGCAATAATACAATCATAAATATAAAACTAAACATAATTGAAAGATTCGAGAAATTGTATAGAAAATCCATAACGAACACCGCTTCATCTGCGCTGTATTGCTGGCTTTTGCCTGGGGGCGTCGTTATTCGCGCTCAAGTCTATATTTTCAAGACTTGCAGCCCCCATAGCCGGCCAGCGCCGATGGCAATACCCGCTACGCGCAGCCCGGATCGTATTTCCGGCAGAACGCGGCAGCATCCATCTGGCGGAAATCGGCCAGCCCGTCGCGCAGCGCCGCATGCGGCCAGTCCCACCAGGCAATCCGCTGCAACGCCGCGATAATCGCCTCGGGAAAGCGGAAGCGCAGAATGCGCCCCGGCGTGCCCACCACCACCGCAAACGGCGGCACATCCTTGGTCACCACGGCGCCCGCGCCAATCGCCGCCCCGTTGCCCACCGAAACGCCGGGCAGCAAAATGGCGCCATGCCCAATCCACACGTCATGGCCCAAGGTCACGTGATGGTCGCGCCGCCAGTCGAAGAACTGCGCATCATCCGGCCCCAGGTCATAGGCGCTGGAACGGTAAGTAAAATGGCTGAGCGCCACCCGCTCAAGCGGATGATTGCCGGGGTTGATCCGCGTATGCGCGGCGATAGAACAGAACTTGCCAACCGTGGCATAGATAATATCAGCATCACCGACGATGTAGCTGTAATCGCCGAACTGGCATTCCGCCACCTTGGTCCGCGCCCCCACCTCGCAGTAACGGCCAAACTGGCTGTCACGCACCTGGGCGGTGGGGTGGATCATCGGCGCCTCGCCGAGCGTCTTGGTCGCGGTCATCGGGTCTTGATACATCGTCGCATCCTCCGGGCGCCGTCAGATGCGCGGCTTTGGTGTCAGCCCGATGACGGTCGGATGAAGCTGTCATGACATCCCCCCGTCCCCGCCCTACGGCACGGCAGCAGCCTTGCCCGCCACCATCGCGGCAATCTCGTCGGCAGAAAACCCCAACTCCGCCAGCACCTCCGCCGTATGCTCCCCCAATCGCGGCGGCAGGCTGCGGATATTGGCCGGCGTATCCGCAAACCGCGTCGCCGGCTTGGCCACGCGGATCGGCCCTTCGCTCGGGTGGTCGATGCGCGGAAACATCTCAACCGCCTGCATATGCGGCTGCGCAGTCACCTCGGTCATTTTGGTGAACACCGTGTGCGGCACATCAATGCGCAGCAGCAACTCCACCCATTCCGCGTTGGTCTTCGTCAGCGCAATCTCGCGCATATGGGCGTAGACGACGTCGATATTCTGGTTGCGCTTCACCGGGTCGTTCACGCTCAGCGCCTCAATCAACTCCGGCCGCCCCGCCGCCTCGAAAAACGCACACCAGTTGGCGGCGGAATACGGCAGCATCGTCATCCAGCCATCCTTGGTGCGCGCCGGCTTGCGCTCGCGCATGCGCTTATAGCCTGGCGGGCCAATCGCCGGCTCAAAACTCATCCCGCCCATCATGTCCACCGCATTAAACGCCGCCAGCGTCTCCAGCATCGGCACTTCCACCAACTGGCCCACCCCGCTGCGCTCGCGCTGATACAACGCCGCACAGATCGCCGACACCACCGCCATCCCCGTCAGCTTATCCGCCAGCAGGCTGGGCACGAACTGCGGCTCGTCGTCAGACCCCATGGCGGAGGCAAAGCCCGACGCCGCCTGGATAATTTCATCAAACGCCGGCCGCGCACGCCACGGCCCATCCTGGCCAAACCCGGTGGCCACCGCATAGATCAGCCGCGGGTTCAACGCCCGGCACGTCTCATAGCCAAAGCCCAGCCGCGTCATCCCGGCCGGGCGAATATTGCTCACCAGCACATCCACCGTCGGGATCAGCCGCAGCAACGCTGCCTTGCCCGCGTCAGATTTCAGGTCCAGCGCCACCGACCGCTTGTTGCGATTGATCTGCAAAAACACCGACGCCATGCCCCGATGACGGAACACGCCGGAATTGCGCACCGTGTCGCCGTGCAACGCCTCCACCTTGATCACATCCGCCCCCCAGTCGCCCAGGGTCTGGGTGGCAAACGGCCCGAGCACCACGGCGGTCAGGTCCAATACGCGCAGGCCCTTCAGTGGCCCGGTGGCAGGCAGGGGGGAAGTCTCGGTCATGGACGCCCGTTTCACGGTTGATTGGGGCGTAGGATTGGGCATAAGCGGGTTAAGCTCAAGTCCTTAAACAGGGTCTTCTTTGTTTGAAAACAAAGAAGCAAAAAAACTTTATCACTTCCTGGGCTTCGCCTTACAGGCCAGGGGCGCCAAAAACGCACGGCGCCAAAGTGGAAGAGTTTTTTGCTCCTTTTTTTCAAAAAAAGAGCGCTTCCCTCCCCTCACTCTCGCGTCAAAACCTTCCCCGGATTCAAAATATTCCCCGGATCAATCGCCGCCTTCAACGTCGCCATCAGCGCCAGCTCCGCCGGGCTGCGCGAATACCCCAGATACGGCTTCTTCAGCAGCCCAATGCCATGCTCGGCCGAAATCGAGCCCCCCGCATCGCGCACCACGCCATACACCAGGTCGCAGATCTCATCATGCGGCTGATGCGCCCCGGCCGAGGGCACATGGATCACCAGATGCAGGTTGCTATCGCCGATATGCCCGTACGACAGCGCCACCACACCCGGCCAGCGCGCCGCCAGCTCTGGCTCCAGCCGTTCCACAGCCGCACCAATCGCCGTGGTCGGCAGGCTCACATCAAACGCGGTCAGCGGCCCCATCAGCCGGCCATACTCAGTCACGCTCTCCCGCACCGCCCACAGGTCGCGCACATCCTGTTCCGATGCCGCCACCACCGCATCCTGCACCAGGCCTTGCTCCAGCAGGTTGGCGATGCACGCTTCCAGCCGCGCCGCCTCGTTGCCGCCGGCAAAACCACTGGCCTCGATCAACACATACGCCCCATGCGCCACGCTGAACGGGCGGCGCAGGCTGGGTACCCCGGCGGTCATGAAGTCATAGAAGCTGGGCCACATCACCTCGAACGACGACAGCGCCGGTCCCAGTTTCGCCCGCGTGCTCTGCAACAGCGCCAGCACGCCGGGGAAATCGGCGCAGGCGCAGAACGCGGTGGCAAATTCCGTCGGCCGCGCCTGCAAGCGCAGCACCGCGCGGGTAATCACCCCCAAAGTGCCCTCAGATCCTATGAACAACTGCTTCAAATCATACGCAGCATTGTTCTTCAGCATTTTGTTCAGCGACCGGATCACCGTGCCATCCGGCAGCACCACCTCCAGCCCCAGCACCTGCTCGCGCGCCATGCCGTAGCGGATCACCCGGTTGCCGCCCGCATTGGTCGCCAGATTGCCACCAATCGCACAACTGCCGCGCGCGCCCAGATCCAGCGCAAAGAACAGATCGGCCGCTTCCGCCGCCTGCTGAATGTCAATCAGCGGCGTCCCGGCCAGCACCGTCATGGTCGCCATCACCGGGTCGATCTCCTCAATCCCCCGCATCCGCTCCAGCGACAGCACCACCCCGCCGGCCACCGGCTGCGCCCCTCCGGCCAGCCCGGTCAGCCCGCCCTGCGGCACCACCGCCACCCCGGCGGCATGGCACAGCTTCAGCACGGCGGACACCTGCTCCGTGCTGCGCGGCCGCGCCAGCGCCAGCGGCTGCACCGGCGGCAGCCCGCTCCAGTCATGCCAGAACCGGGCGTCAATCGCGTCGCCGAGGGCGATAATGTCATCACCGAGCGCATCGCGCAGAGAAGTTGCGAAATCGGCGGCCATTTTTCACCTCGTGCGCTGCGTCAAATCGAATTGGCTGTTTGACATCCGTTTTTGGTCATAGCACCTTACCAAGAACGGTCAATATCGCACATAAGGAACACGCCCATGCTGATGCGACGTTCGGTTTGTCTCGCTGGCCTGCTGCTTGCGGCGACGTCCCTTGCGGCCCACGCCCAATCCACGTTGACGCTGGGCATGGTCATCGGCACCACCGGCGCCTTCGCCGGCGGGGAAGCGCCGCTGGTCAACGGCACCAAAATGGCGGTGGCAGACCTCAACGCCAAAGGCGGCATCGGCGGCAAGCAGATCACGCTGGTGATTGAAGATACCGGCTCGGAACAAACCGGCGCGGTCAACGCCTACAACCGCATCCTGGCGCAAAACCCGGTGGCGATCATGAACACCACCCTCAGCGGCTTCGTGCTGTCGCAAATGGGCACCATTCAGGATGAAGGCATCGCCACCTTTACCGGCGCGGCCTCGGCACAGCTGGCGCCGGATAAAAAGGGCGTGGAAAATCTGTTCCGCGTCCGCACCAGCGATTCGCTGGTCCCGACGGCGGCCGCCAAATTCGCCCTCGACACCCTCGGCGCCAAGCGCATCGCCATCCTGCGGGCCAACAGCGAATACGGCAATGGCTGGCGCAGCGCGATTGAAGCCACCCTCGCCGCGCGCGGCCTCAAGCCGGCGGCTTCAGAAAGCTTCGAGGGCGCGGACCGCGACGTCACCCCGCAATTGCTGCGCATCAAGGCCGCGGATGCCGATGTCATCATCGTCGCCGGCGACCCGCCGAACCACGTCGTCGCGGTACAGCAGATCAAGCAGCTCGGCCTCACCGCGAAGGTCATCCTCTCCAATGGCGGCGTGCTGCCCACAACGGTAAAGCTCTATCAACCCGGCGCGGCGGATGGCTTCTACGGCACGGTCGATTCGGTTCCGGGGCGCGATCCCGCCCAGGCCGAATGGGCCGCACGCTACCGCAAACAGTTTAATATCGAACCGGATTACTCCGCCGCCGAATATTATGATGGCGTGATGATGGTCGCCGCCGCAATCAGCAAGGCCGGGGCAGACCCGAAGGCGGTGGTCAAGGCGCTGCGCACCGTCGCCGCCTATAAAGGCGTCGGCAACATCTACACCTTTGCCAACAAAGGCGATGGCGGGCAGGGCGTGGCGCTGGTGCAGATCAAGGGCGGCGTGATCGACCTGGCCGGCAGCGTGCAGTAGGGCTCGCCCCTTGCTGCAAACCCTGCTCCAGGTGGCGCTGACCGGCGCGACGATGGGCTGCATCTACGCGCTCGTCGCCCTCGGCTTCACCCTGACCATCGCCGCCGCCGGGGTGGTGAATTTCGCCTACAGCGAATGGGTCACCTATGGCGCCTATATCGGCGTCACCCTGGTTGCGGTGCTCGGCCTGCCGCTCTGGCTCGGCCTGCTGCTCACCGTCATGCTGTGCGCGGTGCTGGGCTACGGGTTCCAACTGGTGGTGTTCGCACCGCTGGAAGGCAAGCACTTCCTCACCACCGTCAGCGCCACCATCGGCGTCGCCCTGGCGATGCAGGCGGCGGCGACGCTGATCTGGGGGCCGTACGCGCTCACCCTGCCAACGTTTTTCGGCAGCGGCAGCCTCACCATCGGCGGCGTGGCGCTGTTTCCGCACAGCCTGCTGATCGTCGGCATGACCGTGGTGCTGATCGCGGCGATGCAACTCGCGCTCACCCGCACCGATATCGGCCTGCGCCTGCAAGCCGCCGCGCAAGACCCGGTGGCCGCCCGCCTGATGGGCATCCCCATCCGGCGCATGCGCACCTTGGCCTATTGCCTCTCCGCCGCCCTGGCCGGGCTCGCCGGCTTCATGGTGGCACCCCTCTTCGTCGTCACCACCACCATGGGCTTCGGGCTGATGCTGAAAGGCTTCGCCGCCACCATCGTCGGCGGCTGGGGCAGCCTGAAGGGCGCCGTGCTCGGCGGCCTCGCGGTCGGCCTGATCGAGGCGTTCGGCGCCGCCTATCTGTCGTCCGAATATAAGGATTCGATCGCCTTCGCCATGATCGTCGTCGTGCTGCTGCTCCGGCCCAGCGGGCTGTTCCCCGAGCGTATTGCGGAGAAATTCTGATGCGCATCGGGGCGGGTTTACTGCTGCTGGCCGTGCTGCTGCCGTTATTTATCGGCAATAATTATCAGCTCGGCATCGCGCATCAGGCGCTGATCCTGATTTTGCTGGCCTCGGGCTACAACCTGCTGCTCGGCTTCACCGGCCTGGTCTCGTTCGGCCACATCGCGCTGTTCGCCATCGGCGCCTATACCAGCGCCATCCTCGTCGTCAGCTACGGCCTGCCCTTCGCGGTCGGCCTGCTCGCCGCCGCCCTCCTCACCGGCGTGGCCGGGGTGCTGATCGCCATCCCGGCACTGCGCATCAAAGGCCATTACCTCACCTTGCTCACCCTGGCGTTGGGGGAGGTTATTCGCCTCGCCATTCGCGGCATGGAAAGCCTGACCCACGGCGCCGCCGGCTTCACCGGCATTCCCCGCCCGAGCGTGCTGGGCTTCACCTTTCGCAGCGGCACCGAACTCTATTACCTGCTGCTGGCCTGCGTGGTGCTGGGGGTGCTGTTCATCGCCCGGCTGGAACGCTCGCGCTTCGGCCGCGCCTTCAAAGCGATCCGCGACGGCGAAACGGCGGCCGAAGTCTGCGGCGTCGATACGGCGGCGATGAAAGTGCTGGCCTTCGGCCTCAGCGCCGTTTTCGCCGGGGTGGCCGGCGGGCTTTACGCGCACACCATGCGCTTCATCAGCCCGGAATTCTTCAGCCTCAGCCTCACCATCACCCTGCTGGCGATGGTGCTCATCGGCGGGCGCGGCACCGTGCTCGGCCCAGTGGTCGGCGCGGTGCTGCTCACCGTGCTGCCGGAATGGTTGCGGTTTGTGAAAGATTATTACCTGATCGTGTTCGGGCTGGCCATCTGGGCCTGCACCATGTTCCTGCCGCAAGGCCTCATGGGCCTCGCCGCCTCGGTCGTCGCCCGCGTCCGGCGGCCGGCATGACCGCGTTGCTCGCAGTCTCCGGCATCCGCAAGGTCTTCGGCGGCCTCACCGCGCTGGACGGGGTCAGCTTCAGCCTCGCCGCCGGGCAGATCCTCGGCCTCGTCGGCCCGAACGGCTCCGGCAAATCCACCCTGCTCAACGTGCTCTCCGGCATCTACACGCCCGAGGCGGGGGAGGTGCATCTGGCCGGGCAATCGTTACGCGGCCGCGCCCCACACCAGATCGCCACCGCCGGCCTCGCCCGCAGTTTCCAAAACCAGCAGCTTTTCGCCGGGCTGTCGGTAGTGGAAAACGTGCTGGTCGGCCGCGCCTGCCGCCTGCGCGCCGGCGTGCTCGCCTCCATCTTCGCCACCCCACGCTTCCGCCGCGAAGAAGCCGCCGCCCGCCAGCAGGCCGAAGACCTGCTCGCCCTCGTCGGCCTCGGCTGGGCCGTCGGCGCCTCGGTGCAGCGCCTGTCCTACGGCCAGCGCCGCCTGCTGGAAATCGCCCGCGCGCTGGCGTCAGACCCGAAAGTGCTGCTGCTCGATGAACCCTGCGCCGGCCTGTCGCAAAG
The DNA here is from genome assembly GCA_903893975.1 of uncultured Rhodospirillales bacterium. GTDB lineage: Bacteria > Pseudomonadota > Alphaproteobacteria > Acetobacterales > Acetobacteraceae > CAITOL01. Next base: position 21,307 of record CAITOL010000060.1, on the reverse strand, counting down.
CGAAGCCAACGACCTCGCCCACGTCATCACCCGGCTGAAAGTCAACGGCCTGGCGGTGATCGTCATCGAACACAACATGCGCTTCGTCATGGGCCTGGTGGACCGCATCGTGGCGTTGAATTTCGGCCAGAAGATCGGCGAAGGCACCCCTGCCGAAATCCGCGCCAACCCGGCCGTCGTGGCCGCCTATCTCGGAGGCTCCGGCCATGCTGCGCATTGACGGTCTCTGCGCCGGCTACGATGCCAGCGACGTGCTGCACAACATTAGCCTGACCGTCGCCGCCGGGCAGATCGTCGCCGTGCTCGGCGCCAACGGGGCCGGTAAAACCACGCTCATGCACGCCGCCTCCGGCCTGCTCCGCCCCCGCGCCGGCGCGGTGCTGCTCGATGGCGCGCCGATCACCGATCTGCCTGCGGAACGGATCGTCGCCCGCGGCCTCAGCCACGTGCCGCAAGGCCGGCGCATTTTCCCAGGCCTCACCGTGCAGGAAAACCTGATGGTCGCCCGCACCGCCGCCACCTACCGCGCCCCCGGCGGTTTCGCGGCGGCTTTGGCGGAAGTGCGCGACCTGTTCCCCCGCCTCGCCGAACGGCGGGACCAGCTCGGCTGGTCACTCTCCGGCGGCGAACAGCAAATGCTCGCCGTCGCCCGCGCTTTGGTCGCCCGCCCGAAGCTGATCCTGCTCGACGAACCCTCCCTCGGCCTTGCCCCGCTGGTGTTTGAGGCAATGTTCACCGCCATCGCCAGCATCCGCGCCCGCTCCGGCATCGGCTTCCTGATCGTGGAGCAGAACGCGGAACAGGCGCTGCGCATCGCTGATTACGTTTACGTGATGGAACTGGGCCGCATCGTCGCCGCCGGCCTGCCCGCCGATCTGGCGCAGGACAAGGCGATCGAACGCGCCTATCTCGGCGCATGAAGCGCCCGCTGCCCGGCTACCGCTTCACCCCGGTGCGGCTGAAACTCCCCTCCGAGGAAGTGGCCCGCCGCGTCGCCCAAGCCATCCGCGCCGGCCATTTCCGCACCGGCGACCGCCTGCCGTCAGAACGCAGCCTGGCCGAACAACTGGCGGTCAGCCGCCCCACAGTGCGCGAAGCCCTGCGCCTGCTGGGGGATGCCAAAATCATCACCGTCCGCCCCGGCGCCGGCGGCGGTGCCTTCGTCGCCAGCGAAATGGTGCCGCTCGACCTGATCAGCGACGACCCACACCTGCGCCCGGGCGAAATGCATGAGGTACTGGAAGCCCGGCGCATCATCCTGCCGCATGTGGCGCAGATGGCCGCACTCTACGCCGACGACGATGATTACGACCGCATGCGCGACGCCATCGCCTTCGGCGCCGCGATCCTGGATCAGGTCGACGGCACCAGCATCCCCGGCGACACACGGCAACTGATCATCATCGCCAGCATGCGCTTCGACCTCGCCATCGCCCGCGCCACCCGCAACGGCCTGATCGAACGCCTGATGCACACCCTGCTGCGCTGGGTGGAACCGCTGCGCCTGCTAACCATGAGCAGCCGCGACCGCCTGGTCTACGCGGTGGACGTGCTGCGCCTCACCCTCGCCGCGCTGGAAAGCGGCGAGCCAGAGCGGATCGCAGCCGTGATCAACGCCCGGCTGGTGGTGCTGGAAGACGCGCTGGAACAACAAAGCGGCCGCAAACTACGCGCCCGCCGGGGCCGCACCGCTCAGTAACGCCGCCGTCAACCCGGCCCGCCGGCCCAGCGCCACGGCGGTCAGTAGACCGTTGCCAGACAAATACCCTTTGGCCTGCGGGCCAGACACCCCACACGCCGCCCCGCCAGCGGCCAGCAGATTGGCGAAGGCGCTGCCATCCGTCCGCAACACCCGCGCCTGCGCATCCACCACCAACCCGCCTTGGGTATGGAACAGCGCCCCGGTCACCCGCACAGCGGCGAAGGGCGGCACCAGCGTCGGCACGCCGGTAAAATCCCGCCCAAACGCGTCCTGCCCGCCCGCCGCCTTCAACGCCGCCACCGCCGCGAAGCTGGCCTGCAACGCCGCCACCGGCACCTGCATCCGCGCCGCCAGGCTGGGCAGGTCGTCCGCTGTCAAAATCACCCCCGCCGCCTCGGCCTGCTGAAAATCCGCGAACTGGCGCGCAATTCCAGCAATCCGACGGTCGAACACCGTCCACGCCACCCCACCCGGCTGGCGCAACACCGGGGCGGCCGCCTCGGAATAGCCCACCGCCTCGTTATGGAACCGCTCACCCCGGGTGTTGATCTGAAATCCACCTTCGGTGATCGTTGCCCAGGTGATCAGAATGCCGATCGGATGCGCCACCGAGCCATGGCCCTGATGCCCGCCGAGATGGCGCAACGCCGCGCCAAGCTGCTGCCCCCAGCGCACCGCATCGCCCTGATTGCCGGGATGGCCGAAATACAGCGCCTGCGCCAGTTCCGGGATATGTTCGGCCACCAGCGCCGGATCGCCGCCATAGCCATTGCAGGCCAGCACCAGCGCGCCGCAGCCAATCGCCTCCGTGCTGCCATCCGGGCGGCAGACCTGCACCCCGGTGATGCGCCCCTCGGGCGTCGCCGCCAACGCGCTCACCCGCGCATCGCATAACAGGGTAATCCCCGCCCGCTCCGCCGCCGCGCGCAGCGTGTCGATCAGTTCGGCCCCGGACCGGCTCGGCAGGCCGTGCATGCGGAAGGCGGAATGACCGGGATAGCGAAAATCGGCGATCACCGAAAAATCCAGCCCATGCGCATCGGCCAGCCATTCCAGCGCCGGCCCTACCTCCGCCGTCACCATCGCCACCGTCGCCGCATCCGGCGCGCCACCGGCCTTGGCCATCACATCGGCGGCAAATTGCTCGGCGCTATCCGCAATGCCCTGCGCCCGCTGCCAGCGCGTGCCGGCCGCCGGGATCAAGCCTGCCGACAGCGCGGTAGAGCCGCGCGGCAAATGGTCGCGCTCCACCACCAGCACCTCCGCCCCGGCCGCCTGCGCGGCCAAGGCGGCCATCAACCCCGCCGCCCCCGCGCCCACCACCACCACCGGCAGGGTGAAGTCCGGGCGGAACTCCGCCGCCGGCAGCACGGTCACGCCGTCAGGTCCCGTAGCGCCTCGGCAATGGTGATCACCGGGCACAGCGCGCGCAGCGAGGCGATGGTGGTGTCATGCGTCGCGGGGGAAAACGCCGCGCACCCATCGGACAGCACCGCTACCTCATAATCCCGCACATGCGCATCGCGCACCGTGGATGCCACCCCGCCATTGGTCACAATCCCCGCGACCAACAGCCGGCGAATGCCGCATTTGCGCAACACCCAGTCCAGCCGCGTATTGAAAAACGCGTTATAGGCGATCTTCTCCACCGCCAGATCAATCGGCTGCAACTCATCCACAATCGCGTGGCCCCAGCCATGCGGGGTAAAATCTCCCTTGGCCAGAAACGGCCGCAATTTGTGCAGATGCGGGGCGATAATCGGCGCGCCGCCTTTGGCCGGCACCAGGGTGAACTGCGTCGCCGCAATCCAACCGCCCGCCGCCCGCATCGCCTGCGCCAGCGGCGCAATCCGCGCCGGCAGTGCTGCAATCTCCGCCGCCCCTTGGCCGGCGCGGCCATAGGCGCCATTGGGGTGGATAAAGTCGTTCTGCAGGTCAACCAACAGCAACGCCGTTTCGGCGGCGGAAACCGGGCCCTCGCTCATGCCTGCCTCTCGATAATAATGTTGCCCAACCGATCCACCCGCGCCGACAGGCCCGGCTCGACCACCGTGGTGGCGTCCGGCTGTTCCAGAATTGCCGGGCCAGCAATCTCCGCCCCCACCGGCAGCTCCAGCCGCGCATAAATCGCCGTCTCATGCCAGGCGCCATCGAACCACACCGGCCGATGCCCACGCGCCGCCGCCGCCACGGTGCAGCCCGCCTGCGGTGCCAGCAACGCCAGGTCAAAGCGCGGCCGCCGGCCAATCGCGGCGGTGCGCAATGTCACAATCCGCGCCGGCACCCCCGGCAGCAACCGGCTGAACGACGTCTGATACGCCGCTTCAAACGCCGCCCGCACAATCGCCTCCGTCACCCCAGTGCCACCGTCGCCCAGCGTCACCGGCAGATGCACCGATACGGTATGCGTCTGCCCGACATAGTGCATGTCGAGCTCGAAAATCACGTCGATCCGGTCCACCTGCAACCCGGCGGATTGCACAATCTCCAGCGCCGTGCGCGCTTCATCCACCATGCGCGCATCCAGCGCCGCGGCGTCCAACCCGTCGAGGTTGAGATTGACCGTCTGCACCTGATCGTGGCGGATATCGGCGATCACGCAGCCCAAGGCCGAGGTCACGCCGGGATAGCGCGGCACCAGGGCCGCCTTCAGCCCCACCTCCCGCAACAACGCCCCGGCATGCAGCGCGCCACCGCCGCCGAATGGCACGGCCGCGAAACGGGTCGGGTCGTGGCCACGCTCGATTGAGACCAGCCGGATCGCCCCGGCCATGCGCGCATTGGCCACGCGCACAATCGCCTCCGCCGCCGCCATCACCTCTATGCCGAGCGGGGCTGCCACATGCGTCGCAATCGCCTGCCGCGCGGCTTCCACATCCAGCCGTGCCAGCTTGCCGCCAATCGGCCGCTCGGCGTTAATCCGCCCCAGCACCACATTGGCATCCGTCAGCGTCGGGCGCGGATTGCCCTGGCCATAACAGGCCGGGCCAGGGCGGGAGCCCGCGCTCTCCGGCCCCACCTGCAATAACTGCCCGGCATCCACGCTGGCGATGGACCCGCCACCGGCGCCGATGGTGGCAATTTCGATCATCGGCGTGCGCACCACCAGACCGAAATCAATCACCGTCTGCGCCGCCAGCGCCGTCGCCCCGCCCACCACCAGCGACACATCGAACGATGTCCCGCCCAGGTCGCCGGTAATCACATCGGGGAACCCAGCCTCCCGCGCGATGGCCGCTGCCGCGATCACCCCGGCCGCCGGGCCCGACAGCGCCGTGCGCACCGGCAGGCGGCGCGCCATGCCGGTGGACATCACCCCGCCATTGGACTGCACAATATGAAACCGCCCGGTAAACCCGTCATCGCGCAACCCGTCATCCAGCTTGCCGATATAATCGCCGACCACCGGCTGCAAATACGCGTTCAGCGCGGTGGTGGAGGTGCGTTCGAACTCGCGGATTTCCGGCAGAATCTGGCTGGAACAAGCGAAATGCGGCGTCGGCCACAATTCCGCCACCGCCGCCAGCGCCGCCCGCTCATTGGCCGAGTTGGCATAGGCATTGATGAACACAATCGCCAGCGCCTGCGCGCCATTGGCCAGCAAGGTGCGGGCAGCATCGCGCACCGCGTCCAGATCCACCACCGTGCGGATGCTGCCGTCGGCCAGGGTGCGCTCCGGCACCTCCAGCCGCATATCTCGATCCACTACCGGAATGAAATCGCCCCACAACCCCCAGGTATGCGGCCGGTCGCGCCGGCGCATTTCCAGTACATCGCGGAACCCGGTCGTGGTAATCAACCCGACCTTGGCGCCTTTCCGTTCCAGCAACGCATTGGTGCCCACAGTGGTGCCATGCACGATGGCGCCCAGATCAGCGATGGCACCGAACTGGCGCAACCCGTCCAGAAACCCCACCGCCTCATCGCCCCGGTTCGACGGGACCTTGGCGATGCGAAAGCTCAGGCTATCGGCATCGAAACAAAACAAATCGGTGAACGTGCCGCCCACATCCACGCCGACGATCGAGGCCCCGCTCATGCCACATATCCCAACCGCTGGTCGCGCGCGCTCGCCACCGGGTCACGCGCCGCCGCATCGCCCCACCCGCCGCCGCCCGGCGTCTCCAGCCGCAACCGCCCCCCGGCAGACAGCGCAACATCGGTAATCTTCGACACCATTGGCGGGCTATGCGTCTGGCCTTGCTCGGTCCAGGTGAAGCGGTTCAACGCCGCCGCCTGCCCGCCCGCCACGCCAAACGGCGCCACCTTGCCGCGCTCGCCCAGCAAAGACATGCGGGCATCGGTCAGAGTTTCGATTTCATACACCGCGCCAAGCCCGCCGCGATGCTGGCCGGTCCCGGCCGAATTCGGGCGCAGCGCCCATTGGGTGAACAGCACGGGGTAGGCAGCCTCCAGAATTTCAATCGGCGGAATGGTGGCGGTCGAAATCGGGTTATTGGCGTGCGACAGCCCATCCGTTTCCGGATTGCCGCCAAGCCCGCCGCCGAAGAAAGAGAACATCACCCAGCGCGAGCCATCGTTCCGATATCCGGACAGCGACAGCGCATTGATGGTGCCGAACGGCGCGGCCGTGGCGCGGGCCGGGTCGGCGGCGGCCAGCGCGCCGAAAATCACCCCGATCAGCCGCAGAATCGTTTCGGTATAACCCGCCACCGGCCGGGGCGCACGCGCGCCGAGCAACGAGCCATCGGTGACCACAAACCGGATCGGGCGCAGGCAGCCGGCATTGGCCGGCACACCGGTAAACACATGCTTCAGCGCCACATAGCAGGCGGCGATGGCGGTGGAGTAGGAGATATTGATCGGTCCCTGCGCGGCGGCGGAGCTGCGGGAAAAATCCAGCGTTGCACTGTCACCTTCGATGGTCAGGTCGAGCGCGATGGTCAGCAGGTCGTCGGTAATGCCGTCATTGTCCAGCACATCCTCAAACCGGTACACCCCATCCGGCAGCGCCCGCAACGCGGCGCGCATCAGCGCCTCGGCCCGGTCGGAAAATGCGACGAACGCGGCGGCCACGGTCGCATCGCCGTATTCATCCAGCAACGCCTTGAACCGCCGCTCTCCCAGGTCCAGCGCATTTAACTGCCCGTTCAGATCGCCCCAGTTTGAGGTCGGCACCCGCGAATTGGCCGCCAGAATATCCAGAATATCCTGGTTCATTTTCCCCGCCGCAATCAGCTTCACCGGCGGAATGCGCACCCCTTCCTGAAAGCTTTCCGTCGCCTTCGGGTTGTAGCCGCCGGGCACGTTGCCGCCGATATCCAGCCAATGCCCCACGGAGGCAATCCAGCAAAACAGCGCCCCGTTGCGGAAAATCGGCCGCACCAGGCGGAAATCGTTCAGATGCGTGCCGCCCTCATACGGGTCGTTGAACAAAAACGTATCGCCCTCGGCCAGCCCGCCATCAACGGCCACTTTTTCAATCACCGCCTTGACCGCAAACGCCATGGCGCCGACGAAAATCGGCAACCCGTTCGCCCCCTGCACCAAGGTCGCCCCGGTGGTCGCATCATACAGCCCGTGGCAGGCATCGCGCGCCTCGGCGATGATCGGGTTGAAGGCCGACCGGTAGAGCGTGGCATCCATTTCGTCGGCGATTTGTTCCAGCCGCCCCTTCAGAATGGCCAGGGTGACAGGATCGATCTTCGGGGGCATCGGGATATCCTTACAGGCCAAGATAAGCGCGCCGCAGCGCGGGGTTGGCGGCGAGCTCGGCCGCCGGGCCGGACAGCGCGCAGGCGCCGTTTTCCAGAATGTAGGCAGTACCGGCGATATCCAGCGACTGCACCACGTTTTGTTCCACCAGCAAAATCGCCTGGCCTTCCGCATTCAGCCGCGCGATCAGGGCGAACATCTCCTCCACCAACAACGGCGACAGGCCCAGCGAGGGTTCATCCAGGATCAGCAGACGCGGCTCGGCCATCATCCCACGCCCAATCGCCAGCATCTGCTGCTCGCCACCGGATAGCGATCCGGCATATTGCCCGGCCCGCTCGCGCAAGCGCGGAAAGATGCTGAACACCCGTTCCAGATTGCCGGCGCGGCGCGGTTTGGCGCGGCGGTAACTGCCGAGTTCCAGATTTTCCCGCACGTTCATATTGGGAAAAATCTTGCGCCCCTCCGGCACATGGATCAGCCCGCGCGCCACAATCTCCGACGGGCTGGCGGTATCGATCCGCGCGCCATCGAAATGGATTTCCCCCGCGCCAACAGGCAACAACCCGGACAAGGTTTTGTTCAACGTGGTCTTACCCACGCCATTGGCCCCCAGCACCGCGACAATCTGGCCCGCCGCTACCGTCAGGCTCAGGCCGCGGATCACCTCCACCTCGCCATAGCCCGCCACCAGGTTGCGCACCTCAAGCATGGGACTGCATCCGCGCCGCCGCACCATGGCCGAGATAGGCTTCAATTACCCTGGGATCGGCGCACACCGTCACCGGATTGCCCTCGGCGATCATGCGGCCCTCGGCGAGCACGTAGAGCTGCTCGCACAAATTCATCACCGCCTGCATCACGTGCTCGATCATCAAAATGGTCACACCCTCCGCCCGGATCGCCTGGATCAGCGGGATGATGTCGCGGATTTCCGATGGGTTCAGCCCGGCCAGCACCTCGTCCAGCAGCAACAGCCGTGGCCCGGTCGCCAGCGCGCGGGCCAGTTCCAGCCGCTTGCGCCCGGCCACCGTCAGCGCCGCCGCCGGCCGGTCCAGCCACGGCCCCAGCCCCAGCCGCGTGCCAATATCGGTGGCAATCCGGGTGGCATCCGCCCGCGCCGGATGGCGCAGATAGGCCCCCACGGCGATATTCTCCACCACCGACAGCCCGGCGAAGGGCTGCACAATCTGGAACGTGCGCGCAATCCCGGCCTGGGCGCGGCGATGCGGCGGCAGCCCGGTAATGTCGGCGCCATCCCAGCTCACACTGCCCGCTGACGGCGTCACGAAGCCGGAGATAATGCCAAACAGCGTCGTCTTGCCCGCGCCATTCGGCCCGATCAGCCCGACAATCGCCCCCTCCGGCACGCGCAACGAGGCGTTATTCACCGCAATCACCCCGCCGAAGCGGCGCGTCACGCCGGAAACCTGCAACAAGCTCATCGCCGCCACCGTGCGCTCAGGCTGTGCAGGCTGCCGGCAATCCCCGCCGGCGCAAACGCAATCGCCCCGACCAGAATCAGCCCAAACAGCACCAGATCAATCCCGGTGATCGCGCCGGCAAACAGCTTCGTCGCCTCGCCCAACGCATGCAGCGCCAGCGCCCCGAACAGCGGCCCGGCCGGGGTGCCAATGCCGCCCACAATCACCGCCAGCAACGCCTCCACCGAAATCCAGCTGCCATAGGCAATATTGGCGTCGAGGTAGAGAAAATATTGCGCATACAGCCCGCCCGCCGCCGCCGTCACCGCGCCAGACAGGCAGATCGCGCGCAATTTGGTCGCCAGCACATCAATCCCCAGCGCCCGCGCCGCGTCCTCGTTCTCCCGCACGGCGGCGAACTGGGCGCCGAGCCGGCTGCGCGCGATGGCGATGGACAGCGCCAGCACCGCCACCACGCAGCCCAGCGCAATCCAGGCGAAGGCGGCCCGGCTGGCGAACTGAAAATTGGCCGGGCGCACATCCAGCTTCAGCAACAACCCGGTCGCGCCGCCGGTCAGCGGCACGGCGTTGGCGACGATGCGGAATACCTCGGCAAACGCCAGGGTGATCAGCGCGAAATAGGACCCGCGCAGCCCGGCGCGGAAACTCAGCCAGCCAATCGCCCCGCCCACCACCGCGCCCGCCGCAATCCCGGCCGCGAAGCCGGCCCAGGCATTCACCCCGTAGCGGCTTTGCAGCACGGCGGTAACATAAGCCCCCGTGCCAAAAAACGCCGCATGGCCGAACGAAAACGGGCCGCAAAACCCGCCCAGCAGGTTCCAGCCTTGCGCCGCCAGGGTCACGATCAGCGCGCTGACCAGAAAGTTGATGGTGGTATTGGCCGCAAAGGCCGGCACCACCGCCAGCACCACCAGCAGCACCGCCACCGGCGCCAGGGTTGGCTTGTTCATGCGCGGGCCCCAAACAACCCCGCCGGCCGCAGCAGCAGCACCAGGATGAACAGCACGAAAATCCCCGCCTGCCCCAGGCTCTCGCCCAGGAACAAGCCGCCCAGGCTCTCCACCACCCCAATCAGCAACCCGCCGAGCAGCGCGCCGGGCACCGAGCCCATGCCGCCGAGCACCACGATGGTAAACGCCACCAGCACAAAGGCATTGCCAACCCGCGGGTTGACGTAAAATGTCGGCATCAGCAGCCCCGCCGCCACCGCCAGGCAGGCGCAGCCCAGCCCGAAGGTCAGGGCGTAGATATGCCGCACATCAATCCCGGCCAGGCTCGCGCCCATTTTCTCCTTCGCCACCGCCCGGATCGCCTTGCCCGCATCGGTGCCGGCCAGCAGCGCCCAGAGCAGCACCGCCACCAGCACCGCCACGCCAAACCCGATCAGGCGCGGGCGCGACAGCAGCATCGGCCCCAACTCCACCACATCAAACGCCGCATCGCCGGACAGCGTACGCGTATCGGCGTGAAAGGCCGCCAGCAGCCCGTTCTCGATGGCAATCGACAGCCCAAGCGTCACCAGCAGCGTGTTGCCATCATCGCCATGGCTCGCCGGCCCGATCACCCAACGTTGCAGCCCGTAGCCGAGGCATAGGAACAGCACCGCCAGCGGCGGAATGGTGAGGTAGACATTCAGCCCCAACCCGTCCGACAGCGCCCAGACCGCGAACATCGCGCAGGTCAGCAAGGCGCCGTGGGCGAAGTTAATAATATGCAGCACGCCATAAACCAGCGTCAGCCCAAGCGCGACCAACGCGTAGACGGCGCCCGTGAGCAACCCGTTCACCACGGCTTCGGCGATGATGGAGGGGGTGTACACGGGCGCCCGTATCCTACGCCGGCACCGGGAAGACCGGCTTGGCATCGGCAAAGCCGGCCGGGAAGATCACCTTGATGTCGCTGCCCTGCACCTGCAGGTTCACCGGCGCCGCGCCCTGGTTCTGCCCACCCACGAACTTGGTGGCGTTATACGGCATGATGTGGCCGGCGAAGGTAGACGCCCCCAGCGCGGTGATAATCTTCGCCCGATCCACCGAGGCCGCATGCTCAATCGCATCCGCCGCCAGGCCGACGCAGGAATAGTTCAGCGGCACGTTATAGGCCATCACCTTGCCGGCCGCTTCCACCTGCTTCTTCACCGCCAGCGCCAGCGGGTTGGTCGGGTGGTACCAATGGTTGCAATCCATCACATTGGCCGCCGCTTCGGGGAATTCCTTGACGAAGCGGTAGTTGGATGCCGCTCCGTTCAGCACCGCATAAATGCCCTTCGGCCGGATGCGCTGCTGCTGCATGGTGCGGGCCAGCAGCACGAATTCGTTGTAGTAGCTGGACGGGATCACCAGATCCGGGTTCAACGCCCGGATGCGCAGCGCCACATTGGCCATATCGCGCGCCGGCGTCGGGTGGCTGATCGTCTCCAGCACCTGCAAGCCAATCTTGGGCAGTTCGGTGTTCATCAGCTTGGCCAGCCCCGCGCCGAACAACCCGTCCTCATGCACCAGCACCACGGTCTTGATCGGCTTGCCCGCGGCTTCGTTCAGCTTGGCCAGGTTGGAAATCGCCACCGAGGTGAACATGCCAAAGCCCGGCGCAAAGCGGAACGTATTGGCCAGCCCGCGATCAACGATCGAATCCGCCACGCCGACATCGACGATATACGGCAGGTTGTAGCGCGCGGCGGCCTGGCTCGCGGCCAGACAGATCGGGCTGGCGAAGCCGCCGACAATCGCGGCCACCCCTTCGGCCTGCAACCGCTCCACCTCCTGCGTCGCCGCTTCCGGGTTGGACCGCGCATCGGCGAACACCATCTCAATCTTCGCGCCGCCGAGCGACTTGATGCCGCCGGCCGCGTTAATCGCCTCAATCGCCAGCTGCGCGCCCAGACGGCCCAGCTCGCCATCCTGCGCCAGCGCGCCGGTCACCGGCTGCAAAATACCCAGCTTCACGCTGGCCGGCTGCGCCCGCAGGATCGACGGGGCGGCCAGCAGGGATGTCGCGGCGGCGCCACGCAACGCGGCGCGGCGGCTGATGGATGGGAAGCGCATGTCGTTCTCTCCTGTGGGAATAATTTTAGGGCGGCGGGGGATCAGGTGGGACGCGGATCGAGGTCGGCAGGGCTAGGCTTCCAGCGGCGCGCATCCGGCGCGCCGGTGCGCAGCAGGTCGATTTTGAAGGTGAAGCGATCTGGCCGGTAGAGCCCGTGCAGGTGCTCAATCCCCCGCCCATCGCGGCCATAGACAACGCGGGTCAGCGACAGCAGCGGCGCGCCAATTTCCAGCTCCAACGCGCGCGCCACATCCGGCCCGGCAATGCTCACCCCAATGGTTTGCCGCGCCCCGGCCAACACCAACCCGGACCGTTCCAGCAACGTCAGCAACGCCACGCTGGCCAGATCGGCTTCCGAATAGGTGCGACCGATCTGTTCTGGCACGTGGGTGGTGAGGTAGGAAAACGGCGCGCCGGCGATGGAGCGGACGCGAACCGAACGTTGCACCAGGGCGGCATCCCCCAGGCCCAGTTGCTCGGCAACCGGGGGTGGCGCGGGCACATAGCCGAACGACAACAGCCGCACATCGGTGCTGCGGCCCATCTCGCGCAGATTGGCGAACACATCGGCGATATCGACTGCGGAAATCGGCGTGCCAGCAGGCTGGCGGACGAAATTGCCCACACCAGGCCGGCGCTCCACCGCGCCATCGGCGGCCAAACGGGCCAACGCCCGGCGAATGGTGACGCGGGACACGCTGTAATCCGCCGCCAGCAACGGCTCGGCCGGCAAACGCGCCCCCGGCCGCAGATCGCCGGTGGCGATGCGGTCGCTCAGCAGCAAATAGACCCGGCGGGCCTTAAATGGTTCGACGACAGCGTCCAACGGGGCGGCGGCCTCTCTGTCCGGCTGCGGTCTGGCATATCAGACCGCAGCCACAGCAAAGACCGTACCGGCGCCATCCGTCAACCCGGTTTCGCCTCCACCCGGTTTCGCCTCTACTCAGGCGCGCCGCACCGGATGCGCCCAAGGTTTCAGATGCGGCCATAGCTGATCAAGCGGCACATTCACCAAATCCTTGGCAACCGTACCCATCACCAGCGCCTGGGTGCGCGGGTCAAGCCGGCGCTGAATCTCCGCCAGCACCGGCGCCGGCCCCACCAGCACAAACTCGTTGAACGTCCCCTCCGCCGCCTCGGCGCGAATGCGCTCGGTCACCAGGTCGGCAAACGCAACCTCCGCCCGTTCATGCGGGTCGCTGCGCGGGGCCATGGCATGGCGGGTGGGGGTGGCGCTTTCGAACGCCCGCCCCGGCCCGTCACTGCCCATATCATGCGCTTTCTGATGCAGAGTGGGGGACTCCAGCGCCGCCCACACATGCAAGGCCTCGTCCGCGCCCGGCTGGATGAACCGGGCCTGTCCGCCATCGGCGATAACGAAGCAGGGGAGATGATGCTGGCTCATGTAACCTGTCCTCCTGAACGGGGTGACAATGTCAACCAATATCTGGAATTGCATTGATACGGATCAACCGCAGCCCAACCCGCCCCCCGGGCGCGCGGCAGAAAATCACCGCCGGCACCGCCGTTTTCCCGCCCCCCAGTTGCCAACGCCTCCCGTTACGGCACTATGCCGCCACGCCCCCAGGCCGACCAAGCGGCCGGGCAGGCTAAAGCAAGGAACGTCGTGGGCCGAAAGGCCCGTCTGGGAGGACAGCAATGGACTATAATTCGGCCTTCGCCGGCATGAAGGTGATTGACTTGAGCGGCGGCGTCGCCGGTCCGTCTTGCGCGATGATGATGGCGCAGCACGGGGCAGACGTTATCAAAGTGGAAACCCCGCATTCCGGTGGGGACTGGGCGCGCATTCTCGGCCGCACCTACGAATCGCACTCCGCCTTTTCGCTCTACGGCACCCTGGGCAAGCGCAGCATCGCCATCGACCTGAAAACCCCGGAAGGCAAGGAAATCCTCTGGCGGCTGATCAAAGGTGCGGACGTCTTCATCGAAGGCTTCCGCCCCGGCACCATCCAGCGCTACGGCTTCGGCTACGACGCGGTCAGCGCGCGGGAACCGGGCATCATCTATTATTCCATTTCCGGCTTCGGCCAGACCGGCCCGCTGGCGGCCCGCCCCGCGATGGACCCGGTGCTGCAAGCCTTCAACGGCATCGTCGATGAAAACCGTGGCGAGCACGACAACCATCCGCACCGCATGGCGATTTCCATGATCGACATGTTCACCGGCCTGCTCGGCTTCCAGGCCATCGCCACCTCGCTCTATGTGCGGCGGGAACAGGCGGTGAAGCAGGGCCGCTACATCGAATGCAGCCTGATGCAAGGCGGCGCGATGCTGTCGGTCATCCGCATGGTGGCAAACTACCTCGAACGCGGCGTGCCGCAGCGCACCGCCATGCCCAGCGGCGTGTTCGATACCGCCGACGGGCAGATCAACGTCACCATGGTGCGGCCGACCGACTGGGTGCCGTTCTGCGAGGCGATGGAAATCACCCACCTGCTGGAAGACCCGCTTTACGCCACCGTGCCGGCACGGCGGGATAACATCCTGGAGCTCTACGCCACGCTGCGCCCGATCTACAAAGCCCGCCCCACCGCCTGGGTCAGCGAGCGGCTGAGCGCGCGTGGCATCATGAACGGCAAGGTCAACACCTACACCGAATTCCTGAACGAGGAGCAGGTGGCCGCCACCAACATCATGGCCTGGCTCAACCAGCCCGGCGTGCCGGAACTGGTGCCAATGCCGAACATCCCCGGTCTGCCGCCGTTTGAAAACGGCACCAAGCGCGCCCATGCCCCGGCTTTGGGGGAAGATACCCGCGGCGTGCTGGCGGAATATGGCTACTCGGCTGAGGAGATTGCCGGGTTGCTGGATAAAAAGGTGGTGGCGGGGTAGGAAGGGAAGGTCTGCTTTTTTGAAAAAAAGCAGCAAAAAACTTTTCGAAACTTCGTTGCCTACGGCGTACTAACCGGTTGGTGTACGCCGTAGGCAAGGGAGTGATGAAAAGTTTTTTTGGTTCTTTTTGTTCACAAAAAGAACAAACCCTAAGCCTGCTTCAACTCAATCAAACTCCGCCGGATCGCCCGCCCCTGCTGAATCCGGTGCTCGATATACGCCGGGTCCCCCCAGCGCACCGCGCGCGCCATCGCCTGCGCATCCTCGGTGAAGCGTTGCAGCATTTCCAGCAGCGCCTCGCGGTTATTGAGGAAGATATCGCGCCACATCACCGGGTCGGACGCGGCGATGCGGGTGAAGTCCCGAAAGCCGGACGCGGCGAATTTCAGCACCTGGGCGCGGCTTTCTTCCTCCAGCCCCTCGGCGGTGCCGCAGATGGTAAAGGCGATCAGATGCGGCAGGTGGCTGACGATGGCCAGCACCCGGTCGTGATGCGCCGGCTCCATCGCTTCAACCATCGAGCCGCAGCGGCGCCAGAGTTCGGAGATTTTCTCCACCGCCCCCGGATCGGTGCCCGGCAGCGGCGTCAGCAAGGTCCAGCGGCCCTGGAACAGCGTGGTGAACCCGGCATCCGGCCCGGAATATTCCGTGCCGGCCAGCGGATGGGCGGGCACGAAATGCACGCCCGCCGGCACATGCGGCGTCACGTCGCGGATCACGGACTGCTTGGTCGATCCAACATCGGTGATGATGCAGCCAGGGTCCAGATACGGCGCGATGGTCTGCGCCAGCGCCTCATACGCCCCCACCGGGGCGCACAGCATCACGCAATCCGCCCCGGCCACGGCACGCGCGGGGTCCAGTTCCACCCGGTCGGCAAAGCCGAGTTCCATCACCCGGTCCAGCGTCGCCTGGGTGCGGGCATTGGCGACGATTTCCCCGGCGATATCGGCGCGTTCGCGCGCGATGCGGGCCACCGAACTGCCGATCAGCCCAATGCCGAGCAGCGCGATGCGTTTGAACAGCGGCGGCGTGGTCATGCTTGGGATCGCATAAAGCCGGCGACGGCATCCGCCACCAGGCCGCATTCCTCCGCCGTGCCCACGGTGATGCGCAGGCATTGCGGCAGGTCGTAGGACGCCATGGCGCGCACGATAATGCCGTGGCTGCGCAAATGCGCGTCAGCGGCCTTGGCCCGCTCCGCCGTGCCGAAATCGGTCAGCAGGAAGTTGCCCTCCGTCGGCCACACCTTCACCCCGGCAGCGGTGATGGCAGCGGCAAGCTTGGCGCGCCATTCGGTGTTATGCGCCCGGCACTTTTCCACCCAGCCCGGCTCGGCCAGCGCCGCCAGGGCAGCGGCCTGGGCGGCAATGTTGACGTTGAACACGCCACGCACCCGGTTGATCGCATCGATCACCGCCGCCGGCCCATACGCCCAGCCAACCCGCATGCCGCCGAGGCCGAACACCTTGCTGAAGGTGCGCAGCATGATGGTGTTGTCCCCCGCATCCACCAGCGCCGCACCGGCATCATACTCCGCCGCCTCGACATATTCGGCATACGCGCTGTCGATCGCCAGCAGCACATGCGCCGGCAGCCCGTCGCGCAGGCGGCGCAGTTCGCTTTGCGGCAGCAGGCTGCCGGTGGGGTTATTCGGATGCGCCACGAACACGATGGTCGTCTCCGGCGTCACCGCCGCCAGCATCGCATCCACATCGGTGGTCAGGTTCTGCTCCGGCACCTTAATCACCCGGCTGCCGGCATAGGTGCCGGCAATCTGGTACATCGTGAAGCCGTGCATGCTCATCAGGATGTCGGTCCCCGCACCGCCGTAGATGTGGCAGAGATGGGTGATCAGCTCATCGGACCCGGTGCCGCACACGATGCGGTCGGCATCCAGCCCATAGCGGGCACCCAGCGCGCGGCGCAGTTCCACCGAACCGCCATCGGGGTAGCGATGGATCTCGGCGGCCACTTTGGTGAACGCGGCAATCGCGCCCGGCGGCGGGCCGAACGCCCCCTCGTTGGAAGACAGTTTGATCACCCGGTTCACCCCCGGCAGCTTATGCTCACCCCCGACATAGGCGGCGATCTGCAGCACGCTGGCGCGCGGAACCGGGGCAGTGGCGACGGGATCGGTCATGAAAGGTCTCCCTCAACTGGAACGGCGTAGCCGCCGAGCACCACGGGCGGGCGCAACTGGTCGGCAATCGCCGCAAGGCGTGTGTCGTCATCGGTGACCATACCGGCCACATCCACCAGCGCCTGGGCCACGCCCGCGCCGGGATCGCGGCGCAGAATGATGCTGCCCGGTGCAAACCCGGCGGCGATGATCAGGCTGGTCAGCCGCGCGCGCGAGGTTTCCTGCGCAATTTCAAGCCCGAGCAGCGAGCGGTCATCGGTGCTGGCATCCGGCGCAGCGGCGGCCACCACCAGCGCCTGCACCCGTGGCGCGCCTTCCGGCCGGGGCGCCCAGAACGGCAACCGGGCCACAACATGGATGCGCGGCTCATCGCGATGCAGCAGCGCGGTCCACCAGGCCAAGGTCGGGCTCTCATCCTCCGCCGGCATCGGCAGCACGGCGGCAATGGCGTTGCCCTTGCTCACCTCCCCGATCGCCTGCGCCGGCGTCGGGTGTACCCGCAGCACCGACAGCGCACCAAAATGCTCGCGCGCACATTGCACGAACTGGTTGCCAGGGTCGGTTTCGCATACGGTCACAACATAGCTGGACTGCATGCCCGTGGTGCCGGCCAGCAACTCCCGCCACATGCGCGGCAGCACCCGGCGCGGCAGCGCGCCCTGATGGCGGCGCAGCAGGCGGCGGATAATATCGGCCTCGCGCCCCGGGCGCAGCGCCACCTTGCCGCGCGCGCCCAGGGCGGCAACGCCTTCAACCACGCTGGCCCGCTGCATCAGCAGGTCGTGCATGGCGTCGTCGATGCGGTCGAGCTCGGCGCGCAAGGCGGCAAGCGTGGGGGCAACATCGGTCTGGCTGGGGGCGGTGGGGCTGTCGGGCATTGGGTCCGATGGGACGGGGTCGCGGGGCCAAATGCAATAGCGGATGCGCCCGCATCTGCAAAGGCGCGCCGCAGGACGTGGCGGGTGTTGTGCCCCCTGCGCGCAGGCCATAGTTGCAAGCCACGGCCGGGGGACGCATATGCTGAACTATTATGAACCATTCCGCCCTTTCCGTCGTCGATCACCAACGCGCCCTGTTTGCGGACGGGATGATGCTGGAATGCGGGGTGGCGCTGCCGCGCATGGAAATCGCCTATCGGACCTATGGCACGCTGAATGCAGACCGTGCCAACGCCATCCTGATCTGCCACGCCCTCACCGGGGACCAGTACGTCGCCGAGCGGCACCCGGTCACCGGGCGCGGCGGCTGGTGGGATATGGTGGTGGGGCCGGGCCTGCCGATCGACACCAACCGCTATTTCGTCATCTGCTCCAACGTCCTCGGCGGCTGCATGGGCTCCACCGGGCCGCGCTCGCCGCGCGATGCCGACGGCGTGCAGCCCTGGGGCACGGATTTCCCGCCGATCACCATCCGCGACATGGTGCGGGCGCAGAAACGGCTGATCGAACGCCTGGGGATCGACCGGCTGTTCGCCGTCGTCGGCGGCTCCATGGGCGGCATGCAGGTGCTGGACTGGGCCTCCGCCTACCCCGAAAGCGTGTTCGCCGCCGTCCCCATTGCCACCGCCCCCTATCACTCGGCGCAGAACATCGCCTTCAACGAGGTCGGGCGGCAGGCGATCTTCGCGGATCAGGACTACAAGGCCGGCCGCTATTGGGAGGATGACAGCATCCCCGCACGTGGCCTGGCGGTGGCGCGCATGGTGGCGCATATCACCTATCTGTCAGAAGAAGCGCTAACGCGGAAATTCGGCCGCCGGCAACGCAGCACCGATGCAGCGGCCGGGATCTCCTCGCCGTTCTCGGACATGTTCGAGGTAGAGAGCTATCTGCGCTACCAGGGCAGCAGCTTCGTCAACCGCTTCGACGCCAATTCCTATCTGACCATCACCCGCGCCTGCGATTACTTCGATCTGGCAGCCGAGCACGGTGATAACCTGTCGGCGGCGTTCGCCGGGTCCCCCACGCGGTTCTGCCTGATCAGCTTTTCCTCGGACTGGCTCTATCCCACCGCCGAGAGCCGGGTGGTGGCGCGGGCACTGAACGCCGCAGCGGCCAATGTCAGCTTCGTGGAAATCGCCTCCGACAAAGGGCACGACGCGTTTTTGCTCGATGAGCCGGATTTTCACCGCACCCTGGCCGGCTTCCTCGCCGGCTGCGCCGAACATGCGGGGCTGGCCTGATGCCGGACGCCAGCGACGGCAACGGCGTGCGCTACGTCGCCAAGAATATGCGGCTCGACCTGCGGCTGATCGCCGAGATGATCCCGGCCAAAACCAAGGTGCTGGATATCGGCTGCGGTGACGGTACCCTGATCGACCATCTGTTCCGCACCCGCGGCTGCGATGCGCGCGGGATTGAGATCGACATGGCCGAGGTTACCCATGCGGTGGCGCATGGCCTGCCGGTAATGCAAGGCGATGCCGATAGCGATCTGGCGCAATACCCCGATGGCGCGTTCGATTTCGTCGTGCTGTCCCGCACCTTGCAGGCGGTGGAACGCCCGCGCGAAGTGCTGCGGCAAATGCTGCGCATCGGCCGCCACGCCGTGGTCAGCTTCCCCAATTTCGGCTTCTGGCAGGTGCGCTGGCAGTTGCTCTGGTCCGGCCGCATGCCGATGACCTCGGTCTGGGCCCGGCCGTGGCACGAAACCCCGAACATCCATCCCTGCACCATCCGCGACTTCTTCGTGCTGTGCCACGAAGAAGGCTACGTGGTGGAAAAATGGCTGGCGGTGGACGAAGCCGGCCAGCGCGCGCCCTGGCGGCGCTTTATCGGCCTGGCCAATCTGTTTGGTGAGCAGGCGCTGTTCCAACTGCGCAAAGCGTAAGCGCACGGCCTGCGGCGGGCGCGAATATCGCCGGATTTGAGACAAAAACTTGCAAAATGCACATGGTATCGTCACGTTGCATCCTCAAACCTGAACCGGCGCATTCTCGCACTTTGGAAGCATAGATGGTCACTACGGCGACCTGGATACGAGCGGTCGTCCGCCTGCGCCGCCGCTTGCGGCAAGTGGATCGCGTGCATGTGCTGGTGATCGGCATCACCATATCGGTGATCTGGGCCGGGCTGTGGGTGAATTTGTACCGCACCCACCAGCGCGCGGAAGACGCGGCGGTGCGGGAATCGAGCAATCTGGCGCGCAGCCTGGAAGCCAGCGTGGGTCAAACCTTCGCCGCCGTCGACCAAAGCCTGCTCTTCGTGCGCGAACTGCATCGGCGCGACCCTGGCCATACCGATTTGCGGCGATGGGCGAACACCCCGGAACTGCTCGCCGGACCATTGCTGCAACTCGGCGTGGCCGATCGCAACGGGGTGGCAATCGACAACACCACTGAGCTGCCGCAAACCCCGGTGAACGTTGCCGATCGGCCGCATTTCATCTTCCAGCGAGACTCCAAGGACGACCGGATTTACATCGGCACCCCGGCGTTCGGGCGTGTGTCCGGGCGCTGGACGATCAATGTCAGCCGCAAACTGGTCACACCGGACGGGCGGTTTGACGGGGTGGTGGTCGGCTCGCTGGATCTTGGCAACCTCGACAAGTTTTACGCCGCGATGCGCATTGGCCAAGGGATGGTGCAACTTCTCGGCACCGACGGGGTGATCCGCGCCCGTGCGCCGGCCACGGGCTTGCCGGGCCGCGTCGCCAGCGGGGCGGAACGGCTGATGCTGGAGGGGGAGATGGCCGGCAGTTTCCACGCCGCCGACCCGCTGGATGGCGTAGACCGGCTGGTGAGTTTCTGCGAGGTCGAGGGCCTGCCGCTGATCGTCGCCGTCGGACAGGATACCGACACCGTGCTGGCCGAATGGTACAAACTGCGCCGCAACACCCTGGCCGCCGGCATCGCCTTTACCGTCATGACGCTGGCGCTGGGGGTGCTGTTGGAACGGCATCGCCAGCGGCGGTCGGAATCGCAGGCCGCGCTGGCGGCGACGCTGGAGAATATCAGCCAAGGTATCCTGATGGTGGACCGGGAGGGCCGGATAGCGGTGCTGAACCGGCGCGCGATGGTCCTGCTCGATCTGCCGGAACGCCTGGGCCGGCCGGGGACACCGTTCCGCGACGTGGTGACGTGGCAACTCGGGCGCGGTGAGTTCGGCCCGCCGGAGACGGTGGACCCGGCGATTTTACGCACCATCATGAGCTTCGAGATCAGCCCGGAATACCAGCATTACGAACGCACCCGCGCCGATGGCCGGGTGCTGGAAGTGCGCACGGAAATCCTGCTCGATGGCGGGGCGGTGCGCACCTATACCGATATCACCGACCGCAAGCAGACCGAGCAGGCGCTGGCCGCCGCCCGCGACGCGGCGGAGGCGGCGGGCCGGGCACGCTCCGAATTCCTCGCGGTGATGAGCCACGAAATCCGCACGCCGATGAACGGGATTATCGGCGTCTCCAGCCTGCTGCTGGATATGAATCTCGGCCCCAGCGAAC
>CAITOL010000059.1 GCA_903893975.1 uncultured Rhodospirillales bacterium | reverse complement strand
TGCCTTGCCGATGGCGTACTCTCACCGGAGAGAGTGCGCCGCAGGCAAGAATCATATGAAGTTTTTTTGGTTCTTTTTGTTCACAAAAAGAACATCCTATTTGCTTCATCTGCACATCAGGCCGGCCGCAACTTCCGCACCTCATCATCCGACGGCAGCGCCTTGGCACCGTCGATATACCGCCAGTCCACCATCGTGCCTTTGCCGCCCTTGAGCGCGGTTTTGCCGACGAAGGCGCCGAAGGTGCTCTGGTGATCCAGCGCCCGCCAGTCCACATGGCCAAACGGCGTAGCGAAGCCGGCGCCGCCGAAGCCATCGGCCATTTTCTCGGTCTCGACCGAGCCGGTTTTGGCGATGCCGGCGACGATGCCGGCGATCATGCTGTAACCCACCACGGAGCCGAGCCTGGGCGCCTCGTTAAAGCGGGCTTTGTAGTCGGCGATGAATTTGGTGTTCGCCGGGTCGGTGACGCTATCGACCGGGTAGCCGGTCACCACCCAGCCCTCTGGCGCTTCATCGCCCAACGGTTCCAGGTATTCCGGCTCTCCGGTTAACACGGAGACCACTTTGCGCCCTTCAAACAGGCCGCGCGTGTTGCCCTGGCGGACGAAATTGGTCAGGTCCGGGCCGAACGTGCCGTTGAAAATCGCGTCCGGCTTGGCTTGTTCCAGCGCCGCGACGGTGGCGCCTGCGTCGATTTTGCCCAAAGCGGGCAGTTGGTCGGCGACGAACTGCACGTCTGGCTGGCGGGCGGCGAGCAGGATTTTGAACCATTTCACCAGCGATTGGCCGTATTCGTAATTCGGCGACACCGTCACCCAACGCTTGGCCTTCATCGCCACCGCATCGTCGATCAGCATTGCCGCCTGCATATAGGTCGAGGCGCGCAGCCGGTAGCAATAGCGGTGCCCGGCGGACCAGACCAATGCATCGGTCAGCGGTTCGCCGCCGACGAACAGTTTTTTGTTCTGCTTGGCGAAGTCGCTCAACGCCAGGCCGACGTTGGAGAGGTAGCTGCCGGACAGCAGATCGACCTTCTGGTCGCCGATCAGTTCGCCAGCGAGGCGGATGGCATCTTGTGGCTTGCCGGCATCGTCGCGGCTGATGACTTCAAGCTTGCGGCCGAGCACGCCGCCGGCGGCGTTGAATTGCTCCACCGCCAGGGTCCAGCCGTTGCGATACGGCACGGTGAAGCCGGGGGCGGCGGAGTAGGAATTGATCTCGCCAATGCGGATCGGCGCATTGGCCTGGGCGCGGGCGATGTGGGGGGCGGTGAGGGCGGCGGTGGCGGCAAGCAGGGAACGGCGTGAAAGGATCATCGTAAGCTCTCCTGAGCAATGTGGGGTGGTGCGCCGGCCTGGTGACGGCTTCTCCCGTCCGGCCGGCGTGCTACCGAAGTCCGTCCTTGCCTTCGATCTCGTGTGCGGCCAGCCCGCCGATGCGGGGCAATGGGCGGCCGGAATCGGTGACGACGACCGCGACCACAATCTCGTTGCGGCGTGGTGCGTCGGGGACGCGGATTTCCATCGCGTCAAAATGGCTGCGCACGAAGGCGGCGTCTTTGTGGCCCAGCGGCACATCAATGGCGCAGCCCATGCCGCCGCGCTTTTTCGCGCTCGGCACCAGCGCCGCACCGCGTTCCACCGCCCGCCGCAACGGCGCGCCGAGCTTGGGGTGCAAAATGGCGGCGGCGTGTTCCAACTCGCCGTCTTCGCCGACAATCGCCGCCTTGCCGTAGCTTTCCACCGCGCCGGGGGCGATGCCGAGGGCGGCGACCGCGCGTTCCCCCAGCAATTTGCCGAGATGCTCGCCGAGTTCGATCAATTCGCTCAGATCCGGCACGTGCCGCCCGGCGAACGGGTTGGCCACCACCGCAATCGCCGCCGCCTTGCGGGTGGCTGGGCTGACGGACTGGTCGGCTTCCAGCAGGGTTTCCTCAACCACCACGAGCAGCTTGCGGATCATGCGCGTTCCAAGTTCCGGTTCAACCCGACGCTGGCGATATCTCCGCGCAACGCAAGTACCGCTGCCTCAACCAGGCCACGACGGCGAAGATCATCCGCGACAACGCGCCCGGCGTCTAGTGCTGTTGTGATCTCGGCTTTCGCCAAAGTGCCGAGGCTCCAGGTGATCCGGCGCGGGCCGAGATCGGTATCGGGGTCGATATCATCGGCGGGGCGGCGGGTGATGGCCGGATGGCCGGGCAGATCGACGGCGTTGGCGATCACCGTGGCCGCGGCATCGGCCATGGCGGCGGTGCGGGCGAGCACGGTGACGGCATCGGCGATGCCGAAGGAGAAACTGCGCCCGCCCTGGCCCTTGCAGGCCCGGCCGGAGGTGGCGATGCCGCGCGCCGGATGTTGGGCGCGCAGGGTAAAGCGCCCATCCAGCGCCGGTGCGGCGAGGTCGGTCACCAGGCCGCATTGCAAAGTTTCTGTGCCGGTCAGGTGAAAGGCGATGTCGCCGCCATTGTTGACGAAGGCGCGGGACAAAGGCTGGCCGGCGCACATCGCCGCCAGCACCGCATCGGCCACCGCGCCGGCCACAGCGGCCATCGGGGTGATGAAGCCTGCGACAAACGGGGCGACGGCGGCGTGCATGGCTTGTGCCACCGCGCCTGCCGGCGGCGGGGTGGGCAGTGGAGTGCGGAGATGCGGCCGTTCGGCCACCAAGGCCGGTAAGATCGCCGGGAATGCCGCCGCCGCCTGGGCGTAGGCTGCCGCGACCGCGTCATCCGGCCCCCAGGCGCGGCACAGGCAATCAATGGGTCCGTGCTGCAAATGCAGCCGGCCATCGGGCAGTTTGGCGATGACGCTCATGCTGATACTGTGGCACCGCGGCCGATCCGGCGTCCAGGTGAGGGAACACGCCCATGAAGATCAGTATTCTCGATGATTATTTCGACACGCTGCGCACCCTGCCGTGTTTCGCGATGCTGGCGGGGCATGAGGTGACGGTGTGGAACGATCACGTGCAGGATACCGATGCGCTGGCGGCGCGGCTGGCGGAGGCGGAGGTGTTGGTGCTGTTCCGCGAGCGCACGAAAATTCTGGCGCCGCTGCTGGAACGGCTGCCGAAACTGCGGCTGATCAGCCAGCGCAGTGTCTATCCGCATATCGACATCGACGCCTGCACCCGGCAGGGGGTGGTGGTGTCATCGAGCCAGCATCCGGGCACGCCGTGCTATGCGGCGGCGGAGTTGACCTGGGCGCTGGCCTTGGCAACCGCGCGGCAATTGCCGCAGCAGATGGCCGCCTTGCAGGCCGGGCGCTGGCAGATGGGGGTGGGCAGCACGTTGGGCGGCAAAACCCTGGGCATTTACGGCTATGGCCGCATCGGCGCGGCGGTGGCCGGCTACGGGCGGGCGTTCGGGATGCGGGTGGTGATCTGGTCCGGCGCGGAAAGCCGGGCGCGGGCGCTGGCGGATGGCTACGAGATCGCGGCGAGCCGGGAGGATTTTTTCGCCAGCGCCGATGTGCTGTCGCTGCATGTGCGGCTGTATCCGGCGACGCGCGGGATGGTGACGGCGGAGGACCTGGCGCGGATGAAACCGACCGCCATTCTGATCAACACCAGCCGCGCCGGTTTGATTGCACCGGGCGCGTTGGTGGCGGCCCTGCGCGCCGGCCGGCCGGGGGGGGCGGGGGTGGATGTGTTCGACAGCGAACCGCTGACCGATGTGACCGATCCGTTGCTGACGCTGCCGACCGTGGTGGCCACGCCGCATATCGGCTACGTCACCCGCGACGAATACGAATTGCAGTTCCAGGAAATTTTCGGCCAGATCCAGGCCTATGCGGCGGGTAAGCCAGAGAATGTGGTGAACCCGGCGGTGTTAATCAGGTAATCCCTCGCCGCGCTCCGGATGGATTACACATCCACCACCAGATACCGTTCCGCGACATTCACTGAAATGGTTTCGGCCACATACGGGCCTTCCACCAGGGCCGCGCCGGCGGTGACTTCGACCGGGTAGGCGCGCACGCTGTTGCGGTCGGGCTCGCAGTAGCTTTGCCCGGTGCGGATATCGAACTCCCAGTTGTGCCAGGGGCAGCGGATCACTTCATCGGCTTTGGAGTAGAGGTATTTACCGGGCTCGGAGGCCTGCACCAGCCCGGTGGTTTTGCCCTCGCACATCGGCCCGCCCTGATGCGGGCAGCGATTGAGCAGGCCGAAATATTCGCCGCCGAGGTTGAAGATGGCGATCGGCCGGCCGCGCACGGTGACCAGTTTGCGGTCCCCGGGCGCGATTTCCCCCACGGCGGCAACCACGTGGCGCGACATGGCTACACGCCTCGGTAGACGTTGCGGGCGTTGCCGATGAAGAAGGCCTGGCGTTCGGCCTCGCTGATCTTCAGCGGCAGCGAGGTTGCCGGGTCGTCATAATCCCAATGCGGGTAGTCGGTGGCGAAAATCAGCCGGTCCCAGCCGATCCAGTTGATGGCATCGCGCAGATGCGCGCGCGGCTCTGGCTCCTCCATCGGTTGGGTGGTCCACCAGACCTGATCGCGGATGTATTCGCTGGGCAGGCGGGTCAGATGCGGGGTTTCCTGCTTCAGCCGGCGCCAGGCGTTGTCCAGCCGCCAGGTGAGCGAGGGGGCCCAGGCGAACCCGGCCTCGATCATGATCATCTTCAGGCTGGGGAAGCGGGCGAACACGCCTTCCACCACCAGGCTGGCGAGGCCGGATTGCTGGGCCTGCGAATGCCCGACCATTTCTTCGGTGTAATAGCTGGGGTAGCCGCCCGGGGTCATCGGGTTGCCGCCATAGCCGAAGGCGTGCACGCCAACGGGCATGCCGACTTCGGCGGCGGCTTCATAGATTGGCCAGTATTTGCGGCTGCCCATCGGCTCCGACGTGCGGCTGAGCATGAACACCTGCACGAAATCGGCGTTATCGGCGTAGCGGCGGATTTCCTTGGCCGAGGCGATCGGGTCTTCATACGGCACCACGACAGACGCGCGCAGCCGGCGGTCCGGCTTGGTCCAGTATTCCTGCTGCCATTCATTGGTGGCGTGGCAGAGGGCGATAGACATGTCGATATTTTGCAGGCCCTGGCCAGTGCCGAGCGGGTTGAGAATGCCGAGCGCGACGTTGTTCGGGTCCAGATGCTGCTGCTGCATGAATGGCAGCGAACTGCCCTGGCGGCCGCCTTCCGGCGGATAGGCGTCGCGGCGGGAGGCGTTGGGCTGCGCCTTCGGGTAGGCCGGCGCGTTCTGCCATTGCTGCCGCTGCCGTGTGCCGAAGGTGGCGATATCGTCGCGCCAGCGCTTTTCCAGCCAGGGGTCGAACTCGCTGGCCAGTTTGCGGGTGGGGTGGATGTCCCCATCGGCGATGGCGAGTTTACTGGCGGCGGCGGTGGTCGGGGTCTGGCGGGCCTGGACGTTCATGCGACCGTCTCCAGAAGGCGCGCATAGGTGGCGCGCGGGTTGTCGTGGGTCATTTTCCGCACCAGGTCGGCGGGCAGGCCGTCCGGGATGGCGGCGGTGCCGTCGAACTGCCAATGCGGGTAGTCGGTGCTGAACAGGATCAGCTCGTCGGACTGCATATGGTCGAAAATCCGCAGCAGGCTGTCGCGGTCCGGCGGGCCATCAACTGGTTGCAGCGACAGGCGCACATTGCTGCGCACGATATCGGCCGGCGCCCGATCGACCCAGGGGATTTCCATCCGCAGGCCGCGCCAGAACTTGGTCAACCGCCACAGATGCGCCGGCAGCCAGGTGAAGCCGCTTTCCAGCAGCACGACTTTCAGGTTGGGGAATTTATTGAACACGCCCTCGCAGATCATGCTGGTAAGCTGCGACTGGAAGGCTTGCGCCTGGCTGACGTAATCCTCGGTATAATACGTCGGCCAGCCGACCGAGGTGGGCGGGTTGTGATAGGCCGATCCGGCATGGATGCCGATGGCGAGGCCGTATTTTTCCGCCGCCCGGTATATCGGCCAGAGCGCGCGCTTGCCGAGCGGGGTGGCGCCGGAGACCAGCAGCAGCACCTGGACGAAGCGTTTGTCGTGCGCCCAGCGCTCGATTTCATCCACCGCCAGCTCCGGCCCTTGCGCGGCCACGATGATGGAGGCGCGCAGGCGGGGTTCCTTGTCCAGCCATTCCGCGGCCATCCAGCGGTTGACCGCGGTGGCGTAGGCGGCGGCCATGTCCTCGCTGAACAGGGCCTGCACGCCGTAGAGGCAGTTGGCGATGGCGATGGAGGTGCCGAACGGGTCTAACGCATCGCGCCGGACCTGGGCGAGCGAACTGGCTGGCACGGATTTGTCCGCCGGGCGCCAATCGGCGCGGCAGGTGAGGGGGGAATTGGCCGGGTAGGCGATGGTGGCCAGGTCGTCGATGCCGCGCACCACCACCTGCTCACGCCAGGGTTGGTCCATATAGGGCAGCAAGGCGGCCAGGTTGGGCACGGCCGGGTGGATATCGCAGTCGATCGCCCCTGGCGCCAGAAGTGGTGTCACGTTTGGTTCTCCCCGTGCCGAGATTAGACCCGGCTTGCGCGTCCGGCTAGGCTTTTCCCGGTGACGCGACAGGAGAGTGCAATGGTGTTGAACCGGCTGCAAGGGCGGATGGAACGGCTGCTGGCGCCGTATGGCAGCGCCAGCCCCGGGGTGAGCATCGGCGTGGTGCAAGACGGGATGCTGGTGGCCCAGCACAACGCGGGCATGGCGAGCATTGAGCTGGGCGTGCCGATCGGGACGGCGACGACGTTCCGGGTGGCGTCGGTCACCAAGCAGTTCACCTGCGCGGCGGTGCTGGCCCTCGCAGCGGATGGCCGGCTGGGTGTGGATGATCCGGTGGGCAAATACTTTCCGGAGTTGCCGGATTACGGCGTGACGCTGACGGTTGACCACCTGATGCATGCGAGTTCGGGGCTGCGGGATGAGATGGAGATCCTCGGCGCCGGGGGCTGCAACATTGCCGTGCCGATCCAGCGGCAGGATTTCCTTGATGGGATCTTTCGCCAGCGGGCGCTGAATTTTACCCCGGGCAGCCGTTACCTTTACTGCAACACCAATTACCTGCTGCTGGGGCTGATCGTGGAACAGGTCTCCGGCATGCCGTTGCGAGACTTTTTGCAGGCGCGCTTCTTCGGCCCGCTCGGGATGAGCCAGACCGCGCTGGTGGAAAGCCCGGTGGAGGCGCTGCCGGGGCTGGCGACGGGCTATGTCACCACGCCGGATGGCTGGCGGCATGCGCAATGCGGCTATCCGCGCCATGCCGAAGGCGGGCTGATCACCTCCATCCCCGATCTGGTGCGCTGGATGCGGAAACTGGCTGACGATGCGGCCCTGCGCGGCGGGCTGGAAAGCCAGTTCGCCTTCCCCAACGGGGTGTTGAGCCATTACGCGCGCGGGTTGCAGGTGACGGAGGTGCGCGGCCTGCGCACGGTGAGCCATGGCGGGTCGCGCCCCGGCTATGGCGCCGAGTTCCTGACCGTGCCGCAGCTCGGGCTCGGGGTGATCGTGCTGGCCAATAGCGGCAGCGCGGACCCGTATCATATCGGCCAGGCCGTGCTGGCGGAGGCGCTGGCCGATGTGCCGGGCGTGCAGGCCGTGCCGGACCTGCCGGCGGATCTGTCCGGCTATGTCGGCCGCTTTCTCGACCCGGCAACGCCGCAGACGGTGGAGTTCAGCCTGGACGCGCATGGCCGGTTGCAGGGCAAGATGTTCGGCAACCCGTTCCGGCTGCGCGCCGGGGCGGATGGCTGGCTGTATGCCGCGCGGGCGGCGCATGATTTCCGCTGCCGGCTGGCTGATGATGGCGGGTTGGAGGTGGTGCAGGATGCCGGGGTGGCCGGGCGCTGGCGGCGCGTCGGGCCGGGGACGCTGCCGGCGGATTTGGACGGCACCTATCTGTCCGACGAAATGGCCTCGTGCTGGCAGATTGCCGGGGCGGCGGTGCGGGTGGACGGGCCGATTATCCGCACCACGGTCTGGCGGGTGGAGCCGCTGGACGCGGCGCATGTGCGGCTGGTCTATCCCGGTGGCACCTGGCTCGACGCGCGGGTGCTGCGCGGGGCGGGTGGGGCGATAAGCGGCATGTTGGTCAATGGCGGCCGGATCAAGCTGGTCGCGGTGCGCAAGGCGGCTTAGGCTTCGGGCAACGCAGAGTAGGAGGCGATGATGGGTGAACTCGATTTGCTGAAATTGCGCAATCGCGTGGCGGCGCTGCTGGCGCCGTGGGACCGGCCGGACAGCCCTGGCGCCAGCGTCGGCGTGGTGCGCGACGGTGCGCTGGTGGTGCAGGCCAGTGCCGGCATGGCCAGTCTGGAACTGGGGGTGAAACTGGGGCCGCAAAGCCGGTTCCGCATCGCCTCCGTCTCCAAGCAGTTCACCTGTGCCGCGGTGATGCGGCTGGTGGCCGAGGGCCGGGTGGCGGTGACCGATGCGGTGCAGCAGTATTTTCCGGAACTGCCGCAATACGAAGCGCCGGTGACCATCGACCATCTGATGCACAACACCTCCGGCCTGCGCGACATGTTGCAGATTATGCAGTTGGGCGGCTGCGACCTTGGGGTGCCGGTGCGGCCGAAGGATCTGCTGGCCGGTATCGCCCGCCAGCGCACGCTGAACTTTGCGCCGGGCAGCCGCTATCTCTATTCCAACAGCAATTTCCTGCTGCTGGGCCTGCTGGTGGAACGGGTGACCGGCACGCCGTTGCGGGACTATCTGGCGACGCATTTCTTCGCCCCGCAGGGCATGACGCAGACCGCGATGGTGGAAACCGTGGCGCAGGTGGAGCCGAACCTGGCGACCGGCTACCTCGCGGCACCGGGCGGCGGCTGGGTGCGGGCGCAGCACGGCTTCCCAATCCATGGCGAAGGGGCGCTGGTGTCGTCCGTGGCGGATCTGGCGCTGTGGCACCTTGCGTATGAAACCGACCCGGCGCTGGCGGCGAGCCTGGAGGCGCAGAGCCGCTTCCCGACCGAGGTGGTGAACCATTACGCGCGCGGCCTGATGATTGCCGAGGTGGGCGGGCTGCGCACCATCAGCCATGGCGGGTTGTGGCCGGGCTATCGCACCGAGTTCCTGCGGGTGCCGGAGATCGGCACCGGCATTATCGTGATCACCAATTGCGGTTCGGCGGACGCATATCAGATCGGCCAGTCGGTGCTGGAAGCGGTGGTGGATCGCCCGCTGGCGCTGGCGATGCCGCAGGGACTGGAGCGGTTCGTGGGCCGCTTCCTCGACCCGGCGACGCCGCAGACGGTGGAATTCGCGCTCGCCGCCGATGGCAGCCTGACCGGCACCAGCTTCGGCCTGCCGTTTCAGCTGCGGGCCAACGCCGATGGCAGCCTGCGGGCCAGCCGGGCCTCGCCGGATTTCACCGCGCATCTGGCCAGCGATGATGTGCTGGTGGTGGAGGAAGATGCCGGCATTCGCGGCCATTGGCAGCGGGTTGCCGATGGCGCCAGCCTGCCCGCGGATCTGGCCGGCACCTATCGGTCTGACGAAATGGCCGCCGAGTGGACGATTGCGCTGCATGACGGCACGCTGCGCGTGGCCGTGGATGGGCCGGTGCTGCGCACGGCAGAATGGGACATCGTGCCGATCAGCCCGGATGTGGTGCGATTCTACCTGCCCGGCACGCTGGCGCGGTCCTGGATGGAGGCGCAGGTGGAGCGCGATGCCGCCGGGGCGATCAGCGGGTTGCTGGTCAATAGCGGGCGGGTGAAGCGGCTGGCGCTGCGCCGGCTCTAGCGCATGATCGTATGAGGTTGGATCGGGATCGGAGTCCGATCATGCTCGAGATCATTGTTTAATCCTGCAATTTTATCGCTCGGTTGAAGCAACCTCAAGCGATATTGCACTAAAAACCATAGAGCCGCGCCGGGTTGTCCACCAAGACGGCCTGGCGCTGCGCGGCATCGGGCAAAGCGGCGCCGAGCAGGTGCAGCAGGGCCAGATTGTCGTGCGGCAGGTAGACCACCGTGGCGGGGCTGCCGGCGACATGCGGGCCGATATGCGGCCAGTCCGTGCCCCAGACCGCCTGGGCCGGATTGGCGGCGACCAGTGCCTGGATCACCGGAACCGCATCGGTAAAGCCCGCCGCCTGCCGCGACACCCGGTTGGCGCCGGAGAGTTTCACCCAGCACACCCCATCGGCCAGCATGCGCAACAAGGCATCAAAGCCGGGCCGGGCGGCGGCGAGTTGGCCATCGGTGGCGCCCATATGATCCACCACCACGGGCACGCCGAGATCGGCCACCACCGGGGCAAGGTCGGTGAACAAAGCCGGGCGGGCGTAGATTTGCACGTGCCAGCCCAGCGGGCGCACCCGGTTGGCGGCGGCCTGCAATTCGGCGATGGCGGCGGCCGGGTCTGGCACGCCATTGCTGACCAGGTTCAGCCGCACGCCGCGCACCCCCAGGGCCGCCATATCCGCGAGTTCGGCAGCATCGGTGGCAGCGTCGATCACCGCAACGCCACGGCTGCTGGGGCCGCGGGCTTGCAGGGCATCGAGCATGCAGGAATTGTCGGTGCCGTAGGCGCTGGGCTGCACGAACACCACCCGGCCAAAGCCCATGCGCGCGGCCTCGGCGTTATAGGCGTCAAGCTCCATCGGGGTTGGGTCGTAGGCGCGCCTGGCGGCGGCGGGATAGATATCGGGGTCGCCAAAAATATGCATGTGGCAGTCGCAGGCCAAAGCCGGCACGGCGAATCCTGGATGGTTCATGGCGCGCAAATCTCCCTCGCTGGCTGCATTCCAAAGCGGGTGGGGGTGGGCTGTCAAACCGGGCGGAGTTGCGCCATCCTGCGCGCCAGGAAATGTGCGGAGAGCGTGTGATGGACGATGGTGGCTTTAACCCGATGCTCAGAATCCCCTCGGTGCGGTCGCGGGTGAGCGATGCGGAATGGCAGGCGCGGGTGAACCTGGCGGCGGCGTATCGGCTTTGCGACCATTACGGCATGACCGACATGATCGCCACCCATCTGTCGATGCGGGTGCCCGGCACCACGGACCAGTTTCTGCTGATCGCGCACGGGCTGCTGTTCGGCGAGGTCACCGCGTCGTCGTTGCTGAAGGTGGATGTGGACGGCAACGTGCTGTTGCAGCCGGAGTTTGGCCCGGATTATCCCGACTACAACCTGCAACCGGCGGCCTTTGTGATCCATAGCGCGATTTATCGCGCCCGCCCGGACGTGCAGGCGGCAATCCATACCCACACCACGGCGGGCATTGCGGTTTCGTCGCTGCAATGCGGCTTGTTGCCGCTGACCCAGACCTCGCACCGGTTTATCGGGCGGATCGCGTATCATGATTTCAACGGGCCAGAACGTGACCCGGCGGAGCGCGATATTATCGCCGCGCATCTGGGAAAATATAACCTGATGATCCTGCGCAATCATGGCCTGCTGACGGTGGGGCGCAGCATGCCGGAGGCGTTTAACTACATGTTCTCGCTGGAACGCGCCTGCCAGGCACAGGTGGCGGCGATGGCGTGCAACACGCCGCTGAACCATATGCCGCAGAGCGTGATTGATAAGTCGGTGTCGATGTACGAGCCGAGCGCGACGCGGCCGTATGGGGAGAAGGAGTGGCCGGGTCTGCTGCGGATGCTGGATCGGAAGGATGCTTCTTTTCGGGAGTAGGAAGGAAGCCTTCTTTGTTTGAAAACAAAGAAGCAAAAAAAACTTTAATACAACCGTAGCCGACGGCGTACTCTCACCGGTGAGAGTACGCCGTCGGCAAGGTATTGATGAAGTTTTTTTGGTTCTTTTTGCTCACAAAAAGAACATCTCTTTATAAATACTTCCCTCTCTCCAAAATCTCCAATGTGTATTCTTTGTAAGTCATCCCCAGCTCCTCCGCCCGCGCCAGCCGGCGCAGGGCGATTTCGGGCGGTGGGGTTTTCCAGGCGCGTTTATGCGCGCGGCGCCAGGTGTAGCTGCGCCAGGCCAGCACGTCCGGCGCTTCGTCATCGTCCAGCGGCGGGCCGCCATTGTGGTTGGGTGCCGGGGGCAGCACGGGTTAGAACCGGCTGCGCAGCAGGTGCAGGGCGTGCACCACGGTGGCGCGCCGCACGTCTGACCGATCGCCGGGGAAGATGCGGTGTTCGCTGATGGTGGGCGCGCCGCGTCTGGCGCAGCCGAACCAGACCAGCCCAACCGGCTTTTCCGCACTGCCGCCGCCCGGCCCGGCGACGCCGGTGACGCTGATGGACAGATCCGCCAGCGAGCGTGCGACCGCGCCTTCGGCCATGGCGCGCGCCACCGGCTCGCTCACCGCGCCGTGGGCGGCGATGAGGTCGGGCGGGACGCCGACCAGATCCGTTTTGGCGTCGTTCGAATAGGTGACGAAGCCGCGATCCACCACGTCCGAACTGCCGGCGATAGCGGTGAGGGTGGCGGCGATCAGGCCGCCGGTGCAGCTTTCGGCGGTGGCGAGTTTGAGGCCCGCGGCGCGGCACGCGGCGAGCAGGGATTCGGCCTGGGCGAGGATGGAGTCGTCGATCATTAGGAAATTATGGGCCAACGGGCCATCGCTGCCCACAAAATTCCGGCGGCGAGCAGCCCGGCAATGACATCATCGCCCATCACGCCAGCGGCGCCGTGCTGGCGGTCCGCCCAGCCGACCGGGCCGGGCTTGAGAATGTCCAGCAGGCGGAACAGGGCGAAGGCGGCGAGCAGGCCGAGCGGGGAGGGGGTGGAGAGCGGCAGCAGCGCCAGCAACTGGCCGGCGACTTCATCAATGGTGATCCAGCCTGGATCATCGTCGCCGCCGATGCGGTGCACGGCCCAGAGGCCGAGCAGGGTGGCGAGCAGGCCGGCAAGCGGGAGAAGCGCCGGTGCCCGCCACAGCAACAGCGCGCCGAGCGCCAGCCCGCCGGCCGAGCCGAAGGTGCCCGGGGCAACCTTGGCGTAGCCGCAGCCAAAGCCGCTGGCGATGAAGCGGATCACGGCAGCCAGGCGGCCAGCGGGTGCGCCGCCACCAGCCCGAGCCGGGCGCGGTAGATCAGCTGATTTTCCGTCACCCGCTGCACGTAGTTGCGGGTTTCGGCGAAGGGGATCAATTCGATCCAGTCCACCACATCGATCGCCTTGCGGCGCGGGTCGCCGTTGGCGCCGAGCCATTCGATGACGCGGTTCGGCCCGGCATTATAGCCGGCGATGGCGAGCGGGCTGGCGGCTTCAAACTGGGTCATCAGATCGGCGAGATAGGCGGTGCCGAGGCGCAGGTTCAGCGCCGGATCGGCGGTCAGGGCTGCGGGGGTGACGGCGAGGCCGAGTTTGCGGCCGACCTGGGTGGCGGTGGCCGGCATCAACTGCATCAGGCCGCGCGCGCCGGCCGGGCTGGTGGTGGCGCTGTCGAAGCTGCTTTCCTGGCGGGTGATGCCGAGCACCAAAGCGGGTTCCACCGCGCTGTCACGCGGCACGTCGAGCGCGAGCGGCCAGCCGGTGGCGAGCGGCACCAACCCATCGCGCCCGGCGCGGCGGGCGAGGGCAACGGCAACATCGGGCACGCCGAGGCCAGCGGCGAGGCGGGCGGCCATGTCGCGCACCGCCGGATCGGGGGAAATATCATCCAGCCGCAGCAGGAAGGCGGCGGCGCGGCGCGGTTCGCCCCATCCCACCAAAATGGCGGCGGCACGGGCGAGTTCGCGCCCGGCGAGGTCGAGCGCGCGGGCAGGATCGACCGGGGTTGCGGCCACGTTCAGCCGGGCCGCCAGGGCTTGCGGGCTGTCCCCCAAAGCGAGGGCGGCGAGTTGGCCGTAGAAGGTGCTGGGATAGGCGGCGGCGAGGGCGAATTGGCGTTGCGCCTCCGACGGGGTGGCGGCGCTGCGGGCGAGCCAGTAATGCGCCCGGCCCTGGGTGATCGCGGCCTTGGAGGCGGCGGCGAGCGCCTTGAAATGGCGTTCCGCATCCGGGCGATTGCCGAGCCGTTGCAGGGCGATGAAGCCGGCGAGGAATTCGGCATCGACCACTTGTTCCACCCCGGTCTGGGCGTGGCCGTCGGCGAGGCGGTAGGCGCCCTCGGCATCGCCAATGCGCAGGCGGCGGCGGGCGAGCAGGTTGCGTTCATCCCAAAACGCCGCAATCCGGTCCTTGGCGGCGGCGTTCTCCACCGCCGTGCCGGTGGCGAGCCAGAGCGCCAATGCGGCATCTTCCTGGCCGTTGCGGCGCAGCCAGCGGGCCTGTTCCAGAAACAGGGTTGGGTCGGCGCGCTGCGCGTCGGTCAGCCCGGCCAGCGTGCTGCGCGCATTGCCTTCATCGCGCCGCAGGGCGAGGCGGGCTTCGGCGAATTTGCGGTCGGCCGGGTCCAGCCGTGGCAGCAGGCGGCTGGCGGCGTTGGGTTCGTTCCAGGCCAGCCGGTCGAAGCGGTGCAAGGTATCCTCCCGCCGCAGCACGCTGCCCCAACGCGTCAGGAACTTGCCTTCGGTGCCGGCATCCAGGTTGCCTTCGGCCCAGATGGTGCGGGCGAGGCTGGCGGCGTCGGCCGCGCGGCCGGCTTTGGCCAGGGTTTCGGCGCAGCGCAGCAGGGCCACGGTCAGGGTCGGCTGCGATTTGTCGCAGGCGGCGAGGGCGGCGGCCTCATCCGGTTCGGCCGCCAGGGCTTCGTCGCGGCGGCGGGCGAGGCTGGTGGGCAGTGGCCAATCCGGGCTGCTGGCCTGAAAGGCGATGATCTCCGCCAGGCTGCCGCCGGCAGGGGCGAGCAGGCGGTACCAGGTGACCAGCTTGGCGGCGACCGGGTCCGGGTGCTGCACCGCTGCGACCATGGCATCTTGCCAGCGATCGGCGCGCACCAGCGCCATCACGTCTTGCGCGCTGACGGTTTGCGCCGGGGCGGTGAGCGGGCAGAGCAGGACGAGCAGCAGGATCAGGATGCGCATAGCGCCTTCTACCGTGCATGGCCTTGCGGTGCATCCCCCATGCGCCTAGGTTTTCGTCTCCAAAATTTATGCTCTCCGGGGAATGCGTCGATGTTCAAAGGCTCCTGCGTTGCCATCATCACACCCATGCGCGACGACGGCACGGTGGATGAGAAAAAGCTGGAGGCGTTCGTGGACTGGCAGATCCGCGAAGGCACGCAGGGCCTGGTGCCGTGCGGCACCACCGGCGAGTCACCGACGTTGAGCCATGCGGAACATAAGCGGGTGGTGGAAATCACCATCGCGGTGGCGGCAGGGCGGGTGCCGGTGATGGCCGGGGCGGGTTCCAACAGCACGGCCGAGGCGATCGATTTCGCGCAGCACGCGCAGAAGGCCGGTGCGGACGGGATTTTGGTGGTGACGCCGTATTACAATAAGCCGACGCAGGAGGGGATGTTCCTGCATTTCTCGGCGATTGCCGACAGCGCCAATATTCCGATGTATATCTATAACATCCCGCCGCGCAGCGTGATTGATATGAGCGTGGAGACGATGGCGCGGCTGGCCAAGCACAAGAACATCGTCGGCGTGAAGGACGCGACCGCCAATCTGGCGCGGCCGATGCACACGCGGATCGCCTGTGGCGAGGATTTCATCCAGCTGTCTGGCGAGGATCACACGGCGCTGGCGTTCAACGCCGCCGGTGGGCATGGCTGCATCAGCGTGACCGCGAATGTGGCGCCGCGGCTGTGCGCGGAGATGCAGAAGGCGTGGGCGGAAGGCCGGATGGCCGATGCCAACGCCATTCAGCAGCGTTTGTTCCCGCTGCATGATGCGCTGTTCAGCGAAACCAGCCCGGGCCCGGTGAAATATGCCGCCAGCCTGTTGGGGCTGACCGCTGAAATCTGCCGTCTGCCGCTGGCCCCGCCGGGCGATGCGACAAAAGCGCGGGTGCGCGCGGCGATGCAGCATGCCGGCATCCTCAACTGAATGGCCCCCCGTTGAATGGCGACTGACAAGAAAAAATCCGGCCTGATCAGCCACGGCCTGGCGGCGCAGAACCGCAAGGCGCGGTTTGACTATACGATCAAGGAAACCATCGAGGCCGGGTTGGTGCTGAAGGGGCCGGAGGTGAAAAGCCTGCGGCACGGGCGCGCGACGTTGACCGAGGCGTGGGCGGGGGAACGGGATGGGGAATTGTATTTATTCAACTGCTACATCCCCGAATACCAAGGCGGGGTGCTGTCGCATTTCGAGCCACGGGCGCCGCGCAAGCTGCTGGTCAAGCACACGCAGTTGGTCAAGCTGCTGAGCGCGGTGGCGCGCGATGGGCAGACGCTGGTGCCGCTCGACATTCATTTCAACGATCGCGGCATTGCCAAGGTGGAACTCGCCTTGGGCGAAGGGCGGAACAAAGCCGATAAGCGGCACGCCATCGCCGCGCGCGACTGGCAGCGCGATAAAGCACGGATCATGCGCGACCGCGGCCGTGACGGATAAACTCACCGAAGCGAAGAAGCGTTGGGCGCGCGATGGGCGCTTGCTGACCGGAACCACCGCCGACCCTGCCGTCGTGCGGCTGCCGCCGGGACAAACGCTGACCGAGAGCTGGCCGGTGCTGGATTTGGGCGCGCAGCCCGAGGTGGGCCCGGCGCGGTTCCGCCTGGACATTGATGGCGCGGTGACCCATCCGCTGAGCCTGACCTGGGACGCGTTTCTGGCTTTGCCGCAGCAGGACAGCATCAGCGACATGCATTGCGTGACCCAATGGTCGCGCTACGACAATCTCTGGCACGGAGTGGCGGCGCGGACGGTGTTGGCGGAGGTGCAGCCGCACGCCAACGCGGCGCATGTGATCCTGCACGGCTATGACGGCTACATCACCAATCTGCGGCTGGACCAGTTCGACCAGCCGGATGTGATGCTGGTGCATTCCTGGCAGGGGGCGCCGCTGACGGCGGAGCATGGCGGACCGTTGCGCGCTTTAATCCCACGCCTATATCTATGGAAGTCGGCGAAATGGCTGCGGCGGATTGAGATCTCGGTGACCGATCGGCCGGGGTTTTGGGAGCGCAACGGCTATCACAACAACGCCGACCCTTGGTTGGAAGAGCGCTATGAATGACCTGCCCCGTCGCGACGTGCTGCTGGCTGCTGCTGCCATGTTGACCGCAGGGGCGGCGCAGGCGGCGGGAAAGGCGGCCTGGGATTTCAAATTCACCGCCATTGAAGGCGGGGTGCTGGATCTGGCCAGCTTCAAGGGCCGGGCGCTGCTGGTGGTGAACACTGCGAGTTTCTGCGGCTTTACCTACCAATACGAGGCGCTGGAAAAGCTGCATCGGGATATGGCCGGGCAGGGGCTGACGGTGGTCGGTATTCCCAGCCAGGATTTCAACCAGGAATCCGCCGATAACAAAACCGTGAAGCAGTTTTGTGATGCCACGTTCGGGGTGGAATTCCCGATGTCTGAAATCGCCCATGTACGCGGCCCGCAGGCGGACCCGTTTTACCAATGGGTGAAGGCGGCGCAGAACTGGGAGCCGGGTTGGAATTTCTGCAAAGTGGTGATCGGCCGCGATGGCGGCATTGTCGGCTGTTTCGGCTCGGCGGATGAGCCGACGGGAATGCGGGTGTCCAGCGCGATCAAGGCGGCGTTGGCGGTGAATGCTTAACGCGTCACGGCGATTAAGCCGGGTTTAATCTTGGGCTGTCATCCCTGGTGCAGGTCACCACGTGGGTCATGGCGATGGTTAGTTTTTTCGACTTTTCGTTACGTAAGAAGTTGCTGGTATTGCTGTTGCTCGCAGCGTCCGGGGTTGGGGTGGTCACGGTTGCCGGCGTGTCGGTGATGCGGGAGCGCATGGTCGAGGATCGGATTGCCAAGGTCGAGGCGGTCGGACGGATCGCCGTGGACTTTGCCGCCGGGTTGCAGGCCGATGTGACCGCTGGACGCCTGACGCGCGAGGCGGCCATGGAGCAATTTCGTGAGCGGGTGCATGCGGTGCGCTTCGGCGCTGCCGGGGATTATCTGTTGGCGCAGCGTGATGACGGGATGGTGGTCATGCACGGGGGTAACCCCAAGCTCGAAGGCAAGCCAACCGCGTCCCGTGATGCATCGGGGCGGTGGACGCAGGACCTGATTGCCGCGGAACTGGGGCCACGGGATACCGGCGTTATCCGCTATCTGGCGGTAAAGCCCGGCGCGACGGTGCCGCAGGAGAAAGTATCGGCGGTGATCCGCTTTCGCCCGTGGCAATTGAACTTTCTGATCGGGACCTGGACCGATGACGTGGAAGCGGCGTTTGCCCAGGTCTGGCATCGTTTGGCGGTGATCGGTGGGGTGACCTGCCTGGTGCTGCTGGGCCTGGTGTTGGCGATTAGCCGCGACATTGTGGGGACGCTGCGTGGCCTGGAGCGCGTGATGGCGGCATTGGCCGGGGGGGACCTGAATGTGCATGTGCCCGGCAGCGAGCGCCACGATGAAGTTGGCCGGATGGCGGCGGCGATTGCGGTGTTCCAGCGCGAGTTGCGCAGCGCCGAGACGATGCGGCAGACGCAGGCAAGCGCCGATGAGCAGGGCGTGCGCACCCGACGCGAAACGATGCGCGCGTTGGCGGACCGATTTGAAATCGACATGAGCGGGGTGGTGAACACGCTGGCGCATGCGGCGGGTGACCTGGAGGCCACGGCGCAGATGATGTCCGATACCTCGCAGGCGACTGCCGCGCAATCGACGCAGGTCGCCGGTGCGGCCGGTGAGGTGACGATTGCGATGCGCGATGTGGCGACGACGGCGGATACGCTGTCCACCTCGCTTGGGGCGATTACCGAACGCGTGGCCGAGACGAATGCGTTGATCGATGCGAGCGTGCAACAGGCGCAGAATTCGACTTTGCAAGTGGAAGGTTTGGCGGCGACCGCTGAGAAAATCGGCGGTGTGGTCAGGATTATTCGGGCCATTGCCGAACAGACGAATTTGCTGGCCCTGAACGCAACCATCGAGGCGGTCCGGGCGGGGGAGGCGGGTAAAGGCTTCGCGGTGGTGGCGTCCGAGGTGAAGGCGCTCGCCACCCAAACCGCGAAGGCGACCGAGGAAATTGCCCGGGAGATTGCCAGCATTCAGGCGGCGACGCAGGGGGCGGTCGATACCATCCAAGCTGTAGCGCAGACGGTTGGGCGGGTGAATGAAACCGCGCGCCGTATTGCGGCGGAAGTGCAGGATCAGACCGGCGCGATGGACCGGATTCTCACGCGGATGCATTCTGCGGCGGCGACAACCGATGAGGTCGCGGGCAGCATTGATGCGATGAGCCAGGCGGCGATGCGGACCGGTGCGGCATCGACACAGGTTTTGGCCTCCTCGGGCGAATTGGTGCGCAACGGCTCGTTGCTGAAAGCGCAGATGACCGGCGTGCTGGCGGAGTTGCGCGCGGCCTGAGGTTGTGGGGTTCAGCCGGCGCCGATTTTGGGGATCAGCACGATTTCGCTGTTGTCGGGCAGTGGTTCGGCGTGCGCGTCCTGGAAAATCACGCCGTCGATGGCCACTGCCATGAATTCTTCGACGTGATGGCCGAGGCCGGGGAAGCGCAGGTCGAGTTCACGGATCAGGCGGCCGAACGTATCGGCCGTCACCTCGAATTCATCCACGCCGCCAGTGAAGGCGCGGCAGGATGAACCGGAGATGACGACCTTACGCATTTAGCTCAGTCTCGCTCAGCCTTGGCCAGCGTCCAACGCCGCGCGCACTTTCGGCGGCGACATCGGCAGCGAGTGCAGGCGGATGCCGATCGCGTCGCGGACGGCGTTTCCAATCGCACCCATCGGCGGCACGATCGGCACTTCGCCCACGCCGCGCACACCGAACGGGTGGCGGGTGTTCGGCACTTCCACCAGCACGGCGTCGATCATCGGCAGGTCGGAGGCGACGGGGACGCGGTAGTCGAGGAAGCCGGAATTATCCATCCGGCCGTTCTTGTCGTAGATATATTCCTCGTTCAGCGCCCAGCCGATGCCTTGCACGGCGCCGCCCTGGATTTGCCCTTCGACATAGGCCGGGTGAATGGCGCGGCCGACATCCTGCACCGCGGTATAGCGCAGGATGGTGGTCTGGCCGGTTTCACGGTCCACTTCCACGTCGCAGATATGCGCGCCGAAGCCGGGGCCGGCGCCTTGGGCGTTGATCGAGATCTCCGCGCCGATCGGCCCGCCGGTTTTGGCGGCTTTGGCGGCGATAGCGGCCAGCGGCAGCGGGTCGAACCCGCCAGCATTGGCACCGGCGGGCACGGCCTGGCCGTCCTTCCAGTCCACCGCATCGGGGCTGATGTCCCAGATCATCGCGGCGCGCTGCTTCAGCTGCTCGATCACCTTTTCCGTCGCCTGCACCGTCGCCATGCCGGTGGCATAGGTGACGCGGCTGCCGCCGGTGACGTTGGTGAAGCCGATGGAGGCGGTGTCACCAATAATCGGGCGGACGTTATCGACGGGGATGCCGAGCACTTCGGCGGCCATCATGGCCATCGAGGCGCGGCTGCCGCCGATATCCGGGCTGCCGGAGACGACGTTGACGCTGCCATCTTCGTTGATGAAGACCGAGGCCGAGCTTTCACCGCCGATGTTGAACCAGAAGCCGGTGGCGATGCCACGGCCCTGGTTCGGGCCTAGCGGGGCGGACCAGTGCGGATGCGCCTTGGCGGCGGCGAGCACCTGCTCGTAGCCGATATCGGGGAAGGTGACGCCGTAGACGGTTTTGGTGCCGGCTTTGGCGGCGTTCTTCTCGCGGATGGTGATCGCGTCCATGCCGAGCTGGCGGGCGAGATCATCGACCACCTGTTCGACCGCATAGGACGAAATCGGCGCGCCAGGGGCGCGGTAGGCCGCGACCTTCGGGCGGTTGGACAGCACGTCGTAGCCGGTTTCATGCACGTTGGCGATGTTGTACATCGCGAAGGCGCACATCAGGCCCGGCTGCACCGGGGAGCCCTGGAAGGCACCGGCCTGGTATTTCATCACCGCCTGGGCGGCGACGATGGTGCCGTCTTTCTTGGCGCCCATCTTCACTTCCACCACCGCGCCCGAGGTCGGGCCGGAGGCGCGGAACACTTCGTCGCGGCTCATGACGATTTTCACCGGGCGGCCGGCTTTGCGCGCGAGGGTGAGGGCAACGGGTTCGAGATAGATGATGGTTTTGCCACCGAAACCACCGCCGATTTCCATCGGGATGACGCGGATGTTGGACAGCTCAATGCCCAGCAGCTTGGAGCAGAAAGCGCGGATCATGAAATGACCCTGGCTGGAGGCGTAGACCGTGCACTGGCCATCGGTGGTGATGGCGGCGATACAGGCATGCGGCTCGATATAGGCCTGATGCACGGCGGCAGTCACGTAGCGGCCTTCGGCGATGACGTCGGCCGAGGCGAAGCCGGCATCGATATCGCCAGATTTCAGCACGATTTTCTTCGCGATGTTGGACGGCGTGGTGGGCTTGGGGTCCACGCCGGCGGTGAACATCTGCTCGTCCAGCACCGGGGCGTCGGGCGCCATGGCGGCTTCGACGTCGATGACATGCGGCAGGACTTCATACGTGACCTCGATCAACGCCAGAGCCGCATCGGCGATGGAGTTGGAGGTCGCGGCGACCGCAGCCACCGCATGGCCTTCATACAGCGCCTTGCCGCGCGCCATGATGTTCAGCGACTGGTCGCGGAAATTGGTGGCACCTTCGCCGACGAAGGCTTCCGTCGGGTCGATGTCCGGCAGGTCGGCGGCGGTCATCACCGCTTTCACGCCGGGCAGGGCTTCGGCCTTGGAGGTGTCGATCTTGACGATGCGCGCATGGGCGTGCGGGCTGCGCAGGATTTTGCCGACGAGCTGGCCGGGCAGCCGGAAATCGGCGCCATAGGTGGCACGGCCGGTTACTTTTTCCACGCCGTCCGGGCGAACCGGACGGGTGCCAACAACGCGCAGATCGGATTTGTTGCCAATAAAGGTCATACTTTTTCCCCTCGCATTTCGGCCGCGGCGTCCATCACGGCGCGGATGATTTTGTCGTAGCCGGTGCAGCGGCACAGATTGCCGGCCAGCCAGAAGCGGACTTCAGTTTCGGTTGGGTTATTGTTTTTTTCCAGCAGCGCCTTGGCGGCCACCAGGAAACCTGGGGTGCAGAAGCCGCACTGCAAGGCAGCATGTTCGAGGAACTTGCGTTGTACCGGGTGCAGCGTGTCGCCAGTGGCCATACCTTCGATGGTATCGACGGTGCGGCCTTCGGTTTCCACCGCGAGCACGAGGCAGGAGCACACCAGCCGGCCATCGAGCATGACCGAGCAGGCGCCGCAATCGCCGGAGCCGCAGCCTTCTTTGGTGCCGGTCAGGCCGAGATCGTCGCGCAACGCGTCGAGCAGGGTGAGCGACGGGTCGGCGAGGAATTCAGTCGGCTCGCCATTGATGGTGGTGGAGACGTGGATCTTGCTCATGCTTCAGGCTCCTGCGCGCTGGAACGCGATGGCCGCCGTCCGGCGGGCCAGCACACCTGCGATCTTGGTGCGGAATTCGATGGTGCCGCGCTTGTCGCTGATCGGCTTGCACACGGCCTGGCATTCGGC
The DNA here is from genome assembly GCA_903893975.1 of uncultured Rhodospirillales bacterium. Taxonomy (GTDB): domain Bacteria; phylum Pseudomonadota; class Alphaproteobacteria; order Acetobacterales; family Acetobacteraceae; genus CAITOL01. The sequence continues at coordinate 25,127 of CAITOL010000059.1, read as the reverse complement.
GTCGAGCTTGGCCAGCACATCATCGGTGAGTTTGTTGCCGATCAGCGCCTTTGCCGCGCCATCGACCACCAGTTGCGTCGGTGCGACCGCGCCGAGGGCGACGCGGGCATCGGTGCAGACGCCGTTGGCATCCAGCGTGACGCAGATGCCGCAGCCGACGACGGCAATGTCCATCTCCGTGCGGGGGATGAAGCGCAGATAAGCGTCCCCAGTGCGCGGAGCCTGCTTGGGCAGGCGGAATTCAACGATGAATTCGCCCTTGGCGAGGCTGGTGCGGCCGGGGCCGGTGACGATGCTTTCCACCGGCGCTTCCCGCGTGCCGGCGGGGCCGGCGATCAGTACGGTGGCGCGGGCGGCGATCAGGCCGGGGACCGAGTCGGCAGCGGGGGAGCCGTTGCAGAGGTTGCCGGCGAGCGAGGCGCGGCCTTGCACCTGGGTGGAGCCGATCAGGTTGGCGCCTTCGACCACGCCCGGCCAGGCTTTCACCAGGCCCGCATGTTCGCCGAGCATCGCGCCCGGCGTGGCGGCGCCAATGACGAAGCCGCCATCAACTTCGCGAATGCCGATAATGCCGGGGATGCGCTTGGTGTCGATCACCATCGCCGGCTTCACCCGGCCAGATTTCATTTGCACCAGCAGATCGGTGCCGCCGGACATGATTTTCGCCAGCCCGCCGGCATTGGCCAGCAGGCTCACCGCCTCACTGATCGTGGACGGTGCTGAATAGGACATTGCAGACATGTTCGCTCCCGGATTGGGGTCATCGCAACCGCCCGCGACTGCGCCCGCGCGACGCGGGGCAGGACAGGCTTGGGGTAACGGTAGTCTACCCTGGCGGCGCGGTCGAGGGGCGATGGTGCGAAGCGTGGTGAGGCTTTGCATGCGCGGACGCATCTGCAATAGGTTAACGAATATGAGATTTTATAGAAAACACGCGATGGGTATTTTGAGTTTACGTCCTGGCCGCCTGGTTTCGTGGCTGATCGGCCTGATCGGGGTTGTGGCTGGCAGCGCGGCGCTGGCGCAAATTCCGCCGGCGGGCTCGCCTTTGCCGGGTGTGCTGGCGCCGCGTCGCCCGGTGGTGGCGCCCGTGAGCCAGATGCCAACGACGCCGCCGATCCGGGTAACCCAGCCGGAGACCGTCTACGCGGTTGCCGATGTCGCGGTGGAGGGGGGCACGCTCTATGCCCCGGCCGAACTTGCGGCGCTATTCGGCGGCGTGCGCGGCCAGGCAACCGGTGCGCAGATGGCGGCGGCGGCGCAGGCGCTGCTGGAGCGGTATCGGGCGGATGGCTATCTGCTGACCACGGTTGCGCCCGCTTACGTGCCCGTGACGCATCGTCTGGTGATCCGCGTGGTGGAGGCGCGCATCGCCGCGGTGCGGCTGGATGGCGATGTGGGGCCGGTGGCGGCGCAGATCCATCGGTTTCTCGACCCGCTGACCGAGGCCGGGCCGATTAAGCAGGCCGTGCTGGAGCGCCGCCTGCTGCTGGCGCAGGATATTCCGGGGATCAGCCTGCAAGGGGTGCTGCAACCCTCCGAAGGGGCGCCGGGGGAACTGGTGCTGGTGGCGAAGGTGGCGCGCACGCCGTTCAACGTGCTGGCGCTGGCGAGCAATCGCGGGGCGGCGAATCTGGGGCCGGAGCAGGGCTTGCTGGTGCTGTCGGCCAATAGTTTCAGCGAATATGGCGAGCGGAGCGAGGTGTCGTTGCTGCGCAGCGTCAATGGCACGCAGATTTTCGGCCAGGCGGCGAGCGAGGTGTTCCTCGGCGGCGACGGGCTGAAGCTGCGCATCCAGGCAGGGTCGGGCACCACCGATCCGTCTGGCGTGTTGCGGGCCTTGGCCTATGACGGGGTGACGAGCACGGCGGGGGTGGCGCTGAGCTATCCGCTGATCCGCAGCCGGCAGCAATCGCTGGTGCTGGGCGGCAACCTGGATCTGGTGGAATCGCATGTGAGCGAAACCCAGGCGGTGATCGGGCGTGACAATCTGCGGCTGGCGCGGCTGGCGCTGGATTATGTCGGCAGTGATCTGTGGCTGGGCGAGGCACGCGGCGGGGTAAACGCGTTGGGGCTGCGGCTGTCGCAGGGGGTGCCGGTGTTCGGCGCCACCCGCAACGGCGATGCGCTGGCGAGCCGGCCGGGGGAGCGGGGCGATTTCAGCAAAGCCGGCCTGGAGGCGAGCCGCACGCAGAGCCTGTGGCGCTGGGAGGGTGGGGCGTCGCTGGCGGTGCAGACCAGCGTGGCCGGGCAGATCTCCGGCAGCGTGCTGCCGCCGGCGGAGAAGTTCTTCCTGGGCGGTGACCGGCTGAACCGCGGGTATTACGCCGGGCAGGTGACCGGCGACAGCGCCCTGGCCGCGAGTGCGGAGGTGCAGTTCAACACCGGCTGGAGCCCCGATCTGTTCGGCGCGGCGCGGCCGGTTGGGGTGCAGGTTTACGGGTTTTATGACTGGGGTGAGACCTGGGAGAACCAGGCCAGCGACGCCAACCATCGCCTGGCCTCCTTCGGGGCGGGGGCGCGGCTGACGCTGGCACCGGGCTATGAACTCGATCTGGAAGCGGTGGATCGGGCGGTGCGCTTCCCGCTCGGCCGGTCCAGCGCGGTGGCCGCCTTGCGGGCTCAGGGGCTGTTTTGGCGTTTGATGGTGCGGTACTGATGAAGGTGGGCAGGATGCGCACGATTTTGCTGGCCAGCACGATGTTGCTGATGGCTGGAGTGGCGATGGCGGACCCGGCGCCGGGAACAACGCTGCCGAAGCTGGCCGGGGTGATCGCCGGGCAGGCCAATGTGACCCAGACCGGGCCGGCGGCGTTGCAGGTGACGCAGACCACTGCCAGCGCCACGGTGAACTGGACCAGCTTTTCGGTAGGCAGCCAGGCGCAGGTGGTGTTCACCGACCCGACGCCGCAAGCGGTGACGTTGAACCGCGTGGTCGGGCCGGATCCTTCGGTGATTGCCGGGCAGATACGGTCTAACGGGCGATTGGTGCTGACCAATCAGGCCGGCATTACCGTGGCCGACGGGGCGAAGATCGACGCGCAAAGCCTGGTGTTGTCGGCGCCCGGTGTGTCCGACGCCAATGCCAAAGCCGGGCGGTTGGTGTTCGACCAGCCGGCGCAGGCCGGGGCGGGGGTGGATAATCGGGGCGTGCTGACCGTGGCGCAAACCGGGTTGGCGGCGTTGGTGGCGCCCAGCGTGGCCAATCACGGGGTGATCCGTGCGCCAATGGGCACGGTGGTGCTGGCCGGGGCGGCGGCGCACACGGTGGATTTATACGGCGACGGGTTGCTGGCGATTGATGTCACCCGGCAGGTGACGGCGGCGCCGAGCGGCGGCGCGGCGTTGGTGACGAACACCGGCACCATTGTGGCGCATGGCGGCACCGTGCAGCTAACGGCATCGGCGGTGGAAGGGCTGGTGCAAACGCTGGTCAATGCCGGTGGGCGGATGGATGTGTCAGCGCGCCAGGGGGGCGGGCAGGTCGCCATCACGGCGACAGGTGGCGATATCGTGCAACCGGCAAGCGGCCGGATTGCCGCCAATGCCAGCGTGGACGGTAATGGTGGCAACGTGCTGCTGCGCGCTACCGGCACCACCACCCAAGCCGGTCGGATTGCCGCGCGCGGCGCGGGCAACGGCGCCGGTGGGGCGGTTGAGATATCCGGCACGCGGTTGGTGCTGGGCGGGGCGGTGGATGTGGGCGCGCCATCCGGCCGCGTCGGCGGAATTTTGCTGGACCCGACCGATGTGGTGGTGGGCGGGCCGGTGAGCCAAGGTGCGGCGACGTATTTATCGTCGGCGGATGTGCAGGCGATGGTGGGCAATGTGACCATCGCCGCCACCGGTAGCCTGACGATTGCCGGCGCGCTGGATTTCACCGTGCCGGGTACGGCGCAGTCGGTCAGCATGACGGCAGGCGGTAACATCGCGGTCAATGCGCCGGTCACGCTGGTCAATAATGGCTATCGGCTGACGCTGGCGAGCACCGGCGGCGGGATTACGCTGGCGCAGCCGGTGAATGTGGGCAGCAGCGGAACGTTGGATCTGTCCGCCCCTGGCGGGGTGGCACAGACCGGCGGGGCGATACTCGCCGGAACCGTGCAGAGCAGCCTTGGGTTGGGCGGGGCGGTGGTCTTGATGCAGTCGGGCAACCAGATTGGCGTGCTGGGCAGCGTGGACGATCGCGGTGGCCAGTTTGCGCTCAATGACAGCGTGGCGCTGACCGCGAGCGGGGCGCTGGTGACGGGGAGCGCGTATCTTTCCGACGCGGCGCGGTTGACGCTGGCCGGCAGCGTGTCGGTGACGGGGCAACTGATCCTGGCGGCGGGGAACGGGGTTGTGGTGACTGGCGCGGCGGCCAGCCAGCCGGCGATTGCGATTTTGGGCGGGGCGGTGGTACTGGCCAATAGCTTGGTGCTGAATGTGACCAATCGCGGCCTGACCACGGCGGTGCAGCAAGATCCGGCGGCGGTGATCGGCAGCCTGGTGAGCACGTTGCGGGCGCCGAATGCGGGCACGGCGATCAGCGGCAATGTGTATTCGGGCGATGTGACCCTGGCCGGCACCGCCAATGCGATTGGCGAGATCGACGGGCTGGTGCTGTCGGTGGGGGCGCTGGCGCTGCGCAGTCAGACTTTCCTGACCGTTGCCGGGCCTTTGCAGGTGGCCAACGCGGCCATCACCACCCTGCCGGCGACCGGGACGGCGGTGGTGCCGGGCATGAGCATTACCGGCGACGTGATCGTGCCGGGGACGCTGTCGCTGGTCAGCAACGGCACGATTATTCGCAGTGGTGGCGTTCTCAGTGTTGGCACACTGACCGGTAGCGCCATCCATCTGGCGGATTTCGGCACGGCATCGTGGATTGCCGTGCTGGGCAATTACAGCGTAACCGGCAGCGTGTTGCTGCTGGATAATGCCATACCGCTGACCATTCAGGGCACGGTGCAAACCGAATTCTTCGCCATTTCCGCCACCGGCTCCATGGTCTGGTCGGGCAATATTGTTACCCTCGGGGTGGCCGCCGGCCAGTCGGGTGGCAGCACGCTGTCGGTGGTCGCGGATGCCAACGGCAAAGCGGTGTTCCAGCAAATCGGCGTGACCTCCGTCCTGCCGCTGAACGGAACGATCGCGACGTTGAAGATCAATCTGCCTTCGGTGGGTGGGACGCTGGTGTTGAATAATTTGTCCGCGCCGGCGGCGGATCTAGTGGTGTTCAACCCTGGCGGCAGCACCAGCGGCAGCGCCAATTTGGCCGGATTGATTGTCGTCGGCCGGCAAGGTGGCACGGATCTGGCGGGAATGATTGGCACGGCGACCAGCGCCACGGCGGTGCCGCCGCCGACGACTTTATCCGCGCCGGAGCCGAGCTACCGAACGGACGCGTGTGCGCAGGGGACCGCAGCCTGTTTGTTCGGGCCGGTGAACCTGGATCTGCCTCGTCCACCGGCGCCGGTGACGGCGGTGGGGCTGGCAGCGGACGAGTGGGTGGTGCCGCTGCCATAGCCGGCGGCAGCGCATCTGGTCGTGGCATCGGCTTGCCTGCTAGAGTTTGGCGAAATTCCCTTGGAGGAGATCGCCCCATGTCCGTTTCATCCACCGCCCGGTTGCGCGCTTTGCTGGCGGCGCCCGACATGCTGGTTGCCCCAGGTGCCTATGACGGCATCACCGCCCGCCTGATCGCGCAGGCCGGGTTTCCCGCGGTTTACATGACCGGCGCGGGCACGGCGGCGACCAATGGCTATCCGGATTACGGGCTGATCACGATGTCCGAGATGGTTGACAACGCCGCGCGGATTGTGCGGTCGGTGGATCTGCCGGTGATTGCGGATGCCGATACGGGCTATGGCAACGAGCTGAACGTTTACCGCACCGTGCAGGAGCATGAGCGGGCGGGGACGGCGGGCATTCATATCGAAGATCAGGTGGCGCCGAAGAAATGCGGCCATCTGGATGACAAGGTGCTGGTGCCGGTGGATGAATTCGTCGCCAAAATCCGCGCGGCGGTATCGGCCCGACGCGATCCGGATTTTCTGATCATCGCCCGCACCGATGCGCGCGCGCCGCTGGGATTTGACGAGGCGGTGCGACGCAGCAATGCCGCCCTGGTGGCGGGGGCGGATATGGCGTTTCTGGAAGCGCCGCAAACGCTGGAGGAAATGGCCGCGGTGCCGAAACTGGTGCACGGGCCGTGCCTGCTGAATGTGGTGCGCGGCGGCAAGTCGCCGGAAATCCGGATGGATGACGCGCAGGCGATGGGCTACCGGCTGGCGATTGTGCCGGGGATGCTGTTCCAGGCGGTGGTGGGCGTGTGCGACCAGATGCTGGCGGCGCTGAAGACCAATAAAGTGCATCCGGTGATGCCCGGGGACGCCACGGTGCGCGAGGTGTTCGCCCGCATGGGCTCGGCGGAATGGGATGTGATCCGCACCAAATTCCGTGACACCGAATTGGCGAGTGCCGCAGAATGAGCCGGACGCTGTTTGCCAAAATCTGGGATCGCCACACGGTGATGACGCGCCCGGATGGCGCGACCTTGCTGCATGTGGCCCGGCATATGGTGCATGACGGGTCCCGCGCCGGATTTGTGCGGCTGCGCGAACAGGGGCTGAAACTGCGCCACCCCGAACGCACCTTCGGCACGCCGGACCATTATGTTTCCACCGCCAGCCATGACCTGGCGGCGATCGACGAGCCGTTCCGGCGCGAAATGGTGGAGGCGCTGACCGCCAATGCCGCTGAGCAGGGCTTTACGCTGTTCGACCTCGGCGATGCGCGGCAGGGGATTATCCATGTCGTCGGGCCAGAGCAGGGGGTGACGCAGCCCGGCCTGCTGATGGTGTGCGGCGATAGCCATACCGCGACGCATGGCGCGCTGGGGGCGCTGGCGTTCGGCATTGGCTCGTCCGAAGTGTCGCATGTGCTGGCGACGCAGACGCTGTGGCAAAGCCGGCCGAGGGCGATGCGGGTGACGGTGGACGGCACGCTGGGGGCGGGGGTGACGCCGAAGGATGTGATCCTGGCGATTATCGCGCGGATTGGCGCGGCCGGCGGCACCGGCCATGTGATCGAATATGCCGGCAGCGTGTTCCGGGAGATGAGCATCGAAGGTCGGATGACGGTGTGCAACATGTCGATCGAGGCCGGGGCGCGGGCCGGGATGGTGGCACCGGATGACAAGACCTTTGCCTATCTCGCCGGCCGGCCGTTTGCGCCGCAAGGGGCGGATTGGGACCGGGCGACGGCCTATTGGCGCAGCCTGCCGACCGATGACGGCGCGGTGTTCGATACCGAGGTGAGCCTGCGCGCCGAAGAGATCGCGCCGCATGTGACTTGGGGCACCAGCCCGGAAGATGCGGCGCCGATTGGCGGCGTGGTGCCGGACCCGGCGCAGGCGCCGACCGAGGCCAAGCGGGAGGCGATGACGCGGGCGCTGGCCTATATGGGGCTGACGCCGGGCACGCGGTTGACCGATGTGGCGGTGGATCGGGTGTTTATCGGGTCTTGCACCAATTCCCGCATCGAGGATCTGCGGGCGGCCGCGGCGATCGCGCAAGGCCGCAAGGCGGTGATTTCGGCGATGGTGGTGCCGGGCTCCGGCCTGGTGAAAGCACAGGCGGAGGCCGAGGGGCTCGACCGGATTTTTCTGGAGGCGGGCTTTGAGTGGCGCGAGCCGGGCTGTTCGATGTGCGTGGGCATGAACGGCGATCTGGTGGCGGCGGGGCAGCGCTGTGCCTCGACCTCTAACCGCAACTTCATGGGCCGGCAGGGGCAGGGGGCGCGGACGCATTTGCTGAGCCCGGCCATGGCGGCGGCGACGGCGGTGACCGGACGGTTGACCGATCCGCGAACACTTCAGGGGGGCGTGTGATGCGCAAATTCGAACGCACTGACGCGGTGGCGGCGGCGTTGGAGATGGCCAACGTGGATACCGACCAGATTATTCCCGCCCGGTTTTTGTGGCGGGCGCGGGCGGATGGCTATGGGCATTTGCTGTTCAACGATCTGCGCGCCAACCCCGATGGCAGCCCGAAGGCGGATTTTCCGCTGAACCAGGCACCGACCAAGGCTGCCGGCATTCTGGTGGCGGGCAAGAATTTCGGCTGCGGGTCATCGCGCGAACATGCGGTGTGGGCGCTGGATGATGCCGGCATTCGGGTGGTGATTGCGCCGAGCTTTGGCGATATTTTCTTCAACAACAGCATGAAGAACGGCTTGCTGCCGATTGTGCTGCCGGAAGCGCGCTGCGCCGAGTTGCGGGCCGCCCTGGCGCGCAACCCCGGCGCGCGGCTGGTGGTGGATCTGGAAGCGCAAACCGTGACCGGGCCGGTGGGGGTCAACGACGGGCAGGGCGAGGACCACTTCGATATCGATCCGTTTCGCAAACAGCTGCTGCTGGCGGGGATGGATGATATTACCTTCACCCTGAGTCAGGCGGACGCGATTGCCAGCTTCGAGGGCAAGTTCGACGCGGATATGCCGTGGCTGGCGAAAGGCTGATGGCGATGACCGCAGCACGCTATCGGTTAATGGGCGGACCGGGATCGCCCTACAGTCTGAAAATGCGGGCGGTGCTGCGCTATCGCCGCCTGCCGCATAACTGGATCGTGCCGCAAGGCTATCTGGCGGAAAGCGGGGAGTTGAAGGACGCCGGCAAGCGCATGATCCCGGTGATGCAACTGCCGGATGGACGGTATTGGGCCGATAGCACGCCGATGATTTTGGCGCTGGAACAGCTGCACCCGGAACGCAGCCTGCTGCCGGATGATCCGGCGGACCGGTTTCTGGCGCGGTTGATCGAAGACTTCGCCGATGAATGGCTGGTGCTGCCGATGTTCGATTATCGGTGGGATGCCGAACAGGACCAGGCGTTCTGTTCGCGCCGGCAGATGGCGGGCTGGCTGGGGGCGATGCCGGCGGCGCAGTTCGACGGCATCATCGCGCGGTTTCGCGACCGCCAGACCAAAGTGCTGGCCAGCATGGGGGACCGGGAGGTGAACCGGCCGTTGCTGCGCGCGACCTACCCCGAGGTGCTGGCGGCGATTGAGGCGCAGTTGGAGAGCGAGCGGTATTTGTTCGGCGGGCGGCCGTCCATCGGCGATATCGGGTTATTTGCCCAGCTGTCCCAATGCGCCATCGACCCGAGCGCCTCGGCGATTATGCGGCGGGATGCGGTGCGGACGTTTCAATGGGTGCAGGACCTGGATGATGCCTCGGGCATCGAGGGCGCATGGCGCGATCCGGCGGCGCCGCTTGGGGCCGGGGTGTCGGCGTTGCTGACGCTGATTGGGGAGGTTTATCTGCCGTTCCTGGTGGCCAATGCGGCGGCGGTGCAGGCGCATCCGGCGCTGGCGGATGGTGGCGGTGCGGTATCGCGCACGGCGGAGGGCGCCGTGGGGCGGTTCAGCGTCCAGCTCCGTGGCCTGCCAATGGTGGCGACCGCCAACCGCTACAAAGCCAATTGCCTGGGCTGGCTGAAGCTGGCGCTGGATGCGGTGCAAGGCCCGGCCCGAACCCGGCTGGAGGCGATTTTGCGGGCGCATGGCTGTTGGGAGGCGCTGCAACTTGCACCCGGTGAAGCCGCGACTATTCCGCCGCTGCAGCCGCGCTGAGTTCCACCGCCGCGATCTCGCGGAATTCGGTATCGGCCGCACTGCCGTCTTCGTGCACCAGCATGGCCATGCTGCCGGGCTGGTCGAGCAGCGCCATGCCCATGTGCCAGGTGCCGACATGGTAGGAAATGCCGATATCGCCGGGCACGGCGAAGGCGCGGGCCTGGGTGAGATCTGGCCCGGCATCGCCGCCAGGGGCGACGAAGAGCAAAGCGCGCACGCCGCCCAGCGGCATGAAGGCCTGGGTGGAATAGGCGTGCCGTTCCATCAACGTGACGCAGCACGGCATGACCGCGACCGGGGGGCGGACGATGGCGAGGTTGGCCTTGGCGTTGGGGCGGAAATTATTCACCGGGGCGGCGAAATTCAGCCGCGCACAGCCGGGTCTGGCGGTGAGCAGGGTGCCGAACGGGGAAAAATCCTCCGCCGTGATCGGCTGGATCTGAATGCGGGTCACGCCGCACCCTTGGGTACGGCGAAAGGCGAGCGGGCACGTTTGAGGAAGCGGCCGGCGCCGTCTGGCGCGGTGATTTTGCCGTCTTCATAGACCACTTGGCCGCGCAGCACGGTCATCACCGGCCAGCCGGTCACCTCCATGCCCTCATAGGGGGTATAGTCCGAGCCGTGATGCAGGATTTCCTGGCGGATCACTTCGCGCCGGTTCGGGTCCCAAAGTACCAGATCGGCATCGAAGCCGACGCCGATGGAGCCTTTTTCCGGATAAAGCCCGTACATTTTGGCGTGGTTGGTGCTGGTGAGGGCGACGAATTCGTTGACGGTGATGCGGCCTTCGACCACGCCCTTGGAATAGAGGATCGGCAGGCGGGTTTCCACGCCGGGGATGCCGTTGGGCACCCATTTGAACGAGGTGCGGGCTTTGGAACTCAGCTTGCCGCCATCGCCCTCGTAGAGGAAGGGGCAGTGGTCCGACGAGAAGGTCTGGAAGACGCCGGTGCGAATGCCTTCCCAGATGGCGTCCCATGAGGCGTGGTCGCGCGGCGGCGGGGAGCAGACATATTTGCCGCCGGTCTCGTCCATGTTCAGGCCTTTGAGGTCGTCGGCCGTGAGGGCGATGTATTGCGGGCAGGTTTCGCCGTAGACCTTCAGGCCGCGCTGCTGCGCCCAGCGCACTTGTTCCATCGCTTCCCGGCCGGAGATGTGGACGATCATGATCGGCACGTCGATCAATTCGCCGTGGCTGATGGCGCGATGGGTGGCTTCGCGTTCGACCAGTTCCGGGCGGGAGACGGCGTGGTAGTAGGGCGCGGTTTTGCCTTGGGCTTCCAGCCGCTCGGTCATGAATTTGATGCTGTCATAGCCTTCGGCGTGCACCATCACCAGGGCGCCGCAATCGCGGGCGCAGGCGAAAACCTCCAGCAACTGGCGGTCGTTCAGCACCATGTCGTCATAGGTCATGAAGACTTTGAACGAGGTGTAGCCGTCCTCGATCAACGCCGGCAGTTCCTGGCCGAGCACGGAGGGGGAGGGGTCGGTGATGATGAGATGGAAGCCGTAATCGCACAGGGCTTTGCCGTCCGCTTCGGCGTGGTAGGCGGTGACGACGTCGCGCAGTTTGGCGCCGCGCGGTTGCAGGGCGAAGGGCAGCACGGTGGTGTTGCCGCCGGCCAAAGCGGAGCGGGTGCCGGAGATGAAGTCGTCCGCCATACGCGCGGCGCCTTCGGGGTTCTGCGCGATGTGCACGTGGCTGTCGATGCCGCCGGGCATGACCAGCAGGCCGGCGGCGTCGATGGTTTTGGCGCCACCGCTGAGCTTGTCGGCGACGGCGACGATTTTGCCGGCGCGGATGCCGATATCGGCGCGGACGGTGTCGGTGGCGGTGATTACCGTGCCGCCAGCAATCACCAGGTCATACTCGGCCATGTCGTCTCTCCGAAATCAAAGGGGGGCGAAGGCAGCGAAGCTGCCAGCATAGGGTTTGGCCAGGGGGGCCGCATAGCCGCCGCGCTTGGAGGTGCGCAGGCCGAGCCGGACCAAAGCTTCGGCGAAGGCGACGGCCGCGGCGACGCCATCGACCACGGGCAGGCCGTGCAACTGCGACAGTCGGGCGGCGAGGGCGGCCATGCCGGCGCAGCCGAGCACGATGGCCTCCGCGCGGTCGTGCGTGATGGCGGCGGCGATTTCGGCGGAGATGCGGGCGCTGGCGTCCGAGGCGGGGTTATCCAGTTCCAGCACCGGAATTTCCGCGGCGCGCACTTTGGCGCAGCGGCTGGCGAGGCCGTAGCGGATGAGGTTGTGCTCGATCGCGGGGATAGAGCGGCCGAGGGTGGTGATGACGCTGAAGCGGCCGGCGAGCAGGCTGGCGGCGTGGAACGCGGCCTCCCCAATGCCGATCACCGGGGCGGTGGCGAGGCTGCGGGCGGCATCGAGCCCGGTATCGTCGAAGCAGGCGATGACGTGGGCGTCGGCTTCATGGTGTTCGGCGATGCGGGCGAGCATGCCGGGCACGGCGAAGGCTTCGTCGTAATAGCCTTCGATGGAGGCTGGGCCCATGGCGGGTTGCGTGGCGTTGATGGTGGTGCCGGGCAGGGCGGCCGCGCGGGCGGCGGCGGCGATGCCATCGGTCATGGATTGGGTGGTGTTGGGATTGACGAGGTGGATGCGCATCAGACCATTCCGCTGCCGGCGTCGGACCCGCGCCGGCTTTGGCGGCGTTGCAGCGCCTGGATGGCGAACAGGCCGGCGAAGATAGCGATGAAGGAGACAGCCGAGGTGATTGTTCCCAGGGCGTAAATGTCTGGCTTGGTGACGGTGGTCGTCAAGCCCTGCAATTCCAGCGGCAAAGTGTTGACCGCGCCGATGGCCTGGCTGGAGCGGGCGAGTTCATCCCATGAGAGGGTGAAGCCAAACAGGCCGATGCCGACCACGCTGGGCAGGATGATCGGCAGAACGACGTGGCGGAAGCTCTGCCAGGGGGTGGCGCCAAGGTCGCGGGCGGCTTCTTCCAGCCTGGTGTCGAAGCGGTTGAAGATGGCGAACATGATGAGCAGGCCGAAGGGCAGGGTCCAGCTGAGATGGGCGCCGAGGCCGGAGGTGTAGAGGCCCATGCCGGTGGTCCAGTCTTCAAAGCCGAGCCAGTGGATGAAATCATCCAGCAGCCGGAATTCGAGCGCGATGCCGAGCGAGGTGATGATGGAGGGCACGATGAGGCTGGCGATGGCAGTGTAGAACAGCAGGCCGGCACCAGCGAAAGATTTGCGGAAGGCCATGCCGGCGGCGACCGAGAGCACGACGGTGAGCGCCATGACCAAGAGGCCGAGGCGGAGCGAGCGCAGCAGGGCAACGCCGATATCGACGATGCCGCCGCCGGCGAACAGCTTGGCGAACCAGTGTAGCGACAGGCCGTTCATCGGGAAGGTGAGGCCGCCATCCGGCCCTTGGAACGACAGCGTGAAAATGGCCAGCATCGGGCCGTAGAGGAAGGCGACGTAAAGCGCGAAAAAGCCGGCCAGAACGTAGAAGGCGCGGGGGCGTGCGGCGGGCATGATCAGAGTTCCTTGCGGATATCGACCAGCCGGGAGAGGGCGGTGATGATGAGGAAGGTCACGCCGAGCAGAATGACGGCATTGGCGGCGGCGGCGGGGAATTGCAGCGCGTTCAGCCGCACCTCGATCATCTTGCCGGCGGAGGCGATCTGCTGGCCGCCCATCACGCCGATGGTGATGAAATCCCCCATGACGATGGTGATGACGAAGATCGAGCCGATGACGATGCCGGGCTTTGCCAGCGGGATGATGACATTGCACAGCGTTTGCCAGCCGGTGGCCCCGGCATCATAGGCGGCTTCCACCAGGCGGCGGTCGATGCGGATCATCGAATTGAAAATCGGCACCACCATGAAGAAGGTGAACAGGTGGACCAGCGCCAGCACGACGGCGAATTCGGAGAACAGCAGCCATTCCAGCGGCGCGTCGATGGCGCCGAGGCCGAGCAGGCCGCGATTGACCAGCCCGTTGCGGCCCAACAGCGGAATCCAGGCGATCATGCGGATGACGTTCGAGGTCCAGAACGGAATGGTGCAGAGCAGCGACAGCACGATCTGCCAGGTTTTGCTGTGCACGTGAAAGGCGAGGAAATAGGCGACGGTGAAGCCGATCAGCAAGGTGAGCAGCCAGACCAGGAAACAGAGTTTGACGGTTTCCAGATAGGTTTTCAGGATGGTGCATAGGCCGGGCAGTTCCGCCAGGCAGCCTTCAAACGTGTCAGCATAGCCGCGCGTGGTGAAGCTGGGGATCATCTCGTACTCGTTGTAATCCCAGAAGCTGACCGTGACCACGAAGGCGAGCGGCAACAGGAAGAACAGCGCGAAGACCAGCATCATCGGGCCGGCTTGCAGCCAGGCGATGAGGGGGGTAAGATGGGATTTCATACCATTTCCAGGGCGGACGCTGCGCGGTGCCGGGGCACCGCGCAGATTGCAGGTTCAGGCCGCGATGAATTCATTCCATTTACGGACCATGTAGTCGTTTTCGTCCATCACCGCATTCCAGCAGGCGACATTGCCCATGCGGTCGTCGTAAGATCCGCCATCGCGGGTGGCGCCGGCCTTTTCCAGCAAGCCGCCATCGGGGCCCTTGATGTCTTGCGTCGCCGGTTTGCCTTCCATCCAATAGGCCCATTCATAGGGGGCCATGTTGGCTTTGGCGGTGGAGAGCACGGCCGAATAATAGCCCTGGCGGTTGAGGTAGGCGCCGGCCCAGCCGGAGAGGAACCAGTTGACGAATTCGTAGGCCCATTCGAGCTTTTTGCCGTTCACCGCCTTGGAGACGCAGAAGCCGGAGGCCCAGGAGCGATAGCCTTCCTTCAGCGGCTGGAACACGCAGGGCACGCCCATGGAGCGGACTTTGGTGACCGCGGGCGACCACATCGACTGGATGACGGTCTCACCCGAGGCCATCAGGTTGACGCTCTCGTTGAAGTCTTTCCAGAAGGCGCGGAACTGGCCGGCTTTTTTCGCCTCCGTCATGATCTTCATGGTCAGGTCGATTTCGGCCCGGGTCATGTTGCCTTTGTCGGCGTATTTGTGCTGGCCGGTCGCTTCCACCACCATCGCCGCATCCATGATGCCGATGGAAGGGATGTTGAGGATGGCGGCCTTGCCCTTGAATTCCTTGTTGAGCAGTTCGGCCCAGGAGGTGATCGGGCGCTTGATCAGGTCTGGGCGGATGCCGAGCGTGTCGGCGTTATAGACGGTTGGGATCAGGGTGACGAAATCGGTGGGTTTGGTGGCGAATTTGGTGGATTTTTCGCCTTCCAGATACATCACCTTCCACGGCGCGGTGCCCTGGTTGCCGATTTTTTTGCCGTTGGGCAGTTCGCCCTTGGTGAAAACCGGGGTGATGTTGTTGAACTCTTTAATCTTGCGCGCGTTCAGCGGCAGGATGTTGCCGGACGGCACCAGCTTTTTCAGGCTGAAATATTCGGTGTCCAGCACGTCGAACGAGTTGGGCTGGGTGACGACGCGTTTGGTGACATCGTCCGTGGTCGCGGTGATGTATTCGATTTTGATGCCGGTATCGGCGAGGCATTTTTTGGAGATGTCATCGCCCTCGTTCACCGCGGTGCCGAGATAGCGCAACACTTTCGGCTCTTGCGCCATGATATACGGGAAGCCGGTGATGGCGCCCGAGCCGGCGGCGAGGCCGGCGAGGCCGGCGCCGGATTTCAGCAGGGCGCGGCGATTGAGTTTGGCGGCTTGCATGGGCGGAACGCTCCTGTGTGGGGTGAAAAAAAGGCTCAGCCGAGCGGGTGCGCGGCGGTGGCATCCCAACTGGCCAGCACCGCGGCGCCGATGGCATAGGGCGCGGCGTCGAACGTGGCTTCCGGGATTTGCGCGGTGAGTTCGGCGCCGGTGTCGCTGGCGAGGGCGACCTGGACGAAGCTGCCTTGGTATTCGACCTCGGTGACCGTGCAGCGCAGGGCGGAGGCGCTGGTGGCGCTGGCCGGGTGCAGGGCGAGGCGATCGGTGCGGACGGCGATCTGGCGGCCTTGATGGGTGATGACGTTGTGGCCGCCGATGAAGCGGGCGACGAATTCCGAGCTGGGCTGGTTGAACACCGCGCGCGGCGGGCCGGCTTGTTCGATGCGGCCGCCATTCATCACCACCACCAGATCGGACAGCGCCATCGCTTCTTCCTGGCTATGGGTGACATGGATGAAGGTGATGCCGAGGGTGCGTTGCAGGCGGCGCAGTTCGGTGCGCATGCGGATGCGCAGAAACGGGTCGAGCGCGGAGAGTGGTTCGTCGAGCAGCAGGATCTGCGGCTCGGTGATCAGCGCGCGGGCGAGGGCGACGCGTTGTTGCTGGCCGCCGGAAAGCTGGGCGGGCAGGCGGTCGGCATATGGGTCCATCGCCACCAGGTCGAGCAGCGCGTGCGCCTTGGCGTGGCGGGTGGCTTTGTCCACGCCGCGCATTTTCAGCGCGAAGGCGACGTTGTCGCGCACCGTCAGATGCGGGAACAGGGCGTAGGACTGGAACATCATCGCCGTGCCGCGCCGGGCGGGCGCGAGGTCGGTGACGTTGCTCGCGCCGAGCAGGATATCGCCATCGCTGGCGGCCTCGTGCCCGGCGATCATGCGCAAGGTGGTGGTTTTGCCGCAGCCGGAGGGGCCGAGCAGGCAGCAATAGGTGCCGGCGCGGATGTGCAGGTTGATGCCATCCACCGCCACGGTCGGGCCGTAGCGTTTGGTGAGCTGCACCAGTTCCAACGACGCCGCCACCGCCATGCGCATCAACCTCCCTCAGGGTGCGGGGGGTAGTGCAAAGCCTGTGCCATGCCTGCGAACTGCGCAGTTCATGCGGTGGCGGGTGGGCGTGCCTATTTAAGGCTCAAACGACGGGCGGGTTTGCCCTGATGTTATGCAGTTCCTAGTCCAGGCGGACGCGGGCGATGGTGCCGTGCGGGATCAGGCGGGTGCCGTAGCGGGCGGAGAGGTCGGCGAGGTGGGGCAGGATGGTGGGATCATCGGTTAATTCCGGCAGGCCGCGCTGCGGGCGGGTGGCGCCGAAGCCGAGGGCGACGGGATGCAGTTCAATGGCGGAGACGCGGTCGCCATCATCCACCCAGCGGGCGATGACCGCTTTCCAGGCCCAGGGATTGGCGGGAAAGCCGCGCTGGCCGCGGTCGTAACGCGCATCCATGGCGTCGGACACGTTGGCATCGAGGCCGAGCTTGAACTTGTCGTAATAGTCTTGCGGCAGGGCCTGGATGGTTTCGTTCTGGAAGATGAAATTGCCGAGACTGTAGAAGATCGGCCGGCCGCGATAGATTTCGATGCCGCGCAGCACGTGCGGGCCGTGGCCGATGACGGCGTGGGCGCCGGCGTCGATGGCGGTGCGGCAGAAATTTTCCACGAAGGCGGCGGCGATGGATTTGTCGGTGCCGAGTTGTTCATGCGCGTGCAGGCTGAGGATGACGCGGTCGGCCTGGCGGCGGGCTTCGGCAATGGTGGCGGTGATGCGGGCGACGTCGCCGGGATGCGGCGTGGTGTCCACCCCGGCCGGGCCTTCCTGGAAGCGGTGCTGGCCGAACAGCAGCACGCCGGGCGGCAGTTTTTCGTAGATGCCTTCCTTCACATGCTGCTCGCGGGCGGCGTTGATACCGGTGGCGCCGGCCAGCGCGGCCAGCGCGTCCAGTTCCGGCTTGGGCAGGCGGTAGGTGGTGGTGAAGCGCAGCGGGTTGGCGCCGGGGCGGCCGGCCATGTCCGGGCGTTGCTGGCCGGCGATGGCGGTTTCATGCAGGGTGGAGCAGACCGAAATCAGCGCCACCCGGCCGGTGGGGGTGTCGAGGTAGCGCGGGCGGTTAGCGTCGGCGAGGTTGGCGCCGGCGCCGGCGCAGACGGCGTTGTATTTCTGCATGGCGGCATCGGTTGCCAGCAGCCCGGCATGCAGGAAATCCATCGCGTGATTGGTGGCGAGCGCGAACAGGTTGAAGCCCAGGGCTTGCAAGTCTGGAATGACCTGTTCTGGCGCCGCTGCCCAGGTGCCGCCGCTGACCGCATTCGGCGTGGGGTTGGCGCCGGGGGTGAGGGTTTCAAAATTGGTGAAGCGGGCGTCGCTGGCGTGCAGCAGGGCGCGGATGGCGGCCAGGCTGGGGGTGGCGGGTAGCGGGCGGGTGATGAAACTGTCGCCGGTGGCGGCGAAGCGCATGGGAAGCGGCATCGGAGTCTCCTCGTTTTGTGGGAGAGTGCGCCATTCGATGGCTGCCGTCACCGGTTGGCGCTTGTCGGCGGCGGGGCGTTGTTTCAGTGTCCCGGCAAACGCGATGGAGAGCCACGATGCCACATGACGGACACGAGCATACGCATAGCCATGACACGCCGGGCGAGATCGACTGGAAGCACAATGGCGTGCGCGTGATCCCCGGCGACCAGCTGGACACCAACACCGCGCAGACCCAGGGCATGAACCGGGCGGCGGCGATTAATCTGGCCCGCGTCGGGGCGCAGAAGATCTGGGCCGGCACGGTGCATATTCACGCCAACGCCAAGACCGGGGCGCATCATCACGGCGCGCTGGAAAGCGTGATTTACATCGTGAAGGGCCATGCGCGGATGCGCTGGGGCGAGAAGCTGGAATATGTCGCCGAAGCGAAGGCGGGCGATTTCATTTTCGTGCCGCCGTATGTGCCGCATCAGGAGATCAACGCCTCCACCGACGAGACGCTGGAATGCGTGCTGGTGCGCAGCGATAACGAGGCGGTGGTGGTGAATTTGGATATCGAGCCGGTGGAAAAGCCGGAGAGCGTGCTGTGGGTCGATCCGATCCATAAGGCGGTCTGAGATCACCGGGGGCGGATGTCGGCATCCGCCCCCGCAGGTCTAGCCTTTCGGCCGTTTGTCTACCACCCGTACCGCTTTGCCCATGGAGCGGTCGATGCCGCCGGGGGCGACGAGTTCGACATGGGCGGTGACGCCGACCAGTTGCTTGATGCGGTGGGCCAGATGGGCGGCGTCTTCCGCGGCTTGTTCGACCGTGACATCCGGGCGGGTTTCGACGCGGACGGTCATGTCGTCCAGCCGGCCCTGGCGCGTGAGCACGACCTGGTAATGCGCGGAGAGGCGGGGGACGTGGAAGATCTGTTCCTCGATCTGGGTTGGGAACACGTTCACGCCGCGCACGATCATCATGTCGTCCGTGCGGCCGGTGACTTTGGCCATGCGGCGCATGCTGCGTGCGGTGCCCGGCAGCAGGCGGGTGCGGTCGCGGGTGCGGTAGCGGATGACCGGCATGGCTTCCTTGGACAGCGAGGTGAACACCAGTTCGCCTTCCTCGCCATCGGGCAGCACGGCGCCGGTGCGCGGGTCGATCACTTCGGGGTAGAAATGATCTTCCCAGATATGCAGCCCGTCTTTGGTTTCGACGCATTCCATGGCGACGCCGGGGCCCATGACCTCCGACAGGCCGTAGATATCCACCGCGTGCATGTTGAAGGCGGCCTCGATTTCTGCCCGCATGGCGTTGGTCCATGGCTCGGCGCCGAAAATGCCGATTTTCAGGCTGGACAGGCGCGGGTCCAGCCCGGCGCGGCGGAATTCATCCAAGATGGCCAGCATGTAGCTGGGGGTGACCATGATGATCTCCGGATGGAAATCGCTGATCAGCTGCACCTGCTTTTCGGTTTGCCCGCCCGACATTGGCACCACGGTGCAGCCGAGTTTCTCCGCGCCGTAATGCGCGCCGAGGCCGCCGGTGAACAGGCCGTAGCCATGGCGATATGCGCCATCATGCCCGGCTTGCCGCCGCCAGCGCGGATTGAGCGGGCGACCAGGCGCGACCAGTTTTCGATGTCGGTGGCGGTGTAGCCGACCACGGTGGGTTTGCCGGTGGTGCCGGAGGAGGCGTGCAGCCGGGCGACACGGTCGCGCGGGACGGCGAACATGCCGAACGGGTAGTTGTCGCGCAGGTCCTGCTTGGAGGTGAAGGGGAATTTCGCCAGATCGGCGAGGCTGTTGAAATCATCCGGATGCACGCCGGCGGCATCGAAGGCGGCGCGGTAATGCGGCACGTTGTCGTAGGCGTGCTTCAGGCTCCAGGCGAGGCGGCGGGTTTGCAGCGCGGTGATCTGGTCGCGTGAGGCGGTTTCGATCGGGTCCAGCTCTTCCGGGTCGAGATCGAGGGTGGGCAGGTCGGTCATGTCGCATCCTTGAAGAAGTGCTGCCCGAGCGTGCGGGAATGGCCGCGAAACTCGGCGATCACCCGGCCATCTTCGCCGGTGACCCGAACGTCGTAGACGCCGCTGCGGCCGGCGCGGTGGCGTTCTTCCGCGACGGCGCGCAAGGTTTCGCCGCGCTGGGCCGGGGCGAGGAAGGTGATGGCGCCCTGGGCGGCGACGGCGCGTTCGTTATGGCTGTTGCAGGCGAAGGCGAAGGCGCTGTCGGCCAAGGTGAAGATGAAGCCGCCATGGCACATGCCGTGGCCGTTGGTCATATGCGGGGCGACCTGCATGGCCATGCGCGCAGTGCCCGGGCCGACGGCTTCCAGCACCATGCCCAGGCCCTGGCTGGCGTTATCTTCGGCCCACATGGCATCGGCGCAGGCGCGGGCGAGCGCCTGCGGATCTGGCGGCATGCTCAGTTCAGCTTGCCGGTGAATTTCGGCGCGCGCTTTTCCAGGAAGGCGGCGACACCTTCCTTGTGGTCGGCCGACTGGCTGGCCATGGATTGGTATTCGCGCTCCATTTCCAACTGGTCCGACATGGAGTTGGTGGCACCGCTGGCCAGCACCTTGCGGATCATGGTCAGGGCGGCGGTGGGCATGGTGGCGAGGCGGGCGGCGAGCTTGTGGGCTTCGGTCATCAACTCCGCGTCTTCATGCACCGCCCAGATCATGCCCCAGGACAGCGCGGTTTCAGCCGGGAGCGGTTCGGCGAGCATGGCCAGGCCACGTGCGCGGGCGCCGCCGGCGAGGTTGGGCAGTAGATAGGTGCCGCCGGCATCCGGGATCAGGCCGATTTTGGCGAAGGCTTGCAGGAATTTGGCCGATTTGCCGGCCACGACAATGTCGCAGCCCAGGGCGATGGAGGAGCCGGCGCCGGCGGCGAAGCCGTTGACGGCGGCAATGGTGGGCATGCGCAGATTGTGCAGCTTGCGCGCGATCGGGTTCCACATTTCCTCAATCGAGCTGCCGGCGCTTTTCGGGCGGTTCGGGTCGTTGCGGCCGGACAGGTCCGCCCCGGCGCAGAAGCCTTTGCCGGCGCCGGTGAGGATGACGGCGCGGCAGGTTTCATCCCCCTCGGCGTCTTTCAGCGCCTCGATCAGCGCCATGCCGGCTTCGCGGTTGAGCGCGTTCATCTTTTCCGGGCGATTGATGGTGATGACGCGATAGCCGTCATGCAGGTCAACCAGAATTGTGTCGGTCATGTCGGACGTCCCCTCTGCGCGGTTTTGCACAGCATACAGACCGAATTCGCATCCCCACAACCCGGCGGGGGAGGTGACGGCGGCCAAACGGGTGGTTACGCTGCCGGATAATAAGAACCGGGAGACGCCACCATGTCGCAAGAACGCCCGCTCTACAGCCACGCCCAGCTCGCCCGCATGCTGAATGCCCGCAGCGTGGCGATTATCGGTGCCTCCGCCAGGCCGGGCGCATTTGGCGAGCGGGTGCTGATGAACCTGCAAAACTACACCGGCACGATTTATCTGGTGAATGCGCGCTACGAGAATATCGGCGATCGCAAATGCTATCCCAGCGTGCTCGATCTGCCGGAAAGCCCGGATGTGGCGGTGGTGGTGACGGCGCGCGATGTGGTGGAGAGCGTGGTGCAGGACTGCATCGCGGCCAAAGTGGGCGGGATTATCATTTTCGCCTCCGGCTATGCCGAAACCGGGCGGGCGGAGCATATCGCCCTGCAGGATCGGCTCGGGGCGCTGGCGCAAGGCGCGGGCGTGCCGATTATCGGGCCGAACTGCATCGGCACGGTGAATTACGAACTGCAAAGCCGGATCAGCTTCATGCCGTATTCGGACATGCCGGTGCCGGAGCCGGGGACGGCGATTGGGGTGATCAGCCAGTCCGGCGCGTTGGGCTTCGGGCTGGAGCAGGCGCTGCAACGCGGGGTGCCGATTAGCCATGTGCTGACATCCGGCAACTCGGTTGATGTGGATATGGCGGATTACGTGATTTACCTCGCCGATGAGCCGGCGGTGGGGGCGATTGCGCTGCTGTTTGAAGGCTCCGCGCAGCCGATGCGGCTCATGGCGGCGTGTGCGCATGCGCTGGCCAAGGGCAAGCCGGTGGTGGTGTGCAAAATCGCGGTGGGCGAGCTCGGCGGGGCGGCGGCGATGTCGCATACCGGGTCGCTCTCCGGCTCCCAGGCGGCGTATCGGGCGGCGTTTGCCCGGGTCGGGGCGATTTTGGTGGATGAGTATACCGACCTGATGGAGACGGCGCATTTTATGGTGAAGGCGCCGCGCCAGGCCGGGGCGCGCGGGCTGGCGGTGCTGGCCTCATCCGGCGGGGCGGCGATAATGGCGGCGGATGCGGCGGAGGCGCATGGCATTCCACTGCCGCAGGCGCGGCCGGAGACCCAGGCGGTGCTGGAGGCGCGGATCCCGGAATTCGGCTCGACCCGCAACCCGGTGGATGTGACGGCGCAGGTGATGAACGACCCGGAATGCATTCCCGCCTGCGCGCGGGCGATGGCGGCGGATGATACGTTCGGCGCGGTACTGATCCCGGTGCCGTATTCCAGCGCGGCGGGGGTGTTGCGGGTACCGATGTGGGGCGAGATTGCCCGCAGTTCTGGCAAGCCGATCATCCATGCCTGGATTAGCGACTGGTTGCAGGGCCCGACCTCGCTGGAACTGGCGCGCGAGCCGGGGGTGCTGGTGGTGCGGTCGATGGAGCGGGCGATGGCCAATCTGGCGGCGTGGCACTGGTATTGCGCCAAGCGGGATGCGCCGGCGCGGCAGGCGGCACCGGGGGCGTCGGCGGAAGTGAAGGCAGCAGCGGCGGCGGTGCTGGCGGCGGCGGAGCGCACGTTGACCGAGCGGGAAGCGAAGGCCGCGTTCGCCTGTTACGGCATTCCGGTGGTGCAGGAGAAGCTGGCGACTTCGGCCGATGCGGCGGTGGCGCTGGCGGTGGGGATGGGCTTGCCGGCGGTGCTGAAGATCGAAAGCCCGGACCTGCCGCATAAGACCGAGGCCGGGGTGATCCGGCTGAACCTGAAGACCGAGGCGGAGGTGCGGGCGGCCTATGCCGAGGTGATGGCCAATGCGGCCAAAGTGTCGCCGCCGCCGCGGGTGAACGGGGTGCTGGTGCAGCCGATGGTGCCGGCGGGGGTGGAGATTATGATCGGCGCCCGGGTGGACCCGCTGTTCGGCCCGCTGATTGTGGTGGGGCTGGGCGGGATATTCGTGGAGTTGATGAAGGACACCGCCGTGGCGCTGGCGCCGGTGACGCAGGATGAGGCGCTGGCGATGCTGGCGAGCCTGAAGGGCCAAGCGATGCTGGACGGGTTCCGCAATCTGCCGGCGGTGGATCGGGAGGCGCTGGCCAAGGTGGTGGTGGATGTGGCCGGGTTTATTGCCGACCATCGCGATGTGGTGGCGGAGATCGACGTGAACCCGCTGATTTGCGCCGGGGGGCGGATTTTGGCGGTGGATGCGCTGATTGTGAAGCACGGCTGAGGGCAAGCCCGCCATCCCCCGCCATCCCTGGGGCGGGGATGGCGGGGGCGCCGACAGGGGTTAGGCGCGGATCGCGATCGGATTTCCAGCGAGGTCGGCCTCGGCTGGCGCGGGCGGGGAGAGCCAGTAGCGTTCGGTCATGGCGACCGTTACCTCCAGCGTGTCGGCGAGGCCGACGGCCAGTTCGGCGTCGCCATCGGTCCAGCGCCAGTCGGCGTTCGCTTCCGGGTTATGCCAGCCTGCGCCGAGACGGGCATCGGTGATCGGGACCGCCTTGCCGTCGAGGGTCAGGTGGGAGATGGGATGCCGAGGCGGCGGTGGTCGGGGTTGGCGTCGTAGAGTTGTGCGGGCACGGTGCTGCGGGATTGCAGCCGGACGGTGCGGGCGCCGGGGGGCAGGGGGAAGCGATAGGTGTGGCCGTCGCGTGTGCCACGGATTTCCCAGCCGTTGACGATGGCGCGCAAATCCGGCTCCGACGTCGTGCGGTGGCCGAGTTGTTCGGCCTGGTGCAGCAGGTAGCTGCGGGCGGCTTCCAGTTCGACGCCGTCGCGGACCAGCGGGGCGCAGGCCTGGCTGTCCCAAATTTTCAGGGCGAAGTTGGGGTGCAGTTGGATGGTGCTGCCGCCATTGGCGAAGGCGGCGCGGTTGCCGGTGTCCAGATAGCTTTCGGCCGGCAGGCCGTTGGCGAGCAGGATATCGTGGCGGTCGAGTTCGATGTGGAAATAATGCACCGAGGGCCGCATGTCCTGCTGGATGCTGGCGCCGTTGATCAGGTAGCGGATCGGGATCAGCGCGCCATCGAGGTAGACGGCGTGGTCGGGCGACAGGCTCAGCGCCTGGGTTGGCAGGCCGGGCCCGAAGGCGCCGGCCTGGATGCGCACGGGCATGACATCCTGCGGGCGGGGATGCCGGGTGAGCGCGATGCGGCGTTGGCCGATCCATTGCACCGGGCGCAGATCGCCGTTGCGGGTGCGCACGCGTTGGCCGACGCGCAGGCGTTCGACCGGCATTTCGCCGTCCTCGGTCAGGATCAGGCTGCCGCTGCAATAGCAGGCGGTTTGCAGGGTGATGGTGCTGACCGGGGCGGTGCTGGTGATCAGCCCGTCGCTCACCGTCCAGGTCAGGCTGCGGGTGCCGATCGTGGCGCTGGTGGTGGTGAAGGTGACGCTGGCGAGCACCTGCTGGTAGTTGGCCAGCGTGTCGTTGCCGGTGAGGGTGAGCACGCCGGTGCCGGCGTCGTAGCTGGCGGTGATGGAGGTGCCGGTGGTGGTGGCGGCGAGCGTGTCGCCAGATACGAGCCCGGCGGTGATGGCGACGCTGGCGGAGGCGAGGTTGGCGTAGACCGGGTCGGTAACGGTGAGGCCCGGCTGCGCGGCGATGGCGGCACCGCCGAGGGTGTAGGTGGTGGCACCGCTGATCGTGACCACGGGCTGCGTGTCGATGGTCAGGCCAAACGGCTGCGGGTAGACGCCGGAATTGGCGGTGAACGGGATCAGCGTGGTGGATGAGGCGAAATTGGTGGTGTCGAACGCCACCATGTTGGCGTCGGTGCTGCCGCCGTTCATTTCGTCGGCGTAGAGGGTGTTAGTGGAGGGATCGGCGGCGAGGGCGGTGTAGTAGGTGTTGAAGCCGGTCGGGCCGGCTACGACCCGGGTGGGGGTGCTGAAGCTGGCGGTGGCGGAGTCCGCGATGCCAGAGAAGGTGACGGTGGTGGCGTAAATGCCGGCATAGGCCGAGCCACCGCAGGGGAATCGGGTGAAATTTTCATGCTGCGATCAAGCTGACCAGGAAATCATCATCCCATGCTGCAACCTTGCGCCTCAGGCGCAAGGAGTCCTTGGTGGATGCGGTTCGCAGCAGATT
>CAITOL010000058.1 GCA_903893975.1 uncultured Rhodospirillales bacterium | reverse complement strand
GCCTGCTCGATAACGGCCTCAAATTCCGCCCCATGGTCCTGCCAGACCGCTTCCTCGAACACGACACACCCGCAAAACAAATGATCGAGGCCGGGCTCATGGCCAAAGATATCGTCCAAACCGTGCTCCAGGCCGTCGGGCCATGATCTCTCGGCGCATTCTCCTATTCGCCCTGCTTTCGCCAGCCTTGGCGCAGGCCGATGACCTCGCGCCGTCCGCCTTGCCGGTGCAGGTGCTGAACGACGGGCTGCTCGCCGTCATGAAGGCCGGGCGCACGATCAGTTTCGCCGAACGGGTGAAAATGCTGACCCCGGCCGTGGAACAGACCTTCGACCTGCCGCTCATTCTGCGCCGCTCCGTCGGCACGCATTGGGCCGGCTTTACCGATGCCGCCAAAGCCGACTTGCTGGCGGCGTTTGAGGCATTTACCGTGACCACCTGGGTGGCCAATTTCGACAGCTATGACGGCGAGCGGTTCGATATTTTGCCGGACCTGCGGGTTGTGGGGCAGGACACGGTGGTGCAAACGCGCATCGTGCCAAAGTCCGGTGACCCGACCCGCCTGGACTACGTGATGCGTGAGGTCGGGCAGGGCCAAGCCCACAGCCCCGGCGTTTGGCGGGCGGTCGATATCCTGCTGAACGGCTCCATCAGCCGCGTTGCGGTGCAGCGCTCGGACTTCCGTGCCATTTTGGATTCCGGCGACCCCGGTCCGCTCATCGCGCTGTTGCGCAAGAAAACCGAAACTTTGGCGGCCGGTGCTGGGAAGCCCTGATTTGCTGCACTGGCTCGCATATGCGGCGACCGGCCTCGCAGCGATCGGGCTTGGCCAGGCGGCGGCCGGCTATGTCGCGTTACGCCGCTTTGCCGCCCGAAGCCGCCCCCCCATTCCGTCGTCCCGACCGCCCGTCAGCTTGCTCAAGCCGCTCTACGGTGACGAGGCACTGCTCGAAGCCGCGCTCGCCAGCAACTGCGTGCAAGACTACCCAAACCTGCAAATTCTCTTCGGGGTCAAATCCGCTGACGATCCCGCTTTGGCCGTGGTCGATCGCCTGCGGGCCCGCTTCCCCCAGTGCGATATCGCCGTGGTCATCAATCCGGCTGAGCACGGCGACAACCGCAAAATCGGCAACCTCATCAACATGCTGCCTGCCGCCAAACACGACGTGCTGGTGATTGCCGATAGCGATGTGCACGTCGCCCCGGATTACCTCGATATCGTCGTCGCCAGCCTCGGCCTGCCCGGCGTGGGTCTGGTGACCACGCTCTACGCCGGCCTGCCGTCCGGCACCAGCCTCGCCGGCCGGCTCGGCGCCACCGCCATCACCCACGGCTTCCTCCCCGGCGCCTTGCTCGCGCGGGAATTGGGGCGGCAGGATTGCCTCGGCGCCACCATGGCCTTGCGACGCGCCACCTTGCACGCCATCGGCGGGCTAGAGGCCCTGGTGGATCACCTTGGCGACGACCAGTTGCTCGGCCGCCTCGTGCAGCGCCTCGGGCTGCACGTCCATCTCGCCGCTACCGTCACCGCCACCACCGTGCCGGAGACCGACCTCCCCTCGCTCCTCCGCCACGAACTGCGCTGGGCCCGCACCATCCTCAGTTTCGTGCCCGTGGAGTTTGCCGCCTCCGCCCTGCAATACCCGATCGCCTGGACCCTCCTCGCGTTCGCCCTCTCCGGTGGCGCCCCCTGGGCCATCGCTGCGGTCGCACTCACCTGGCTCGGCCGGGCCGCCATCGCCCGCGGGCTCGACGCGCGACTCGGCCTTGCACAATGTGGGCTTGCATCCCCCGCCCCGATCTGGCTTCTCCCGCTGCGCGACCTCTTGTCGATTGCCGTGCTCGTGGCCAGCTATGCCGGGGATCGGGTGGAATGGCGCGGTAACACGCTGCACGCCACGCCGATGCCGGACGACGCGGCCACCACCTCCCATCCCAAGCTGCCGGCGCCCAAGGCCGCGCCGCAGCCTCGCTAGAACCAGGACTCACCGCCCATGATGAAGACGCTTTTCCTGCAGCCGCCCTCGTTTGACGGCTTCGACGGTGGCGCCGGCTCCCGCTACCAGGCCAAGCGCGAAATCAAGAGCTTCTGGTTCCCAACCTGGCTCGCCCAGCCCGCCGCCCTCGTCCCTGGCAGCCGCCTGATCGACGCGCCGCCCGCCAAGCTCGGCATGGACGTCGTGCTGGCCGACGCCAAACAGCGCGACCTCTGCATCATCCACACCTCCACCCCCAGCTTCGCGTCCGACGTGCGGGTGGCCCAGATGATCAAGGACGCCAACCCCGGCATCAAAATCGGCATGGTCGGCGCCAAAGTCGCCGTGCAGCCGGAAGAAAGCCTGCTCAAAGGCGCCCCGATCGATTTCGTCGCCCGCAACGAATTCGACTTCACCATCAAAGACATCGCCGAGGGCATGGACTTCTCCGCCGTCGACGGCATTTCCTACCGCAACCGCGACGGTGTGATCGTCCACAACAAGGAACGGAAAATCCTTGCCAATATGGACGACCTGCCCTTCGTGACCGACGTCTACAAGCGCGACCTGAAGATCGAGGATTACTTCATCGGCTACCTGAAGCACCCCTACCTCTCGCTCTACACCGGTCGCGGCTGCAAGAGCCACTGCACCTTCTGTCTCTGGCCGCAAACCGTCGGCGGCCACAACTATCGCGTCCGCAGCGTCGAACATGTCGCCGCCGAAATTCGCCAGTCGCTGAAAATGTTCCCCCAGGTCAAAGAAGTCTTCTTTGACGACGACACCTTCACCGACAACCTGCCCCGCGCCGAGGCCATCGCCAAAGAACTCGGCAAAATGGGGGTCACCTGGTCCTGCAACGCCAAAGCCAACGTCCCGCGCGAAACCCTGAAGGTCCTGCGCGACAACGGCCTGCGCCTGCTGCTGGTCGGCTACGAAAGCGGCAACCAGCAAATCTTGCATAACATCAAAAAAGGCATGCGGATCGAGGTCGCCAAACGTTTCACCAAGGACTGCCACGAACTCGGCATCAAGATCCACGGCACCTTCATCCTCGGCCTCCCCGGG
>CAITOL010000057.1 GCA_903893975.1 uncultured Rhodospirillales bacterium | reverse complement strand
TAATCGGTGCTCAAAGCCGGGTTCAGGCCCGGGGGATCGGCATCGATGCCCAGCACCGCGACCCGTTCCGCCGCCTGCGCCGTGGACACGAAAGGCAGCGCGCCGGCAAAGGCGGCCAGACGACGACGGGTGAGGTTCATGCCACGCGCTCCGATCCAAGCAGGATTTGGGTGATCCGTTCAAACAAGCGGACGCCGGTTTCCAGCGCCGCCTCGTCAATATCGAAGGTGCTGGCGTGATGCACGGCGGCGAGGTCGCTGCCGAGAATGAAATAGGCCGCCTGGCCGCCGGCCTGCTGCACGGCGCGCATCATGAACGTGGCATCATCCCCACCGCCGATGGACCATTCCGGCACGATCTCCGCGAGCTCCGCACCGGCCTGCGCGACGATGGCGGCAGCGGCGGGGGAGGTGGTGGCGCCAATCGTCTCGCCCATCACCTCCAACTGCACCGTCACATCCTGCGTCGCTGCCGCACCTGCCAGCACCGCCTCGGCCCGCTGCACCATATAGGCCAACCCGGCATCGCTTTCGCCGCGCACCTCGATCAGCAGCTCCGCCCGGTCGGCGATGACATTGCGCCCGGTGCCGGCAACCAGGCGGCCGACATTGACATGCGTGATTTCGCTGGCATGGCGGGCGATGGCGTGCAGGCCGAGTGCTGCGGTGGCGGCGGCCAGCAGCGCGTTGCGGCCTTGTTCCGGCCCCATGGCGGCGTGGGCGGCGCGGCCGGTGAAGGTGACATCGATCTTGCGGGAATAGAGAAACCCGGTGGCGGTGGGGGCGAGTTTGCCGGTGGGCAGCAAGCAGCCGAGATGGCCGCAGAAGAACCAGTCCACCCCATCGAGCATGCCGGCTTCGACCATCGGTTTAGCGCCCCGGCCGCCTTCTTCGGCGGGTTGGAAAATCAACCGGATGCGGCCGCGCCAATGCGGGTCGGCAGCGAGGCGGGCGGCGAGGGTGAGGCCGATGGCGGTATGCCCATCATGGCCGCAGGCATGCATGCTGCCCGGACGTTGCGAGGCATAGCCGCGGGCGTTGGGCGCGTGGCTGGCGGCGTCGGTTTCCACCACCGGCAAGGCGTCCATATCAAAGCGGAAGGCCAGCAGCGGGCCATCGCCACGCGCCAGATCCGCCACCACGCCGGTTTGCCCCGCCGGCATGCGGGCGATCCAGTGATCCGCCGCACCGGCGGCCCGGGCCGCATCCTGCGCCGCCTGCACCTGGGCGGCGCTGGGGCGGCCGGCAATGGCCTCGGCACGCATCACTTCTGGCCCCACCCGCACCGCATAGCCCAAGCCGTGCAGGGTTTCCGCCGTCAGCGCGGCGGTGCGGTATTCCAGGAAGCCGGTTTCCGGAAACCGATGCAGGTCGCGGCGGCGCGCCACCACATCGGGAAGATTGCTGCCATATCCGTCCATCCGAGCCTCCATCGCACCGGGCCAGATTAAACCCCGCTTGCTGCGGTGCAAGAGGAGTGCTGTCCTGTGCCGATGACCGAAACCTATTGGCAGACCTTCGTGCCGATGCCGCCCGTGGCGCCGTGGCGGCAGGCGTATCCCGCCGCCATGCCGGATGGCTCCGCGCTCTGGCTGCCGTTGCGCGATTTGGGCGCGACGGCGGTGGCGGGGCTGATCGCCAACCAGACCAGCTTTGCGGTGCTCGACCGGCTGGTGGGCTGGCTGGCGGAACGCTGCGCTGCCGTGCAGCCGGATATCATCGTGGGCCTGCCGACGCTCGGCCATGCCGTGGCCCCGATGCTGGCGCGCGCTTTGGGCCATACGCGCTGGGCGGCCGCCGGCTATTCGCGGAAATTATGGTATGAGGAGGCGCTGTCGGTGCCGATTGCCTCCATCACCACGCCCGACCAGCGCCGGCTCTGGCTCGACCCGCGCCTGCTGCCCTGGCTGCGCGGCCAGCGGGTGCTGCTGGTGGATGACGTGCTCAGCACCGGCCGATCCATTCGCGCCGGGCTGGCCTTGCTGAAGCGGGCCGGGATTGCCCCGATCGGGGTTGCCGCGCTGATGGCGCAGACCGACCGTTGGCGGGAGGGCTGGCCGGAACATCTGCCGGTGTTGACCGCCTTTGCCACCCCCTTGTTTCGCCGTGCGGAGGACCAGACATGGATGCCGATCTGAACGATCCTGCCTTGCGCGCCCGCGCCATCCAGGCCGCGCGTGGTCTGGCGCCGTTCGATGTGCTGATCACCGGGGCGATGCTGGCCGATGTGGCGACCGGGGAGTTGCGCCCGGCCGATATCGGCCTGGTGGGCGCGCTGATCGCCAGCGTGCATCCGGCCGGCAGCCGCAGCGATGCAACGCAATGCGTCGATGCCCGTGGGCAGATTGCCGCGCCCGGGCTGATCGACACCCATCTGCACATCGAAAGCTCCATGGTCACCCCGCGCCGCTATGCGGAGACCATCGTGCCGCAAGGCACCACCACCATCTGCTGGGACCCGCATGAGGTCGGCAATGTCATGGGGCTCGACGGGGTGCGCTGGGCGGTGCAGGCCGCCGCCGATCTGCCGCTGCGCATTCTGCTGCTCGCGCCGTCCTGCGTGCCGTCCGCGCCGGGGCTGGAGCGCGCCGGGGCCAGTTTCGACGGGCCGGAAATGGCCACCATGCTGTCTTGGCCAGAGGTGATCGGCGTGGCCGAGGTGATGGACATGCGCGGCGTGCTGGATGGCAGCGCGCGGATGCAGGCGATTGTCGGCGCCGGTCTGGCATCGCAGAAATTGGTCTGCGGCCATGGACGCGGGCTGGGCGGGGCCGATCTGGCGGGCTTCGCCGCGGCCGGGATTGGCTCGGACCACGAAATCACCTCCGGCGACGATCTGCTGGCCAAATTGCGGGCTGGCTTTACGGTGGAGCTGCGCGGCTCGCACGACTACGTGTTGCCGGGCGTGGTGCAGGCCCTGGCCACCCTGCCCTGCCTGCCGCCCACCCTGACCGTTTGCACCGATGATGTCTTCCCCGATGATCTGGTCAATGCCGGTGGCATGGCCGATGTGCTGAAGCGCCTGGTGGGCTACGGCATGCCGGCGATGGACGCGCTGCGCGCCGCCACGCTGCATGCGGCTTTGCGGCTGAACCGGAACGATCTGGGGTTGCTTGCCGCCGGGCGGCGGGCCGATATCGTGCTGTTTGAAGACCTGTCCGCCTTTCGGGCCGCGCGGGTTTTTGTGGATGGGCAGGATGTCGCCAGTGCCTTGCGCCTGACCATCCCCCTGCGGGCCGATGCGGTGCCGCTGCCGCCGGCATCGGTGAAGGTGCCGCTGCTGCGGGCCGATGATTTCCGCCTGCGCGCCAATGGCACCAGCGTGCGGCTGCGCACCGTGGACAAGCCGCGCTTTACCGAGTGGGGCGAAACCGACGCCGTGGTGGTGGACGGCGTGGTGCAGTTGCCGGCGGACGCAGTGATGATGGCGGTGATCCACCGGCATGGCCGTGCCGCGCCGACGCCGGTGCTGGGGGTGCTGCGCTTCTGGGGCGACTGGCGCGGCGCGGTGGCCACCACCATCGCCCATGACAGCCACAACCTGCTGGTGTTCGGCCGCGATCCGGCGGATATGGCCGCAGCCGCCAACGCGGTGATCGCGGCGCAAGGTGGCGTTTCAGTAGCGCAACACGGCCAGGTGCGTGCCCTGCTGAAACTGCCGGTCTGCGGGCTGCTGTCAGACGCCCCCACCGCCGATGTGGCCGCCGATTTCGCGGCGCTGCGCCGGGCCGCCGCTGAAATCGCCGACTGGCCGCCGCCGCTCGCCTCGATCAAATCCGTGTTTGGCTCCAGCCTGGCGTGCAATCCTGGGCCGCATGTGACCGATCTGGGGATTGCGGATGGCACGACGGGGGAGGTGTTTGCTAGCGCGATTGTTGCGTAGGGAGGTAGAAAGGAAGCGCTCCTTTTTTGGAAAAAAGGAGCAGAAAACTTTCAAAATTTCCTTGATCTAGCTTGGTACGCGCAGGCCGGTTTCTGGTTGGATTACCCCGCCACGCAGGGCGCCGGCGGCGGTGCTGCCCCAGAGCGTGTCGAACCCATCCGGCAGGCGGCGGCTGTTGGGGGTGGCGAGCCAGAGCCGGAAAAGCAACCGTTCCTGGTCCATCGCCGCATCATCGAGGTAGGCGGTGCGGCCGTGATAGATCACGTGGTTGTTGAGCAACTGGATATCCCCCGCCACGAAAGCGGATTGCAGGCACACTTCCTCTGCCACCTGGGCCAGCAGGTCCAAAGCCTCGTTCTGCGCGGCGGTAAGCTTGGGCACGCCCGGCACTTCCTGCGCCTGCTCTACGTAGGTGCGGGAATACTGGCTGGTGATCTTGCCATCGGCGATGCCGAACACGGGTTGGGCGAACACGTTGCCCTTGGAAATCCCGTCCTCATCCGCCGGGCGGGACCGCCAGTAATCCTGATACAGCAGCGCCAGCAAATCCGGCCGGCGGCGCAGGATTTCGTTATGGATGGCGGGAATGGAGGCGAGTTTGGACACGCCGCCGACTTGCGCGTTGCTGACACAGAGCAGCGCGATCACATCGCAACGATCCGTGTGCCAGCGCAGCGGCCCGGTGGAGCGCGAGCGGGCGCGGGCGGAGGCAATGCGGCCTTCCTCGGTCTGATCGTAGGTTTTGGTGGCGCGTTTGGTTTCGTCCCGCACCTCCCCCATGATTTCGCCGCGCGCGTTCTGATAGATGGCGGTGCCGAGATGGCGGCCGATGCCCCAGAAAATCTGCCGCAGATCGTCCTCGGAATACCGCGTCGGGTCGAGCCCGCGCAGCCGCACCGCCCCGCGGCCATTTTCCAACTCATCGGCAATATCGGCGAGCAAGGCGGCGGTTTGCGGCAGCGGAAACTCCTCGCGGCTGAAGGCGAATAAGGCGGTGCCGCGCTGCTTCAGCCTTTGCAAAGCGGCATCGATTTCCGCCAGATGGGTGGCGTTGAGCACCCGCACCCAATCGCCGGAGCGATCAAGATCGGCGCCATACCAGAACGCGCGCCCAGTGATCGGCATGGCGCCGGATTTGTCCGGCACCCGGCTGCCAGGGGCGGGCGGGGTTTCGGGCGGGCCGGCGAAGCACTGGGCAATCTGCATCCAGGCTTGCGCCGGCGCGCCGGTGACCGCCAGCGCGGTATCGGCCAGGTTGCGCACCTGGGTGACGACCTGGCAAAATTCCAACGCACTGCCTTCAACCCGGTTATCGGCTGCCGGTTCGTTCCACTCCCAAATCGCACCGGAGGGGCTGGTGAGCCGCACATAGGGCGCCGCACCGGGCAATGGCAGGCCGCGATTGACGAAGGTCCAGCCGAAGGTGCGCACGCCGATTTCGGCGATGTTGCGCAGCCGGTCGGTAGGGGCGCGGGCGACGCCGAGCAGATCGAAAATCTCCTGCCCATGCGCCCAGGTTTCCATTTGCCGGGCGGTGGCGAACATCCGCACCCCCATATCTGGCCCCACCCATTTCAGCCGCGTCTCCGGCGGCATGGCAGCCAGCTGGTCGCACAGCGTGGCCATGGTGGCATACCACTGCGCGCCCAAGCGCTTGCCGGTGAGATCGCCCAGTTGGATACGGGCGTCCTGCACCTTGGTCAGGCCCTGGGCTAGTCGCGCCTGCGTATCGGCCAGAAAAGCAGCGAAGACCGCTGGGCCGGCCAGGGAGGCCGTGGCCATCAGATCGCCGACATGCAGGTGCTGCACAACGTCGTTGATCGTCCAGTTCTTGAACAAAGTCGGCCGGTTCCAATCGTCCTCCGCCAGCGTTTGCAGCAGGCGATAGAGTTCATCGGCCTCAGCGCGAAAATCGACGGCCTGCGACAGCATGGGGGCGTCCTCCGACAGGGTTTTATGGGATGCTAGGTCAAGGTGAACCCGGCGACCAGATGGGGCTTAGGGCCGGGGCGGTGCGGGTGGCGCGGTGCCGGCGCCAGGGTCGCGCACCAGGTCGAAAATGTGATCGCCACCCGACCAGGGCCGGCGCAAGGCCGCCTTGATGGACGCCAGCCCCTGGCCGGGATAGCCCGCCATGGTGGCGGCCAGCGCGCAGGCACGGGCGGCCACCTGATCATCGGCCACCACCTCATACGCCAGGCCGAGCCGGTGCAGGTCGGCCGCCCCAGTCCGGCGGGCGCCCAACGCGAGTTGCATCGCCACGGCCTCATTGGTTTTGATCCGCAGCCAGGCGACATTCATCGGCGCATGCATGCCGATCGCGGCTTCACCGATCTGGATGAACGCCCCTTCCCCGGCAATCAGCAGATCTGGCGCCAGGGCCAGCGAGGCGCCGCCATTGATGGCATAACGTTCCAACGCGCCGAGGAGGATGGCCGGGCAGTGGTAGAGTTCCCGATGCAAGGCGGCGTATTCGGTGGCGAAATGCGGCTTCCAGTCCGGCGCCGGAGTTTGCGCGAACGCATCGAGGTCCAGCCCGGAGCAAAAGGATCCGCCGGCGCCGCGCAGCACAATCGCTTTGGCGCCACCATGCAGCAGGCTGGCCAGCCCGGCGCGCAGTTCGGTGATCATCGGCCCGATCATCGCATTGCGGCGATGCGGGCGGGAGAGCACCAGTTCCCCCCAGCCATCATGCGCGATGGCCAGCGCGTTGGGGACGGCGGCGGTGGCGTCGGTCATGACGTGGCTCCCATACGGTTTTTCCAGAGTGAAGCGCAGAAACGGGGCGCGGCCAAGCCGGGTGAGACTCTTGTTGACTCTGTGGCCAATGATGAGAACATATAGAGAACATACACCGCAGCATTTTTGAGGCTCCCCCCATGTCAGACGCGCGGTCCCCCACCGCACTGCAGGCGTTGCGTGCGCGCATCGCCGCCATTGAGGCCCACGGCCAGGCGCCGCGCGGCGTGCTGCCGTTTGGGGTGGCCGCGCTGGATGCCAGCCTGCCGGAAGGCGGGCTGCTGCGCGGAGCACTGCATGAAGTGGCCGGCGGTGGCCAGGGCATGCTGGATGCGAGCTGCGCCACCTTGTTCGCCGCCGGCATTCTGGCCCGCTGCCCTGGCCCGGTGCTGTGGTGCCTGACCAAAGCCGACCTGTTCGCCCCGGCTTTGGCTCAGGCCGGGCTGGACCCGGACCGGGTGATTTACGTTGAAGCCGCGGACGACAAGGCGGTGATGGCCTGCTTTGAGGAGGGGCTGCGCCATGGCGGCCTGGGCGGCGTGGTGGCGGAGGTAGCCCGGCTGTCGATGCTCACCTCCCGCCGGTTGCAACTGGCGGCCGAGCGCACCGGCACCATCGGCATTGCGGTGCGGCGCTGGCGGCGGCCAGCCGATGCGGCGGATTTCGGCCAGCCCACCGCCGCGGTGACGCGCTGGCGGATTTCGGCCTTGCCATCGGCACCCTTGCCGGTGCCGGGCGTTGGGCGGGCACGCTGGCTGGTGGAGCTGATCCGCAACCGGGCCGGAGAATGTGCGGATTTTATGATGGAAGCCTGCGATGAAACAGGTCATCTCGGTGTATTTGCCAACCTGGCCCACGGATCGCTTGCGCCGCCTGCCGGGCAGCGCCAAGCCGTCGCCTGATGCCCCGCTGGTCTTGCTGGGCCGGCAAGGCCGCCGCCGGGTGGTGATGGCGGCCGATGCCCAGGCGCTGGCGCTTGGCATCCGCCCGGGCATGGCCGCCACCCAGGCGCATGCGCTGGTGCCGGACTTGCCAAGCCTGCCCGCCGACCCGGCCGAGGATGCCGCCGGGCTGCAACGGCTCGCGCAATGGGCGCAGCGGCATTACGCCCCGATTGTGGCCGCCGATCCGCCGGATGGGCTGCTGATCGATGCCACGGGGGCCACGCATCTTGCCGGCGGGGCGCAGGCGATGCTGGCCGGGCTGGTGCGCCGCCTGACGGAGGCGGGCATTCAAGCGCGTGCCGCCATGGCGGCCACGGTCGGTGCCGCGCATGCGCTGGCGCGGCGTAAGGCCAACCCCACCCTGGTGGACAGCACCGCCGGCGCGCTGGCGGATTTGCCGATCGCGGCTTTGCGGTTGCCGGGGGATATCGTCGCCGGGTTGCAGCGCCTTGGCTTCGAGCATATCGGCGCGCTGGAAGCCACTCCGCGCGCGCCGCTGGCGTTGCGCTTCGGCCCGGAACCCGGTCGCCGGCTGGACCAGGCCTTCGGCCGCCGGGCGGAGCCGATTACCCCCGTGACCACGCCCGATCTGCCGCAGGTGCATCGGGTGTTTGCCGAGCCAATCGCCACCGCCGAGGCGCTGGCGCTGTGGATTGCGGAATTGACCCGCGCGCTCTGCGCTGTGCTGGATGGCAAATGCCTCGGTGCCCGGCGGCTGGATCTGCTGTTCCATCGCGTGGATGCCGGCATTGCCGCCATTCGCATTGGCACCGCCAAGCCGGCCCGCGATGCCAAGCATCTGGCCCGGCTGCTCTGCGCCCAACTGGACGGCATTGATCCCGGCTTTGGTATTGAGGCGATGACCTTGGCCGCGCCGGTCAGCGAGCCGTTGGACTTTCAGCCCGCCGCCAGCCGGTTGGGCGAAGCGCCGGTTGCCGATATCGCCGGGCTGATCGATACGCTCACCAACCGGGTGGGGCAGGCGCGGCTGTATCGGCTGGCGCCGGTGGAGAGCGATATCCCCGAGCGCGCCATGCACAAAATCGCCCCACTTGCTCCGCCAACCCGGCTGCGCTGGCCGCCGCAATGGCCCCGCCCGCCACGGTTGCTCACCCCGCCCGAGCCGGTGGAAACCATGGCCTTGCTGCCCGATAATCCCCCCGTGCAGTTCACCTGGCGCGGCCTGCGCCGGCGCGTGCGCCGCGCGGATGGGCCGGAACGGATTTATGGCGAGTGGAGCCGCCACACCGCCGAGCGGGATGCGGTGCGCGATTACTTTCAGGTGGAGGATGAAGCCGGCCAGCGTTTCTGGCTGTTTCGGGCGGGTGACGGGACGCATCCGGAAACCGGATCGCATCGCTGGTTTCTGCA
Source organism: uncultured Rhodospirillales bacterium (assembly GCA_903893975.1). Taxonomy (GTDB): domain Bacteria; phylum Pseudomonadota; class Alphaproteobacteria; order Acetobacterales; family Acetobacteraceae; genus CAITOL01. The sequence continues at coordinate 7,655 of CAITOL010000057.1, read as the reverse complement.
TGGGTTGTTCGGCTAACGGCAGGTCAGCACGCCATGCAGTATGCCGAATTGCAGTGCGCCTCACATTTCTCGTTCCTCTGGGGGGCGAGTTCGTGCGAGGCCTTGTTTGCCGAGGCGGCGGCCTTGGGCATTGGGGCGCTGGCGATCACCGATCGTAACAGCCTGGCCGGCATTGTCCGGGCGCATGAAGCGGCCCGCGCCAGCGGGGTGCGGTTGATTGTGGGCTGCCGGTTAGAGCTGCGCGACGGGGCGGTGGTGCTGGTCTATCCGCAGGATCGGCCTGCGTACGCGCGGCTCTGCCGGCTGCTGTCCATGGGGAAGCAGCGGGCGGGCAAAGCGGGTTGCGACCTGGGCTGGGACGATCTGGCGGCGCAGGCGGCGGGGCTGTTCGCGGTGCTGGTGCCGGATATGCCGGATGCGGTCTGCACCGGGCAGTTGCGGCAGCTGGCCACGATCTTCGGCCGGCGCGGGCATATGGCATTAACCCTGCGACGGCGGCCGGGCGACCAGTTGCGGCTGCATCAGCTGGCGGCGCTGGCGACGCAGGCGCGGGTGCGGCCGGTGGTTACCGGGGATGTGCTGTATCACCACCCGGACCAACGCATGCTGCATGATGTTGTGACCTGCATCCGGCTGGGGTGCAGCATCGATGATCTCGGCTTTCAACGCAGCCGCTTCGGCGACCGGCACTTAAAGGCGGCGGCGGAAATGCACCGGCTGTATGCGCGCTACCCCGATGCGCTGGCGGCTGGGCTGGACATTGCGGCAGCGTGCCGGTTTTCGTTGAGCGAACTGGCCTATCAGTATCCCGAGGAAGCCATCCTGCCCGGGCTGACCGCGCAGCAGACCCTGGCGCGCTTTACCTGGGCGGGCGCCGAGGCGCGGTATCCGGAAGGGGTGCCGGATGCGGTGGCGACCACCTTGCGGCATGAGTTGGCGCTGATTGAGCAGTTGAACTACGCCGCCTATTTCCTGACGGTGCATAGCATCGTGCAGTATGCGCGCAGCCAGGATATTCTGTGCCAGGGCCGTGGGTCGGCGGCCAATTCGGCGGTGTGTTACGTGCTCGGCATCACCTCGATCGATCCCGGATGCCACGATTTGTTGTTTGAGCGTTTCATTAGCCAGGAACGCCAGGAACCCCCGGATATCGACGTCGATTTTGAGCATGAGCGGCGCGAAACGGTGATGCAGTTTGTATTTAACCGCTATGGCCGCGATCACGCCGCCCTTTGTGCCACCGTGATCCGCTACCGGTCTCGCGGGGCGTTGCGTGATGTTGGCAAGGCGCTGGGCCTGCCGGAGGATTTAATCAAATCGTTATCATCACAAGTCTGGGGCTGGAGTTCAGAGGCGGTTGAACTCAAACATGCCGAGGATCTGAACCTGAACCTTGACGATGCCCGGCTGCAACTCGCGCTGGAATTGGCGCGGGCGCTGATCGGCACGCCACGGCACCTGTCGCAGCATCCTGGCGGGTTCGTACTGACCCGTGACCGGCTGGATGAGCTGGTGCCGATTGAGCCGGCGGCGATGGCGGACCGGCAGGTGATCGAATGGGACAAGGACGATATCGACGCGCTGAAATTCATGAAAGTCGACTGTCTGGCGCTGGGTATGTTGAGCTGCATGAAGCGCGGTTTCGATCTGATGTCAGAACACAAGGGCATCACGCTCGACCTTGCCAGTATCCCGACGGAAGACCCGCGCACCTATGCGATGATCCGCCGCGCCGACACGCTGGGCACGTTTCAGATTGAAAGCCGGGCGCAGATGAGCATGCTGCCAAGGCTGAAGCCGCGCACGTTTTACGACCTGGTGATTCAGGTGGCGATCGTCCGCCCCGGCCCGATCCAGGGCGATATGGTGCACCCGTATCTGCGCCGGCGTGAAGGCAAGGAGAAGGTGGAATTCCCGACGCCGGAGCTGGAGCGCGCGCTGGGCAAAACCCTCGGCGTGCCGCTGTTTCAGGAACAGGCCATGCGGGTGGCGATTGAATGCGCGGGCTTTACCCCCGGTGAGGCCGATCAGCTCCGGCGCGCGATGGCAACGTTCAAACACACTGGCGGGGTGGTGAATTTTCGCGACAAGCTGAGCGCGGGGATGGTGGCGCGGGGGTATAGCGCGGATTTCGCCGCCCGGATTGTCAGCCAGCTGGAGGGGTTTGGCAGCTACGGCTTTCCGGAAAGCCATGCCGCCTCGTTCGCGTTGATCGCTTATGCCTCCGCCTGGTTGAAATGCTGGCATCCGGATGTGTTTTGCGCCGCCCTGCTCAACGCGCAGCCGATGGGGTTTTACGCGCCGGCGCAAATCGTTCGGGATGCGCGGGACCATGGGGTGGAAATCCGCCCGGTTTGCGTCAACGCATCCCGCTGGGATTGCACGTTGGAAACCGACACGCCGGACCGGTTTGCCGTGCGGCTCGGCCTGCGCATGGTGCAGGGGCTGGGCAATGCCGAGGCGGCCAAGCTGGTCGCCGCGCGCGCGACGCAGCCGTTTCAGACCGCTGAGGACGTGTCGCGCCGCGCCGGCATTCCGGTGGCAAGCCTGGTGCATCTGGCGGAAGCCGATGCCTTCCGCCCCAGCCTGGGCCTGGCGCGGCGGGAGGCGCTGTGGGCGTTGAAAGCCTTGCGCGATGATAGCCTGCCATTATTCGCCAATACGTTGGAGCGCCGGGAGCCCAGTGTCAGCCTGGCACCGATGACCGATGGGCGCGAGGTGGCGGAGGATTACGCCGTGGTTGGCCTGTCGCTCCGCCAGCACCCGTTGTTTTTTCTGCGGGCGATGTTGGTCGGCCAAGGGTTCCAGACCTGTGCGGCCGCCACCGGGCAGCGCGACGGCCGCACCACCAAGCTGGCCGGGCTGGTGCTGGTGCGGCAGCGGCCGGGCACGGCAACGGGGGTGACGTTCATTACGATTGAGGATGAAAGCGGCTTCGCGAACCTGGTGGTGTGGGCGGATTTATTCGAAAAGCAGCGGCGCCTGGTACTGGGTGCGCGCATGTTGGGGGTGGAAGGCCGGGTGCAGCGGGAGGGCGAGGTGGTGCATATCATCGCCCACCGCTTGCATGATTTAACCGACAGCCTGGGGCAGATTGGGGCTCAACCCGGCCAGAACGACGCCATCCGGGTGCCGACGCGGGACTTTCGCTAACCTCACCGCGCCATCGTCACCCCGTTGAGCCGCAGCATGCCATCGGCGACCGGAACGAAGCCGCTGATTTTACGCGACATGCCGAAAATCCAGCGCGGCGCGTAGAGATACAGGATGGGCATATCCTGGTGCAGGATTTCAAACGCTTTGCCATAGAGCGCCCGCCGCTGCCCCATATCGGCAATGCCGCGCGCCTGATCAATCAGCGTATCGAAGGACGGGTTCTTGTAGCCCACCCAATTCACCGGGGCGCCGGTGTGCAGCAAATCCCGGATATTGCCATCGGCATCCGGCCGCCCGGTCCAGCCGACCAAATAGGCGGCGGTGTTACCCTTCTCCCCCGCATCCAGGCTGGCGACGAACTCCATGGCGTTGATCTTCACCTCAAACCCCGCCTCTGCCGCCATGGACTGGATGACTTCGGCGAGTTGCACCTGGTCCGGCTGATTGATGACGGTCAACACGATGGGGAATGGCAGCTTCACCCCGGCTTCGGCCAGCAGCGCCTTGGCCTTGGCGGGGTCGCGCTGGGTGGGGGCGACGGCGGGCACGTAGAACGGGCTGGTTGGCGGCATTGGCTGGGCGGTGACCGCGTGGGCGCCGTTATAGACCACCTGCACCAGGGCGGCACGGTCCAGCGCCAGTTCAAAGGCGCGGCGCACGCGGGCATCGGTGCCCAGCGGGGTTTGCCCGGTTGCGGTGCGGCCAAGATTAAAGCTGATGCCGGAATAGCCCAAGCCATCGAAGGCGGTGAGTTGCAGCTTGGGGTCTTGCCGCACCTTGTCCATATCAACAGGCGGGATTTCGATGTTCACATCCACCGCGCCGGCTTGCAGATTTGCCAGCCGCACCGTGCTGTCGGTAACCGGGCGGAATGTCACCCGTGAGAAATGATAATTGGCGGCATCCCAATAATCGGGCACGCGGTCGATGACGATGCGGTCTTGCGCGACGCGTTCGACAAATTTGTATGGCCCGGCGCACACCGGATGCAGTGCGAAATCCTTGCCGGCGGCCTCCGCCGCTTTGGGGGATACCAGCACGCCGGCGCGCACGGCGAGCTGCGACAGGAACACCACATCCGGCGCCTTCAGGACGAAGCGCACCGTCAGCGGATCGACGATTTCGACGTGATCCAGGCTGGCGACATCGCCCTTGCGGGCACTGCCGCTGAGGCTGGCATGCCGTTCGAGGCTATACTTCACCGCCGCCGCATCCACCGCAGTGCCATCGTGAAAGGTGACGCCCGGGCGGAGTTTTACGACGAGCGTGGTACTGTCGGCCCAGCTATAAGATGTGGCGATGCGCGGCACGATGGCCAACTTATCGTCATACGTGAACAACCCGTCGCACATGTTCAGTGTGGCGACGCGCTGGACGTAGGTCCGGCTCAAGGTCGGGTCCAGCGCGTCGGCATCCTGCGACATCGCGACCCGCAGCTGCGGCAAATCTGGGGTTTGGGCCTGGGCGGCACCGGTGACTAAGGCAAGGACAGCGGCGGCGGCGATGCGCATGGTGCGGTCATTCCTTGGCAGGAGCAGACCGCATAGTAGGACCGCGCATGGCCGGCCCGTCAAGCCGGATAGGGCCGCGAGGTCCTGGCGGTCGCGGTCAGTTCGCCGCCACGAGCTTTTGCACTGGCGCGGGGGCCTCGACACTGGTTGCCGCATCCTCCGGACGGGTCAGGCGTGGCGCGTTTGCCGGCAGGTCGAAGGCGATTGAGAGGTAGCTGAGCAGATTCTCGTACCCGCGGTAGACGACGTGCGGGACGTCTCCGGGGTCGGCCGCACCGAGGGCGATGAACAACGGCACGAAATGTTCCGTGGTGGGCACGGCTTTCGCGGCATGCGGCGCGGCTTCGGCGTAGGCAAACAGGGCCTCGGTGTTGCCGGCGCGCAGGTTGGTGATCAGCCAGTCGTCGAATTCCAACGCCCATGGCTCGGTTGCCGGCACGTTGCGGAGCGCGAGATTATGCACCGTCACGCCGCTGGCAATGATGAGGACGCCGTGCGCGCGCAGGTCGCGCAACGCCGCGCCAATCGCGAACTGGCGGTCAGGCGGCAAAGCGGGGTCGATGGAGGCCTGGATCACCGGCACATCGGCCGCTGGGAACAGGCGCCGCAGCAGCGTCCAGGCGCCGTGATCAAGCCCGCGGTCGGGATCGGTCGTGGCTTGAAGGCCGGCTGAACGCAACGCGCACAATACCTCCGCCGCAACCGCCGTGGAGCCTGGTGCGGGATAGCGCACTGCGAACAGTTCCTCGGGCCACCAAGGTCCGAAATCGTGAATCGTTTCGTGCGCGGTATCGCGGGCGGTCAAGGTGGTAGTTAGGGATTCCCAATGGGCGGTGAACAGCAGCACCGCACGCGGGCGCAGGGTTTCGCCGAGGCGATCCAGATACCGCGTGTAGAGCGTGTCACGGATCGCCGTAAGCGGGGCGCCGTGGGCGAGGAACAGGACGGGTTGGCGTGACGGTGCGGACATGGGGGGATCTCCCTGCAATCGGGGCCAAAATCCTGCTTTCACGCGCCGGTGTCCATCGCGTTTGTTGCGTAGGGGCGGAAAGCGCGTCTATGGCTGCGTGGCGGAATGGCGGGTGGATTCAGCGCACCCGGCCAGCGCGAGCTGGCAGGGGTTGTCGGTAGGCGCCAGTTGGTAGGTTTTAGGCGACCTGGCGGAGGCCGAGGCGATCGCGTTCCGCCACCAGAGCATGCACCCGTGGCAGCAGGTCGCGACCATAGGCAACGGCGTCGGCCAAGGGATCGAAGCCACGGATAAGGAAAATATCCACCCCGAGCGCGTAGTAATCCAGCATCGCCTCGGCGACCTGATCCGGGGTGCCGACCAGCGAGGTCGAATTGCCCTTGGCGCCGGTGAATTGCGACAATGCCGTCCAAAGTCGCTTGTCCAGCCTGGGCCCTTGCGCGGCGGCGGCGAGCAGGCGACGAGAGCCTTCGTTGGGGGCCTCCCCCTTGGCGGCGAAGCCGGTCTTCGGGGCCAGCCGTTGGGCTTCGGCCAGGATGGCGTCCGCACGCGCCCAGGCAGCCGCCTCGGTCTCCGCCAGAATCGGGCGGAGCGACAGGGAAATCCGTGGGGCCGGGCGGCCATTTTGGGCTGCGGCGGCGCGGACCTTGGCGATCTGGCTGCGCACCTGGTCGTAGGTTTCTCCCCACAACGCGAAGACGTCGGCATGGCGGCCCGCGACCTCTACTGCGGCATCGGAGGCGCCGGCGACGAAAATTTCCACTGGCGCCTGCGGGCGCAGGGCAGAAAAGCCACCCTCGACCTGGTAGAATTTGCCGGGATAGTCGAACGGCGCTTCCGATGTCCATTCGGCGCGCAGAATGTCCAAAACCTCACTGGTGCGGGCGTAACGCTCGTCTTTATCAACCACCGTATTGCCGTCATGCACCAGCTCGGCATGATCGCCACCGGTGATGACGTTGAACGAAACCCGCCCGCCGCTGATCTGCTGCAAGGTGGCAAACTGGCGTGCCAGAACCGTAGGCGCGGTGAAGCCGGGCCGGTAGGCGATCAGGGTGCCAAGCCGTTTGGTGACGGACAGCACATGCTGGCCAACCGCCAGCGGGTCCGGCGAGGCGGAATGGAATGCCAGCAGCACACGGTCGAACCCACCATATTCATGCGCGCTGGCCAGCGCCTCGACATAAGGGAGATCAAGCACCGGGCCGGAACGGGCGATGATTTCGGATGCGTTGTGGTTGCCGACAAAGCCGATGAATTCGACGGGCATCAGATGCCTCCAGGGGATGGGGATGTTTACGGTGAGGCGCGCGACGGACTACGAAGGCAAGCCCAGACTGGCCAGAACGTCGCGGCGGAGCGCCACCAGACGTGGGTCATCGCGGTGGCGTGGATAGGGGAGATCCACCGCAACCTCCGCCTTGATCTGCGCCGGCCGATCGGTGAGCACGATCACGCGCTGGGCCAACAGCAACGCTTCCTCGACGTCATGGGTGACCAACAGAGCGGTGAAGCGGGCTTGTTGCCAAAGCCGCACCAGTTCACCCTGCATTGTCAGTCGGGTCAGGCTGTCGAGCTTGCCGAGCGGTTCGTCGAGGATCAGCAAGCGTGGTTCGTTGACCAGGGCGCGGGCGAGGCTGGCGCGTTGGGACATGCCGCCGGATAGTTGGTGCGGATAAGCGCGGCCGAAGCCGGCGAGACCAACCAGATCCAGGGCGGCATCCACCCGGTCGCGCTGCTGGCGCAGCAGACCGCGTGCCTCCAGCCCCAGCGCGGCATTGTCCCAGACGGTGCGCCAAGGGAACAAAGTCGGGTCCTGGAACACGACCACGCGCGACGGGTCTGGCCCGGTGATGGGCTGACCATCCACCAATAGGCGCCCCGCGCGCGGCGGCTCCAGGCCCGCCACCAACCGCAGCAAGGTCGATTTGCCGCAACCGGATGGGCCGAGCAGTGCCACGAACTCACCCGGCGCCACCTGAAGTGACACGTTATCAATCACCGGAAGGCGCGCGCCG